>JBOHVS010000263.1:0-2574 GCA_050735975.1 Binatia bacterium | reverse complement strand
TACCCCAGTTCTCCATCGCTTCTCGTTCGCCGATCCCGACCCCTCCTGTCATGTATGCAACGCCCTGATCGGTTTTCTCCCTGATGATTCCCGTCATCCCTTGCGGTAATAATTCCGCAAAAGTACTCCCGGTAAACCAGACGACGGAAAACATAACTAAGGTACTAGCCAACAAGAAAGCCTGCCAAGCTTTTATGTTTCTAGATGATTGCATGGCACATTCCTCCTGATCCTGGTTAGTTTTTTTCTGACGACTCCCATATCTCATCTAGGTAAGCTTCCGGATATTCCAAAGTATGCCGCCAGTTCGTCCACGGTGAGCGCCCGAGTGTTCGGAGAAGCATGGGCAATAACCTCTGCCGGAGCCTCCTCCTCGATGCCATGGGAGTCGGAGATAATAATAATTTGCATCGATCGGCTAATGTCTCTCAAATTAAAGACTGTTTCAGCCAAATCCATCGCTTCTCCAGTAGAGACGAGCACGGCTAAATCAAAGATCGCATGCTGCGCCTGAACTATCGCGGTCTCACCGTCATTTACCCTAATGACCTCACATCCGGTCGCGCGGAGGCACTTGTTTACCTCGTCAGACGGATTCGAACAGACAAGCATTATCTTGCCCCTGCTCGTGGAATGTTCTGAATTCATGGATATGGCGGTCTAAGGCGCAAATCACATGCCAAACGAAGAGATCTATGAACGACAGGGAGTTGGCATAGAAACGGCCGTATTTGCGCCACTCTTCACGCAAATTTGACGTGCAATAATTTTACATTACGCCCGTAGCGGAAGGAGGGGATGAACGCAGTGTGCACATTAATCACAGGCAAGAGGATTCAAGCGCAGAAAAGGTCACACGGATTGCGAGACCCGCCGCGGAGCGACTCTATGTAGCGTGCATTTTCTACTCACCTCAGTCCATATTTTGAAAGCTTGTTGTAAAGGGCGCGCCGGCTGATGCCGAGCTGCAGGGCGGCTTCTTTCTTGTTTCCGCGCGTCGTAGCAAGGGTCATGGCGATAAACTCTTTCTCCACATCTTGCAGGGTCATTCCAGGGCGGATCGGGAATTGCGGAATCACCGAACCGAGGTTGGGCTCGGCTGCTTCTCTTATTCTTGATGGAATAAAGTCCAAAGTCAGTTCTTGTTCCTTGGCCATCAAAACTGCACGTTGAATTACGTTCTTCAACTCACGCACGTTGCCGGGCCAGGAATACCGTCTCAGGCATCGGTAAGCCTCCGGCGAGACTGCCTTGACATTTTTCTGGTACAACGAGTTAAATACAACGACGAAATGATTGGTGAGAAGCGTCACCCCTCCCGGGCGATCGCGAAGCGGGGGCAGATGGACCTGAAACACATCCAAGCGGTAGTATAGATCTTCTCGAAACCGCCTTTTTTTAATCGCCTCTTCCAGATCCTCATTGGTTGCGGCAATAACCCGAACGTCGGTATGGATGTCCTTTTCGCCTCTGACGCGACGAAAAGTTTTTGTTTCGAGGATGCGCAGAAGTCCGACCTGAGTTTTCTCGTCCATCGTGCTGATTTCATCGAGAAAGATCGTTCCGCCGTCGGCCTGCTCGAAAAATCCCTGGCGTCTGTCAACGGCTCCCGTATACGCTCCCTTCTCATGGCCAAAGAGTTCGCTCGCAATCAGCTCGGGCGCGATAGCGCCGGTGTTGACCGGAATATAAGGTTTGCTTTTTCTCTTGCTTCGATTGTGGATCGCTGCTGCCACCAGTTCCTTGCCCGTGCCCGTTTCCCCTGTAACTAACACGGGAATATCTACGGATGAAGCTTCCATGATTTGCTGGAAAACTTCCCGCATCGGCAGGCTGATCCCGATCATGCCTTCGAACTCCGCAAGCACACGGACCTCGGGATAGGCGAGCATGCTTTGGCTCAAAGGGTGCTTTTCGAGCGCCACCTTGATCAAATTGCACAAATTATCTCCGTCGATCGGTTCGGGGATATATTGATAGTTTCCGCCCTTGCGCGCGAAACGCACCGGGTCGGGTTCTTGATCGGAGATGACGAGTATTTGGGTTTGCGGCGAATTCGTGGAGAACTGCTCGAACACGTCCTGCAGTTTAGACTTGTGCAAGCGGGAATTCTCGGCGACCCAGATAAGCATGTCGTAAGTCGTCCCTCTCAGCCTATCCGGAAGCCCATCGGGGAGCGGCAAAGCGTCTAAGCAAATACCGGCAGAAAACCGGTCCTTTAGCAGCCTCTTTATTTCGCCCTTTTCCTCAACGATCAGAAGCTTAGGAATCCGCGCAAAGCCAACTTTTGGGAGCGGCTCTGGGCTCAAAATCGGGGGCGCGGCTCTATTCATGTCACCGTTAAACCTGAAGTTGCTGCTCGAGGCGATCGCGTAGGATCGTCAACTTAGTTCGGTGCCCGGAGATGCGCTTGCCGTGAAACAACACAGGTGTCGCCTCACAACGCTTATATCGTAGTACGATATAATTACAACCGCAATCGGGGGGTAGTTCTTTGGCACGAGCATTGCGTCACGATAAAAAGAGACAAGATGATTAAACAATCCCGAAAAAATCCGTCGTGATGTTCGCACC
>JBOHVS010000262.1:0-5245 GCA_050735975.1 Binatia bacterium | reverse complement strand
GCAGACCAACCCGCGCGGCGCGGTACTTTCCAACTTTCTTGAAGCGCAGTGATCGGTGAGAAGGGTTTGACTTGAGAAGTTCGAAGTTCTTGTCTGCAAGCTCTTGAATCGGTTTCGGAAGAGCTCGGTAGCACGCCCAAAAACCGGGAGAAGCAAAGTGCCTCAAAGCTCCTTGCTCTTCCCAGCGCGATGTGCAGCCAAGGCTTCTTCCGCTAGCTTGTCGAGTTTGCCGGCTCTGACGTCTTCTTCAATCTGGCGATCCCACTCTTGAGAATCGTACTCGCGGAACCACCTGCGAAAAGCTGCCAACTCGTCCCGGTCAAGCTTACGGACATCTTGTTCTATCTGTTCGATCTTGGTCATTCGTCGTGACCTCCGACATTTTTATATTTTAGCATCAAACCACTGTGTAGGCTAACGTGAAGGCTGCGCGGACACGGCCCGGAGGAGAAAAGGGGACATTCTACATTTCCATTTCTTTTCTCGGTCGGTCATTAAGCGGCGCCCAATGGTGAAATGTGGTCAATCTTAGAAATGATCAAAGGGGTCGGGAGTATTAATTGCCAAAGAGCTGTCTATAAAAGACTCCCGACCCCATTGTTTTGCTTTTACGAGAGATGGACACGAAAGCTACCCTCGAGACCAACTCGAAGCCTTATTTCTTGATAAATGAGCAACGCCTGGAAATCTCCCTGAAACACACGACCTTTCAGGTATCCAGCACCACTCGTATGAGTCTCCACTCTCATATTCATTGGGAAGGGTAACTCTTTCCAGGTCGTAAGATCCAATACCATTTCCCCCTGGGGAAGAATGTGGCCAGTTGTAGAAGTAAATTCTGTCGGATTAGTTCGGTCAACGGAAAGCGATGAATCGTTGCTTTTCAACCGTAACGAGTGCAACCCAAGCTTTTCGTTGAGCCTTTGAAGAGACTGAAACGGCACCATAGTCTCGATATACGCCTCCAGCTGGCCATCTTCATTTCGTTCCAGAGACCCTTCAGTTATTGCCATCGTCAGTCCGGTCAGAGGCGGAAAGCCTAACGTGTTCTTGTGAAAAATAATAGAACCATTAGTTACGCGGACAATTGACCGCAGACCGGGACCAATTGGCGGTCCATGGTCTACCTCTTGCCTGGGTTGATCTCGGAGAATCGCTTCTGGTGACAAAATATTATGAATAGTATCAAGGGACTCTTGGAGACTTTCGTAGCTACACTGAAAGATGGCATCTGCTTCCGGTCCTCTGTTCGTTTGAAAAATCTTGAATTCTTTCCCATTGGTCAGACAGAAATACACTGCCCGGATTTCAGGATGACTAGCATAACTCCAAGATTGCTCTTCTACTTCCCGATCTAGAGCCGCGTCAGGTGACTTTGCCTCGATGATCCAGCGAACCTGCTGTTGCACATCTCAAATATAATCTGCCCGACCCCGTAAGACAGGGTCTGTGCCTTTCTTGCGACCTAGAAAGTTCTTACGGTAATTGAGCGGCTGTTCACGAATGATGTTGTTTTCTGTTCCCGATCTGTAGCCGAGACTCCGAAGGAGAGGAGCTATAATTTCCTCTCGAATGTCTGTCTCGTTTAAGGCATCAAAATCGTATGGCGGAAATTCCACTCTGTATTCTCGATTGGTTCAACGCGATGCCGCTGAGCCGCTATCTCAAACAGCTTCATCCGAACAAACTTAGCCGGCGGCTCCAGCGGCGGGTTAGCGCACCCAGGTTTCTCACGGCGCTGACGCCTTTGGCTTCTTCGCGCTCGCAGCCGCCATGAGCGCACCCATGCGGGCATTGCGTTCTTCCCTTGCCATGTACCACTCCCGAAGCAATGTCTCTACCAGCCCAATGAGCAACTCGGCCTCGTCGGGATCTACATCGATGATCAGATTAGTATCTGCCT
The DNA here is from genome assembly GCA_050735975.1 of Binatia bacterium. Classification (GTDB taxonomy): domain Bacteria; phylum Desulfobacterota; class Binatia; order UBA9968; family UBA9968; genus DATMBL01. The sequence continues at coordinate 3,342 of JBOHVS010000262.1, read as the reverse complement.
CCATATGCGCTCCGATATTGCCGATCTTCCGGACAGCCTCGATTGCACCCCACGTGAGCGGGTCAACTTTATCCTTGATCTGTGAGATCTCGTTTACCAGGCGACCTGGTTTCCTGCCAGAAATCGCGAAGGATTCCCTGGAGGCATCGGCGTGAAAGGGTTGCGGACGCCTTTGGGCTCAGGTCTTGAATCAAACCGGTCCATCGGGGGTCAGGCAAACCTTATCGCTCTTTTGCTGGCTTCCCTTCCTTAATCTATCCCGACGATACCCTACCGCGAGGCATCCCGCGCCTCTATCTTGTTTCGTCGTGACATGCCTTAGCAATACGCCGCCCGGCTGCGGGCCGCCAGCGTAGTAATTTCAGGTGATGCCGTAAACCCGCCTTGCTGCGAGATCCGTTTTAATGATCTCCTGGTCATGATAGCCGTGGGGTGTACACGAGCCCTAACGAAGGCGCTAACCGACGCGCGCCTTGTCTGCACGCGTTCGGTTGAGCACTTGTTAGTCCTGCATTTGATTCTCGGCAAAGGACTCAAAGCCATAACCAAATTTTGTATCCTTCTTGACAGTCGCCCATGCTTGCTTAAATGCGGACTTGGAGAAAGCCACCTCCATTCCACACGTCCATATTGACCAAAGATCATTGTCGATGAACTTCTTTTTCATGAAGAGTGTATTCCTCAAAGCAGAGATCGAAATATGCTCGCATGTAGCGCATAGTCTTATCTCTTTCTTCTGCCGGCATACCATCGAAGGAAAAGTCCTGTTCATTTATGTTCTCAGGAAAATTAAGAATGATTTCCTGATACCGCTTTGTGTATTCGATGAAGTTTTGGAGCTTGACCTGCTTTCGCGTTGAACGGGACTGATAGATAAGTCCTGTTATTGCAAGGACCGCCGCAAATGTGGAAATGAGATTTCCTACACCCCCAGAATCTAGCCCATTGAACCATTCATAGATGGCTGTGCACATTATGCTTTCTCTTCTTGAGCGCTAACGCTCAGCTCAGCCGCCACTCGACTCCGAGGCCTAACGCTCAGAATCCTCGTCTCGTGGCCCGTGCGCGGCTCAAGGGCACGGTGTATTCTGTTGTTTGGCCCATTTCATCATGCATGTGACAAGTCGATCCACACCTTCGCGGGCATGTTGACCTAGGTCTCTCACCATGAAACACTGATGCCAGAGGGGGAGTGTGAATACGTGGAGGATCTCATTCAACTCACATATCACTTGCTCAATTTCGTCGAGCGAAACGACGTTCTTTTTGTAGAAGGCCTCGAAGTCGCTAGTGATCGTATGATGGGCAACGACTTGGTTTCTCCAGGTCTCGACCTTTTTCTGCACGTCTAGTCCGCGAAGGCGTCGCTCTTGGGCTTGGACCTGAGGCACAAGTTCGTGTCCCTCTGGTAAGTGCGCCCGAAGTTGCCTGAATAGCTTTGGAAAACCTGTAGCTTCCTTCCGGTTATCGGAGCAGTGGCTCAGATTCAGGAACAGTGAATCCCATAGCGCATAGGTTATTGTGGCGATAAAGTGTCCGTTGCTGTCTAATATGGCAGGGCACTCGCGTGCATATCGTTGCAGACCTCGAAGTGTGGCGCAATAATTCCAGGCGCGCGCAAGGTGGTCAGCTATGGTCGCCGCTGTGCTAGAGAGATTCTTGTCTTGGTCGGGATTCATCACTTAAGCCTAACCGGAGTGAGTATGCTCACAATACGCTGACCAGTGTATTACTGCGAGAACTCGTGAAATTCTCCCTGCTGGCTGGAGAAAAAGAGAACGTTGATCGAGTCGAAGATATATGTAAGTTCTATTCATCAGGAGGGATAACCATCGCATTTCCCATTTCTATTTCGATTGCGAGAGGATTATAATTCTTTCGAGGGCGGAATTTTTTGAGCTTGGCCATCGCTTTTAGAGATCGGTCTGGCGCGACGAGTTAGCGTTCGGACCTTTAAGCCTTCGCAACAACATGATCGCGAAGCCAAACTAAAAACGCATCACGATCCATCTCGCCGGACGCCACCTGCAGAATAACTCGTTCCTGTTCATCCACCGATGACTGAATCCCAAAACCATTCAGAACCAGAAAAACCTCCATGGCTGCATGCCCTGTCCGTTTGTTGCCGTCGATGAAAGGGTGACCGTTGATAAGCGAATAGGCGAGAGCCGAGGCCTTCTCGATAACAGATGGATACAGATCTTTGCCCTCAAACGTCATGCGAGGCTGAACTACGGCTGACTCCAACGCGTTCAGGTTGAGGACGCCCAAAGATCCCCCGGACTGCGCGATGATCCGGCGATGTAATTCAAGCGCTTCGATCAGGGTAAGATAGCGCACTAGGCGAGACGCCGATACAGCTCCGCATTTTTGCCGAGAATGTAGTCAGCGGCCTGTTGGAACGACTCCTCGGGCCGTGTCAGTAGCTCCTCGATGCTAACGCGGGCCAAGTCCTCCGGCTTTATGTTGAAGCGACTGGCAATCTCTCGCAATTTGGCGAGACGGTCATCAGAGAGCGTGATAGTAAGCGTGCTCATAAAGTTACCTCTGCTCCGATAGGCTATCATCGGGCTGGGCAAAATGCTAACAAAGGGGAGAAAAGAAGGATCTCCTACGATTTCATTTGTCTTTTCCGTCGCTCTCTTGGTCTGAGGCTTGCGCTCAAATCAAATTCGGCGGCCCCCGCTCGCCCTTTTTTATGGCAGCAACTCGAGGGCCCGTGTAAGTCGTGGACCGATCCGAATCGCCCCGAAATCTCGACGGTCAGTCGTCAGAACTCGGTAGACACGTCGCCGTTCAGCAACAGCGGCAACCGTTCTGTCGACGAGACCCAAGTTGAGATCCTTGAATCGGGCGTCGAGCTCGAGCGCTCGAATCATGTCGAGGGGAATAGGAGGCTCATAGTCGTAGCGGGTCTGAGGGTCGAAGATCTCCGCCATGAGTTTTCGCATTACCGACCGCTTGTCTCGAAGAAAGTAATCTACCTCGGCGAGAACGAGCGCCGGCACAATTACCAGACTCGCCGAAGTCAAGACCTCCTCGTACTCAGGGAAGCTCGGCTTGCCGTCCGCGGTACCGGCGAGGGCCCGAAGAAGTCCGCCGGTGTCTGCAACGATTGGCGGGATCAAGTCTCAAGATCTCGGAACAGCTCAGCCTCATCGCCCAGTTTGTTGTCGGTGGACTCGAACAGAGCGGTCGACGGTGGACGATGACCGGCGTAGTACCGTGAAGCGACCACTCGTAGCCCTTTGCGAATCAGGTCGGAGGCAGAGTGGCCTGCGGCCCGAGCTCGCTTCAACGCCCGGACGTCCTCCTCTTCAAGACGAACAGTCGTAGAAATTA
>JBOHVS010000261.1:0-24509 GCA_050735975.1 Binatia bacterium | reverse complement strand
CCAATGACTTCTCGCACACAACTGGCAGGGTTCGAGATTCGGCAGGCGGGCGCCCTCGACGTGCCGGTGATTCTCGCGTTCATAAAAAAGCTCGCCGAATATGAACGGCTTTCCAATGACGTGGTGGCGACTGAAGAGACCTTGCGCCAAACGTTATTCGGAGCCCGGCGAACCGCCGAGGTGGCGATCGGTTATTTAGACCGGGAGCCCGTCGGTTTCGTCCTGTTCTTTCACAATTTCTCCACTTTCTTAGGGCGACCCGGTATTTACATCGAGGACCTTTTCGTCGATGAGCCGTATCGAAGACGGGGATTCGGACGGGCGCTGCTTCTTTACGTAGCGCGGCTCGCCAAAGAACGTCAATGCGGAAGACTGGAATGGTCGGTGCTGGATTGGAACGAGCCGGCGATCAAGTTTTATAAGAAGCTCGGCGCCGCGCCGATGAGCGAGTGGACAGTCTACCGGGTTGCAGGGGAGAGCCTTAACGATCTGGCGAGCGCCTGAGTTAGCGCCGTCGCAGAGTCAAGCGCTGCCGGTCAAACGCTGCTTCCGAACGGGAACGGTCATTGAAATTTCGGTGCCTTTACCCGGCGCGGTTTGAATCGTAAGTTGCCCGCCTATCTTTTGTATTCTTTCTCTCATCCCTTTGAGGCCGTAGTGGCTGTGCCCTTCCACCGAAGAAACGTTGAATCCCACGCCATTGTCGCGCAACGTGGCTTCGAAACCCGCGGGGCTTTGACGGAGGGAGAGATTCAGATCGCTTGCGCGCGAATGCCGCACCGCATTCAAGACTGCCTCGCGCAGGGTAAAGTAAAGTTCCTTTTCGATTTCGTACGGCAGGTTGCGCGCGCTCACCGAGCATTGGAAATTTATGTTGAATCCGGTCCGGGATCGAAAAATGTCCAATTCTGCTTTTAGTCTTCGCTCCAACGTGCCCGCTTTGAGCTCGGCCGTGTTTTGGCTTTCGGCGAGCAAATTACGAATCTCGGTAATGGCTCTTTCGACTTCCGTTTCAATGATCTCGAGTTCTCTCTCCAATGACCGTGGATTGGCAAGCAACTCGCCGCGACAGACTTCGGCCCTGATCTTGACGCTCGACAAGAGCTGCAAAACCCGGTCATGGAGCTCGCGCGAGATGCGCTGCCGCTCCTGGATGACGGCTGCCGTAGCGGTTTTGCGTTCCGTCGCGGTATTTTTTATGGGTTTCTTTTTCAACCTATCGAGACTCGCCCGAGTCTATCCCACCTTAGGAACAGCCTATATTCGGGTCTCTCGGTGTTGGTTCCTTCGGTACCCTACTCAGTATGCCCTGGCGGGACTCGTTCGCCAAACGGGCGGAATCTTGGGGTTCGGCGCTGAGATGGCCCCGTTATCGCCTGATGCGGCTAGACGAAGGCTTCGCGGACAAAGAGATTTTCCAATGCCGGGCATTCTTTCAGCAGGCCTTGTTCGACTTGATAGCGTCCCAACGCCAGCATGGTTCGCTTTTCCGTCTCTCCTAAAACGTACGCGTAGGGGTCTTCGCCGAGCACTGCTTTCTCGCGTTCGTATCCGTCCAATGCAGCCGGGCTCAAGTACTTGACCGATAGCCGCTTCGCTTCTTTAAACGCCTCTACTACTTTAGCTGCGAGGTCGGGATGCCTTTCCAACGTCTCTTCTTTCATGGCTACGAGGTGAATGATTGGATAAATGCGTTTCTCGCGCACATAACGAATGATTTCATCCGCATTGTCGAAAAGAGGCTTAACCCCAGGGTATTCGCCCATGGCTTTGGGCAATAAGCCGCCGCCGAAGAGTCCGGGGTAACCCGAGTCGCCGGCCACAAGAGCAGCATGAATCTTTCCTTCGGAGAGGAGTTTGGCGAGCTGAGGTTTCTCCTGTCCAAAGGGGGCCGGCGGCTCAAGACGTTCCACTTTTACGGGGAGATCTTTGCCAATATAAACTTCTCGCCCGGAAACGTACCACTGCATGTCCGGCGTCTTCAAGTTGTACTCATCCAATAGAAAGCCCCGCGCCCACACCACCGCCGTAGCACCGTAGCGAAAGCAGCCGATTTTCTTCCCTTTGAGACCGGTTGGATGGTTTAACTTGCCCTCGCAGTAGAAAATATTCCGCTGGCGCGGCCCGCGCTCGAAGAAGATCGGCAACGCAAGAAAGCGCAGACCTTTCTCTCGGGTCCGCAGAAAAGTGGCGGCGGAAGTCTCGCCGATATCGAACTCGCCGTTGGTGAACAGGTAGTGGCGTTCGCCGGCGCTTACGTCGTGCTTGATGCTGAGATCATAGCCGTCAATTTCGACTTCGCCGTCGATCAACGCGCGCGTGCGCGGGTGATAAGGAAGGCCGATTGCGATGCGCTTCTTAGACATAGCACCTCCGGATACGGACGCCCTTTTGACGGTCGTAGGATTTTAGGGCGCGTTGCCGGACAGGTATCGGCTCAGAAATTCAGGGTTTGCGGCCATGAAACTTCGCCGGCGCCAGCCAGGCAGCCCGCATTATTCATACGGTTTCAGACTGAGGAAAGCCGGACCGCTCCTCCAAGTTAGCAGCCGTACCGCAGTCGCCAAGATGTGTCAAGGTTGTCTTTGCAACTCATCCACAATCGGCAGAAGATCGCGCAGACTCGGGATTCGAAACGACGGGTCTTGCGCGTATTTGTCGATCGTCTTTCTGTCGACGAGGACTCCTCTTAAGCCGGCGTTGACGGCTCCCAATAGATCGTTTTCTTCGCTGTCGCCGACGTGGAGGGCGCTCTCGGAAGCGAGACCGTGCCGGTCCAGGGCCGCCTGAAAAATTTCCCGGGCCGGTTTGACATAACCTACGTGACTCGAAACAATGATCTCCGTGAAGCAGCGATCGACGCTCAATCCTTTGAGAATTCCATGCAAACGAGAGTCGAAATTCGAGACGACTGCGAGCGACAGGTCCCTCTGCTTCAAAGCTGCTAAAGTTTCCGAAACTTCCGGATAGAGCATCCAGGCTTTGGGATGAGCGAAATAATTGAAGAGTTCAGCAAAACAATCTTCGAAGCGCTCGAAGGTCCCCCAGGGCTCGAACACGTTCTGAACGAGTCGCCTCCACCAGTCGCGCTCTCGCAGTTGGATGTCTCCGGGGGAGATGCCGGGAAACGCCAGCGGAGGGGCTGAATGAAAGCAGGTTCGAAACCTCTCTGACACTTCCGCTACGGATGCCTTCATCCCATATTGACCGGCAATGGCCGTGTAAATTTCGCCAACGGGTCGAATGGGCTTGATCAACGTGCCCGCAGCGTCGAAGAAAATCGCTTCAATAGCCATTGAAATCGTCGTCCGCCGCCTTTCACACCGATTGCAACGGAGTTATCATCCTTTATAATAAACCTCGATGCAAGGTAAAGACGCTCTCATTATTATTGACGTCCAGAATGATTTTTGTCCGGGCGGAGCGCTGGCGGTCACGGACGGCGATCAGGTGGTTCCCGCGCTCAACCGCTATATAGAGAAGTTTAGGCGGTCCAATCTGCCGATCATAGCTACCCGCGATTGGCACCCTGAGAAGACGAGGCACTTCAAAGCATACGGCGGCCTTTGGCCGCCTCACTGTATTCAGGGCACCAAGGGCGCGCAGTTTAACGCCGATCTCGCTTTGCCGAATGATACCGTGATCGTCTCAGCCGGCATGGCTCCTGATGAGGAGGGCTATTCAGGATTTGAGGGAAGAGATGATAAAGGAGCCGGATTGGCCGATCTTTTGCGCGCGTACGGGGTCGAGAGAATCTTCGTGGGCGGCCTGGCGACAGATTATTGCGTCAAGCACACGGTTCTGGACGGACTCAAACGCGGCTTTAAGGTTGTTTTGCTCGAAGACGCGGTGCGCGGGGTGAATCTCAAACCCGACGATTCAGAGCGCGCGATCCAAGAAATGATCCGCGCCGGTGCAGTAAAACATGCTTCGCCTCAAGAATGACCAGCGTGGGCTCATCCACCCGAAAATTCTCTAATTTGACTTCGGTATTTTGTCTCGTCCCTAATCGTCGTCTGTTGTAGGCGGTGTCATCCTGTTGTTTAATGACCCGAGCGTGTTGGAGGTATCGAGTTAAGATGAGTGTGACAGCCAAGGATCTGTACAGCGAAGAAATGAAAATCGCTGAGCGAGCCGCCAGAGAAGCTGGATCCATCATTATGGGGTTGTTTAAAGGCAAGTTCGATGTGCATGAGAAGGGCAAGAACAATCCCGTGACTACCGCTGATTTGGCGGCTAACGCTCGAATCCGTGAAATTATCCGTGGGACGTTCCCAGGCGACGGATGGCTTTCCGAGGAGGATAGAGACAACTCTCAAAGGCTACAGTCGTCGCGTGTTTGGGTTATCGACCCGATTGACGGCACCAAGGAGTTCATCGAAGGCGTGCCTCAGTTTGCCGTATCGATCGGTCTTGTTGTGGATGGGCGGATGAAAGTGGCTGTGGTATACAATCCGGCCGAGGAGCGATTTTACAGCGCTGCCGAGGGACGGGGAGCATTTCTCAACGGGCAAACTATTCACGTCGCTCCCAGGCGGGAGATAAAGGGCGCTTTGCTGCTGGTAAGTCGCTCAGAGCCGCAGCGGAAATTTCAGGTGTTTGCCGATCTTTGCGAAATCAGACGGATCGGCAGCATAGCCTACCGGCTGGCCAAAGTGGCCGGCGGGGACGGCGATGGGACGCTTACGTTCCGTTCAATTCACGAGTGGGATATCTGCGCTGGTGTGCTCCTGATAGAAGAAGCCGGCGGAAGAGTGGTCGATGGCAACGGCAATAAGTTAATGTTTAATCGCCCCGAGGCCCGGCACCGTGGAGTTGTTGCGGCCAACGAAATCTTGACCGGCGGACTGCAAGGTTTATGGGCCACGGCCATGGCTGATAACAAATAACCTAGGAGTGCGATGCGGCGCTGTATTTATTGCGGTGATCGACGGGAGTTCTGGTCAAAGACCTGTGGCGATTGCAAAAAGCTGCTCGCGCGGGTCGAGGCCTTGCGCGGGAACGTCGGCTATGGAGAGTTCCTTGACGGTTTGGAGGCTACCGGTGTCGGCAAAGAAAAGATCATGGTTTTTCTCAAGGCGGACCCGGAGGGGAGCGGCAGCATACAGGATCAGGTCACGGCGGAAATGACCACCGAGCTCATGAAGGTCATGGGAATTCACGGCCGGCAAACGGCCGAAGAGGTCAAGCGCATCCGAGGTTTCGCGGCTAAAGACTCGAAGTAGTTTCTTTGCGTCCACGCTCATGGAAACTACCATCTATGTCTCGTTATTTTTTCTTGCCCTTTATTTGATCGGGCTGGTGATCCATCAACTTATTTTTGCCCGTGACCGGCGGCGCATGCGGAAGGAGAGTCGATTCGGAGGGCGGGTGATCGCTCAGGTCGATGAGCTGCAACCGGGCGAGGTAAAGAAATTCTGGCTGATTTGCCAAAAGTACCGGGTGGATGCTTTCGTGGTCAACGACCAGGGCAGTTTCTACGCCTATGTCAATCGCTGCAGACACATGACGACGCCTCTGGACTTCATTCGTGATCGGTTCTTGAGCGAGGATGGCCGGCATCTGATGTGCTACACACACGGGGCGCTTTATGAGCCGGCCACGGGTCTCTGTATCGCGGGCCCCTGCAAAGGGGAATCGCTCTACCGTCTTCCGGTTCGGGTGGACGAAGGGGAGGTTGTAATCGGCTGCCCGGAAGGCGATATCTCTTACTTGGCGGAATAAGGTTGGCTGATGCGCTCTAGGCCCAAAGCCTGCGGAAGAAAGGTCGTTGGCAAACAGCCTGCTGGATCAAATCGTTGAGAGGATCAAGTTCGATGAGCAACTGTCTCTTCTGCGGCATCGTCGAAGGCAGGATCGGAGCCAATGTTGTTTATCGGGATGACACGGTTATTGCCTTTAAGGATATTAATCCCAAGGCCCCGATGCATATACTCATCATCCCTTGTAAGCATATCGCCACGATCTTGGACCTGCAGGAGAGCGACGCCCCGGTGCTTGGCCGCATCTTCCGTGTGGCCGCCAAACTCGCCGACGAGCACGGTATCGCGAACAGCGGTTTTCGCGTGGTCGTGAACTGTGGCCAAGACGCGGGCCAGACAGTCTTTCATCTCCATTACCATCTGCTCGGCGGCCGTCATCTGAGCTGGCCGCCGGGGTGAGGGAGGAGTTGTTCGCGTGACACGTATGTGTGGAGGTTGTTATGGCAACGGTTGAGTGGCGCAGTCCGGCGAATGAATTGGCGGTGCAACAGTTCGATATCGCCGCCGAGAAGCTCAATCTCGATTCGAATCTGGCCAGCCGGCTCAGGCGGCCTGACCGCTCGCTGATCGTCAGCGTGCCCACCAGGATGGACAATGGTTCGGTGCACGTGTTCACCGGATACCGAGTCCAGCACAATGACGTGCTCGGCCCTTTTAAGGGAGGGATTCGTTACAACCCCGAAGTTAACTTGGGAGAGGTTTCGGCGCTCGCTATGTGGATGACGTGGAAGTGCTCCCTCGTCGGCTTGCCGCTCGGCGGCGGAAAGGGCGGCATCGCCTGCGATCCCGCGGAACTTTCTCGCGCAGAGCTTCAGAGTATGACCCGGCGTTATACGGCCGAAATTCTTAATTTCATCGGACCCGAAGTTGATGTGCCGGCGCCGGATATGGGGACCAACGAGCAGATCATGGCTTGGATTATGGATACCTACAGCCAGCACAAAGGTCACGCCGTTCCCGAGGTCGTGACCGGCAAGCCGGTTGCGATCGGCGGCACTTTAGGTAGAAGGGACGCCACGGGCCGCGGTGTTGTTTACACGATCCTTGAGGCTGCAAAACACCTGGAAATCGATCTGCTGAAGTGCACGGCGGTCGTCCAGGGCTTCGGTAACGTCGGCTCTGTCGTCGTGCGGGAGTTGGCCAATCTCGGTATTAAGGTCGTAGGGGTGTCAGACAGGACCGGCGGCTTCTATGACCCCAAAGGGCTGCCTGTCGCGCGGCTGCTCGAACTTGCAGATAAAAATCACAGCTTAGAAGGATGTGCCTATGGCGACAAGATCGGCAATGCAGAAGTGCTCGAGCTTCAGTGCGACATATTGGTGCCGGCGGCGCTGGAAATGCAAATAACGAGGGAGAATGCCGGGCGCATCGATTGCCGGATTCTCGCGGAAGGCGCCAATGGGCCGACAACGGTGGAAGCGGACGCTATCCTTCGGGAGAAGGAGATTTTTCTAATTCCCGATATCCTGGCAAACGCCGGCGGCGTGGTGGTCTCCTATTTTGAATGGGTCCAGGATCTACAGAACTTCTTCTGGAGGGAGGAAGAGGTGAATAACAAGCTCAAGGACATTTTGGTCAAGGCTTTTCACGAAGTGCTGGACATGAGCCAGCGGCAGAAAGTGGACATGCGGCTGGCGGCTCTCATGATCGGCATCAATCGGGTCGCGCAGGCCATGCTCTGGCGCGGCCTGTACGCATGAGCGCCGCGGCGCCTAATTCATGGCCGGGAAAAGGCCGGGATAGCCTCAACCTGCTTGGCGTGCGATTGAAGCGCCATCAGGAAACTGCTAAAAAATGACCACTTTGGAAGGAAGCTAGCCAATGATCCAGGCGACACAACTCAGACCGGGAATGATCATCGTTCACGACCGCGATCTTTATCGCGTGACGGTGGTCAGGCACCTGACTCCGGGGAATAAACGCGGATTCATGCAAACGAAGATGAAAAACCTAAAAACCGGGGTCGGGACGGAGTACAAGTTTCGCTCGGAAGACCGGGTGGAGCAGGCCATGCTAGAGGCCCGCCAGATGCAGTACCTTTACTCCGAAGGAGATCTTCACACCTTCATGGACACCGAGAACTACGAGCAGATCGCGTTAACGGCCGAAGACATCGGCGATCTCCTGTCTTTCTTGCTGCCGAATCAAGTAGTAGAAGTGGAATTTTACGACGGCAAACCGGTTGGGGTCAGCCCGCCTTCGACCGTTGATCTCACGGTCATCGATACCGAGCCTTCAATGAAAGGCGCGACCGCCAGCGCGTCCTATAAACCGGCCAAGCTGGAAACGGGAGTGACTGTTCAAGTGCCCCCGTTCATTCAAATTGGCGACAAGGTGAGAGTGGATCCCTCCGAGGGAAGCTATCTGGAACGGGTCAAGTAGACTGGATTTTTGCGACTACGGCAGCAACTTGCCGTTCGAGATCTTCAAGGCTCCCGATGTTCTCTACGACATAATCCGCCAGCGGGCGTTTTTCTTTGAGACTCATTTGGGCTTGGAGATGTCTCTCAATCTCTTCATCGCTCAACTGGTCCCTCTGCCGTAGTCTCTGCTTCTGTGTTGCCGGGTCGCAGGCCACCAGGATCACAGGGCGTAACCAAAGGTGAATATTAGTCTCGAACAAGAGCGGAGCCACATAGACGATGAGAGAAGCCCCCGCGGCGGTGAGTTCTCGAATCCTTTGCTGGGCCAATTGCCGAATCTTTGGATGAGTGATGGCTTCGAGCTGTTTGCGGGCCTCAGGGTTATTGAAAATGATTGTCCGTAGTTTGCTACGGTCGAGCGTTTGGTCCTGCTGGAGAATTTCGTTGCCAAAGGTCTCGGCAACCTCTTGCCAGGCCGTTTCACCCGGTTGCACCACCTCCCGCGCCAGGGCGTCGGCATCGATGATATGCGCGCCGAGTCGCTGCAGAATGGCGGCAACCGTGCTCTTGCCCGAAGCGATTCCGCCGGTTAAACCGACCAATTTCACCCGCTTACTAATGGCAAAAATCTCCAGCAGTTTCAACAAAGGTGTCAAGGCAGACGACAAAGACCCCGCGATTGATGCGATGCCTATTTGAATGGAGTTGAGAAAAGATGTCACGAGTCGTCATTTACACTACCAACTATTGCCCCTACTGTTTCGGAGCGAAGACATTGCTCCGCGCAAAGAAGGTTGAATTTGAAGAAATAGACGTTGGCGGCGATCCGGCGCGGAGAGAAGAAATGGAACGTCTGTCGGGACGGAGGACCGTGCCGCAAATTTTCATCGACGGAACCCCTATCGGAGGCTACGACGAGGCGCGCCGGCTTGATGCCGCCGGCGAGCTCGACCGGATGTTGGTCACAAAGAACTAAAATCCGACTTTTGACCACAAGGAACTTAGCGCGGCTACGCCGCAACCAAAAAATAAGAATTTTGACCACGAAGCTCACGAAGAGCACGACTGAGGGCACAAAAGAAGAAAAAACCATCTACTTCTTTGCCGAGCCCCAAAGCTCGCGTAGCCGTTCGTCTCGGCCGCAGCCATAGCGATAAACCTTATAGCGGATAGGATTCTTCTTGTAATAGTCCTGGTGGTAATCCTCCGCCGGATAGAAGTCTACGGCGGGAACGATTTCAGTCACCACCGGCTGCTTGAAGCGGGCTTGCACAGACTTTTTTGATTTCTCGGCGAGATGCTTCTGCGTCTTGTCGTGGTAAAAAATCGCCGATCGATATTGGCTCCCGGTATCGCAGAATTGAGCATTCGAGGTGAGCGGGTCGATGTTGCGCCAAAAGACATCGAGCAACTTCTCGTAGCTGATTTTCTTCGGATCGTAGGTGATCTGCACCGCCTCGGTATGGCCGGTTTTACCTGCCGAGACCTCCTCATAGGTCGGATTCTTTTTAGCGCCCCCGATATAGCCGGAAATGGTGGAGAGAACGCCGTCGAGTTCATCATAGGGCGGTTCCATGCACCAGAAACAACCGCCGGCAAAGGTCGCTTTCGCGGTCTGCGTACTGCCGGGACTCTGGCCGGCAGCGTTAAAAACGCCGCTTAGCACGAGTAGCATCGTGGCGACCCCGGAAAACCATTTCAATGTTTTTACAACCCCCATATTTCCTCCCTCTGTGGTTTCGCGCGAAGTTCAACCGATCGATCTTCCGCTATTCTCGAAAATTCTCTATTATCCTATGAACCGCTGGTTGCCGTTTTTGGTTCCCCCCGCCTGGATTGTCGATTATTATTCCTCAGCTGGCGGCTGGATGCCAGCAGCCTCTTACATCACCGCCCGGCGTAGTGTGCTGTCCCGTAAGTTCGTTAACCCATTCCGACGTCATTCCGGCCGAGCGGGCGGGTGCACGCGAGAGCCGGAATCCAGGAAAATACAAAGAAAAATCTAGATTCCCGCTTGCGCGGAATGACGAAAGCGATCCACCCGATTTGTTAAGGAATTTGGGGACATAACGCAGGTGTAACTTATCGATTATCAGGGCGTCTAAACGAAGTAGATGGAGGCTCTGATCATGAACAGATATAAGGGCATGGTTCTGGCCGGTTTGGTTGCCGGCGTCTTAATTGTGACGAATGGGGCATGGGCTGACAACCGGGGTTCTCACCGGAAAAGTTTCGGGAACGAGATCCGGCAGGACCGCCGAGAACTGCGCGGCAGCCGGCAAGAATTCAGGAGCGATAGTAGAGATTTAAGGCAGGACCGGCGGGAGCTTAGAACGGACCGCAGATCGGGAGCGAGCCCGGGTGAAATCACTCGTGATAGGGCGGAAGTGCGGGAGTCTTTAGACGCCCTCCGGGACAGCCGGCAGGAATTCCGGCAAGACCGGCGGGAGCTTAACCGGGATCTTGACGCATACCGCTGGCGGTATGGTGACCGAAACCGGTATTCATACTATGGCCGGAGAGACAATTATCATGACCGTTATTACCCGAACTACGACCGGTACCACGGCAGGCACTACGGCAACTACTATGATCGAGATTACGGGTATAGCCGATACGATAACTACGGCTGGCGGTATCCTTACAGCTGGTGGAGCTGGCGCTAATAGCGCCTTGCGCTTTGCCGGTTCGCGGGGTTCAAGACTAGGACTAGGACTCAACCGCAAGGCCGAGATTAACCGGAATGAGAAATTCTCTTCGTATGAACCCGATAATCCCGCGATCTCTAATCTCGACCTTGGCCCATGATCCCCGAACTTCCAAGACGCTGACGAGGGTCCCTCTAGCGATCTCCTGGACAATGTCGGCTGCGAAGCGCGCAGATTCCCTGACAGGAACTCGTCGCCGGGACTCGTACTGTGCCAGAATCTCTTTCCTTGTCTTCTTACCAAGATTTTCCTTGGCAGCGATTCGTCTCGTCTTTTGAATGGTCGTAGCCGAGCCGAACTCTTTAGGCTTGGAAACGCCCCTACGCGCCTCAAGCTGAGACGTCGTCTTCGCCCCATCGAATTTCCCGCGCTGTTCTTTCGCAGTTTGCCCTGCATCGCTCTTGCCGGGAATCGGGGTCGTCCAGAATAGGAGCGGTAGGTTCAAGTCAGTCGGGTCGGACATCGCCCGCGAAACGCGCCACTCATCAGCATTGCTACTCAATTGGCGCTCTGGATCATTCTCGTCCGCCGCCGTCGTGTTCCTGGGACTATAGCGCTTGACGTCGACAGCTGAGACGATTGGATGCCAAGCACCCGTGGAACTGGGCCGCGCTCGTTCGTCGAATCCTACGTGGCTACTTCCCATGTAGAGGGCCAGCGGTGTGACAAGAATTCCGCACGCTGCTGCGGCAACAGTAAGCCTATTGAAGGCGGCTTTCGTGAACGACGGCTGCGTTGCGCGACAAAGTCGGCCCAACGCGTGGATGAGGTTGGACATTTCCAAGACGCCCGGAACCGTCGCTAATTTTGCGAGAACCTTGTTTGCGGTTGAGCCCGGATGTCTGGCGGATCGGTCAGTTGGGTTCGATGATAGATAGTGGCGCTGAACGAGTATTCTCAAGACCAGCACCCGGTACATCCGTGCTTCACGATCGGATGGATTCATATCCATCAAACTACCGAGAATTGGCAGCGCCTCGTCGTACCTTTGTTGCTCAAGAAGAAGCGCCACGTATGACAGAGTTACGTCGAACTGCGGGACTTCTTTCATGGCTCACCTCGGACTTGCTCAACTACCTGATACTACATTCCCTGTCCGGTTTTCAAATTGGATTATGAATCGGGTGGCGTAACAAGACAACTTGGGCCAGCGAATACCGGTGGTGTCTAAAAGCTAACTATTTGTAATTGCGACAGAAACATATCGAGCCATCTCAATTAAAGGGCACAGATACGTCCAACCGCGCATGACAGCAACCGAGGTAAGGGACAAGGCGCCTTGACTCGGTAGTTCAAAGTGGATATTTCCACGTCCTGGAAGCCTGAGATCGTACCTTGAGCAATCTGAAGCGAGCGGGGTGGGGAACTCTAACGACGGAAACCGCAATGAACGAAGTTCGTTTTGTCGATACAACTCTCCGCGATGGCCAGCAAAGTCTTTGGGCTTACGGCATGAGGACGGGAATGATCCTTCCGATTGCCGATCAGATGGATCAAGCGGGCTTCGAGGCCATCGAGCTCGGTGGTCCCGTTGAATTGCCCAAATGCGTGCGCGAGCTGCGCGAAGACCCCTGGGAGCGATACCGGCTTGTCGTCGCGAGAATCAAGAAAACCCCGCTTCGGGTGATTCATGGCACCCGGAGCGGATTCGAGATCTATCCTCGCGCCGTGCATAAGCTTTACGATAAGTGTATGGCAGATCTCGGTGTAAAGCAGGTTCGCATCTCAGACTCGTGGAACGATGCGGCGGATTGGAAATGGCGGGTCGCGCAAGCCCGCGCCGCAGGACTCGAGCCCATCATCAATCTAATCTACACCAGTTCGCCAAGGCATACGGACGAATATTATGCCGAAAAGACTCGCGCGGCGCTCAACTTAAATGTTTTCCGCGTCTGCCTCAAAGACCCCGGCGGGATTCTCACGCCCGAGCGCACGCGCACCATCGTTCCCGCGGTTCTCCACAGCGCTAATGGAACTCCCGTCGAGCTGCACACCCACTGTACTACAGGACTTGGTTCCCTCTGCTGTCTGGAGGCCATCCAGAAGGATATAAAATCAATCAACACCGCGATTCCGCCTTTAGCCGATGGCTCCTCCAATCCTTCGATCTTCAACGTCGCGAGAAATGCCAAGGCGATGGGCTTTGCGCCGTCCGTCGATGAAGAACCGCTTCGCCCGGTGGCGGATCACTTCACGGCGATCGCCAAGCGGGAGAACCTGGCCATTGGAAAGCCGCCGGAGTACGACTATGCGCAGTATGTGCACCAAATTCCCGGCGGCATGATCTCGAACCTGCGACATCAGCTACGCCGGGTCGGTATGGAGAACAGACTGGAGGAAACTTTGGACGAGGCGGCTCGAGTCCGAGCCGAGTTTGGCTACCCGATTATGGTGACGCCCCTCTCTCAGTTCGTCGGCAGCCAGGCCGCCATCAACGTGATCGTCGGCGAGCGTTACAGGGAAGTAACCGACCAAACGATCCAATATGCGCTCGGAGTCTGGGGAAAAGAGGGCGGCGCGCTGATGGACGTAAACGTAAAGGACAAGGTTTTAAACCGGGCGCGGGCGAGCGAAATCGCCAAACAAGAGCTGCCGCACGCCTCGCTCGGAGAGCTGCGTCGGAAATTCGGCGGGCCGGGGGTTTCGGACGAAGAGCTTCTATCACGGTTCTTTACCAGTAAGGAAGATGTGGACCGGATGCGCGCCGCGGGTCCGGCCCGCAGTTACGCGATGGCCCGTAATCCACTGTTGAATCTCGTCGAGGAGCTTACAAAACGAACGAGTCGACAGAGCATATTTATTCAACGAGGCATCCTGTCGATTCGTTTGGAAAAAAGACAATCGGGTTAAAACTGCCCGCAGTTTGGCGGCCAATAGCGGGACTATCCGGAGTTCGGCAGCGGCGGGAGCCACACCTCGATGTTTCCAGGCGCTGCGAGTTGGAATTTTTTTCCATCACGTTCGAGCAGCTCGAGCGAAATATAGTAGCCCCGGCTGCCGAGTTCCGACTCAATGAGCGACTTCACCCGCTCAGCTTCACGCCTGTCCTGAGGGAAAAAGAACCTGACATCGCCTTCAGTTCTGCCGGTCGCAACACGCGTATACGGAATGATGTAACCTCTATGTCGAAGCGCGTCGCTTACGTCCTCCAGGACGAAGCGGTCGCGCGCGTGCAACATATGCACGTAAACCCTGGTGTCAATCCGCGCCCCTTCCTGCGCGGCCAACGTTTGCCCGTAAGCAGTCGAATCGAGCCTCTCTTCGTTTGCCGAAGGCGACGGCCTTCCCGGCGCCGGCGGTTCCCGGATACGAGACGCCTCATTCGAGGATTGTTCCTCAAAAACCTCGGAAGCCAGGCTGCCCGCGGCCGGTTCGCTTGTTTGCCGGGGCGTTCCAAAGGGACCGGGGTTTTTTGGTCGTGTCAGGTCGCTTGGCTGAGACGGCCCGGAAGCCGGCGGCAGCAGGGAGGAAATCCCGGCAACAATGTCGTAGGATTCCGACCCGAACCAGCGGTGCCGCTCAAAGTAGAGCGCCGCCCCAGCGACGACAACCACGAACGCCAAGAAGCCGGCGATCGTCAATCCGCGAAGATTTCTAACGCGCCGGAAGTTCTCCGGCCTCCTGTGATTGCCGATCATAAATTCCTCGGCAGACCACTGCCATTCTTTCGCCGTTCCGCGAGATCCGCTGCCTCGACCTTGAGTTTCCGATCCCGCGCCGCTTGTTGGTGAAAAAGTGATCTTTTTTTCAGGTTTGAAAGAACGCGAAAAAGTTCCCGCTGGCGGTTCGGATGCTTGCGCGCGCGGGAACTCACGCTGAATCATTTTCGACGAAACGCTTTTTTGGCCGGCAACGGCGGCCGCAAGCAACGCTTTACCGCAGATTGCGTTGATGAGTTTGGGAATCCTCTTTGACAAGACTGCGATCTGTTCAACCGCGTCTGGCTCAAACAACCCTTTGTCCTGACGTCCGGCCTGGGCCAGTCGATACTCTATGTAGGGCCCTACGTCACGGGTCTTTAGCGGCTCAAGGCGGCACCACACGGTGATACGCTGCTTGATCGGCCGAAGCGCCGGTTCGTCGAGTTTTCTCTCCAGTTCCGGCCGTCCGGCCAATACCAGTTGCAGTAAGTCTATGCCGTCCGCCTGCAGGTTTGAGAGAAACTCGATCTGTTTAAGGGTGCGAAGATCCAGATCGTGAGCGTCGTCGAGCAAGACGGCGGCTATGCGATTGTTTTCACGCCGGGCGGTCAAATAGCGTCTTAAGTACCGCAGCATTGGATCCCGGCCCTCGGGCGGATTGGGCAGGCCGAACTCGGTCAACATAAGCCGGAGCAATTCAGCGAAATCCAGGTTGCGTCTCGCGATCAATGCCGTATCGATGTGAGATTCAAATCTTTCCGCAAGCATTCTTAGCAAGGTGCTCTTGCCTGTTCCCGCTGCGCCCGTCATGACCATCAAACCTTTGCGGAGCTTGACCCCGTAACGTAGGCCGGTGAAAGCTTCCTGATAAACAGGGTTTGAATAGAAGAAGCGAGGATCCGGAGTCACATCAAATGGTACCTCTCGAAGTCCGAAGTGTTCGTTGTACATGCAAGCCTCAAACGGAATTCATGGGTTCAGAAAAGCCCGTCGATTTGAGCGGTCAAATGACTTTTCCAAAGAATTTGTATCTTTGCAGTCGAATCAGGGTGAGTCAAGATCACGGGCCCGGCAGGCTGTTTGGCGCAAATCGGTATGCGCGCTCCGCTAGATGAGACCTCCCTACGGCTTTTTGTTTGCTTTGCCGGTGATAGAATCATCGTGGAACGCGCGCTGAGAAATACTCAAGGAGACCGTACAATAAGATGGAAAGGAAAATGTCATGGCTGAAAGCACCCTCGCGGATCTCGGGCTGATTGGCCTGGCGGTCATGGGCCAAAACCTGGCGCTCAACATTGCCGACCATGGATTTAAGATCGCCGTATTTAACCGCACAACGCAAGTTACCAAAGATTTTATCGCGGCCAACCCTGATACTCCCGGAAGTCTTGTCGGATGCGAAAAGCTCTCGGACCTCGTGGCCGCAATTGAAAGACCGCGGAAGATCATCATTCTCGTGAAAGCCGGCCCGGCCGTCGATGCCGTTGTAAAGCAGCTCATTCAGACCGGCATCGAAAAAGATGATCTGATCGTAGACTGCGGGAACAGTCAATGGACCGACACGATTCGTCGCGAAAAAGAATACTCCGGCGATTGCCGGTTTTTCGGATCGGGGGTTTCCGGGGGTGAAATCGGCGCGCGATTCGGGCCCTCGCTGATGCCCGGCGGCGACGCGAATGCGTGGGAACATCTAGAGCCGATCTGGAACGCGATCGCAGCGAAGGTAGACCCGGAGACAGGCAAAGCGATTGAAACCGGCACTCCGGGCACGCCGGTGAAAGATGGCGTGCCGTGCTCGGCTTATATCGGCGAAAACGGCGCAGGGCATTACGTAAAAATGATCCATAACGGGATCGAATACATCGACATGCAGCTTATCTCCGAGGCGTATTTCCTGATGCGGAATCTCTTGGACCTTCAGCCCGATGAGCTTTCGCGGATCTTTGCTCGATGGAATGAAGGCGATCTCGATTCCTATCTGATCGAGATCACCGCCGACATTTTGCAACAGCCCGATCCGCAACATCCGGACAGGTTTCTGGTGGATTATGTTCTCGACACCGCCCAGCAGAAAGGGACCGGTAAATGGACGAGCATCAATGCGCTCGATATGGGAATACCCGCCAACTCGATTGCCGAGGCTGTTTTCGCCCGCTGCCTGAGCGCGCTGAAGGCGGAGCGGGTCGAGGCGTCAAGACACTTTGCCGGACCCGGCTATCAATTCACGGGCGATCGGGATGAATTGATCAACGCCGTGCACGATGCCTTATATTGCTCGAAAATCTGCGCCTACGCGCAGGGTTTTCAGCTTATGCGCTCGGCCGAGAGCGAGTACGGCTGGAAGCTGGATTTGGCCTCGATCGCCGGCATCTGGCGCGGCGGATGCATCATTCGGGCGTGCTTCTTACAGAAGATCACTGATGCGTACGCGCGCGATCCGAAGCTCGTAAACTTATTACTGGATCCGTACTTCAATCAACAGATCCGAAACAACCAGGCGAGATGGCGCAGGGTCGTGTCTGTGGCGGCCGAAGCAGGGGTCGCGGCTCCAGCCTTTATGTCGGCTTTAGCCTATTATGATGGCTACCGGGCCGCCCAGCTGCCGGCAAACCTCCTGCAGGCGCAGCGCGATTATTTCGGCGCGCACACCTATGAACGCACCGATCGACCAGGAGGTGCATTCTTTCATCTGGATTGGTCGAAACCGGATCGACCGGAAATTAGAATGCCGCCGGGTCGGTAAAAAGCGTAAAGCGCACAGAGCATAGAGCAAAGGGGCAAGAAGCAAGCTTGCCGGTCCCGCCTGGCCTGGTGAATGATCACATCCGATGGGCAAGGTTTTGTTTCGAACTGTGATTCGGTCACGGGACAAAGGCGGCTTGATCTGTATCGCGCGCGATACAGATTGGACGAGTGATTCTATAATATTTGCGGAGTTCGGCATCTACTTTCATCTGGCACACTCTTTGTTAGCCCGTATCTTTGTTAACGGACACATATCTTTGTTAACGGACAATTGTGCATACCAGAAGGGGAGGATGTATGAATCTCTTTTCCGGATATCGATACGCGCGCATCTATATCTTAGCAATAGGGCTTACGGCGGCAACTGCCTGCGTCCCCGCTGCCTCCAGGCCGACGTTGAACGAAGCCCGGTTGGGCCAAGGACGGCTCGTGAGCGATACGTCCTTGCGACCCGGTGAGGTTCGAGGCGAGATTTTAGAGATCCACCCCGGCAGAAATCAGATTCAGGTTCGGACGGATGACAACCGGGTGCGCGTGCTGGAGTATGATCTTCCGACAACGCGCGTGCTCTACCATGGACGAGAGTATAGCGCGCGAGAGTTGCAGGCGGGTGACGTTATAGTGTTTGAAGCTCGGCCTCGAGGGAGCGTAGATTACGTAGATACGATTCGCGTTCAGGCGCCGGTTCAAGCCCGTGCCGGTTCAGCGACCGCGCGGCGTGTTCCTCCCGCACCGAGGCGCGAAGTCGTCGAAGGGACTGTAGAGAGACTTGATTACGACCGCGGTGTGTTCGACGTGAGACAGCGGAGCGGCGACATTATCACCGTTGCGCTCCCTTACAACGCTCGGCCCTCGGACGTAGATTCTTTTCGGAGCCTGCGCCAGGGTGATTACGTTCGCTTGGAAGGAGAGTTCATCAACCGCGATAACTTCCAAGTGTTAGCGTTCTCACGCTAGCGTGCAAGCTGACTGTTCCAAGTTCTTCAGGCCCGAAAATTTAAAAAATTCAGAAGGGAGAATTAGTACATGAAACGAAAAAAGCAAATAATAACGACGGTCATTTTATCCGGAACTGTGGGCTTAGGAGCTCAGTCGCTCTTCGCTCAAAGTGCTCCAGGAGGCGGCCTATCGGGCCCAGCTAGCCCTGGTCAAACCGGCCCGACTGTCCCACAACCGGGACCTACAGCACCGCGGCAAACACAACCAACAATTCCCGGACAGCCCGCGCCAGGGCTTCCCCAAACCGACCCGATTCCGGGACAATCGGGACCTGTTCCAGGACAGCCGGGAACTATCCCCGAGCGAGTGGAACGACCGGACGCGAAGAGCCCTCATGGGATGGCTGGTGCCTCGTCCGATAACGTCAAAAAGGCGCAAGAAGCCCTCAAGGCAAGAGGACTGAATCCCGGTTCAACCAGCGGCACAATGGATGCCCAGACTCGGCAAGCCTTGCGTGATTTTCAAAAAGCCAACAACCTGCCGATTACCGGAGTTTTGGACCAAAAAACCGCCCAACAACTGGGAGTGACATTGGAGGAACGACAAACTCCGGCTCCATAGCCGGGGCACGATGCCGCGACCTCGATAGAGCGCTTGTAACAAGAGCTACGGGAAAGTAGACGACAGGTCCACCTTCCCGTACTCCACCGCCGAAGCCGGCCCGCTCCTCAAGCCGGCGCAATACACCTCTATCTTTCTCGCCCCAATCGCACCGAGCCGCCTGAGATCTCTTCACCGTTACTACCCGGTAGGTAGGCGTACCCTGTCTCATCAGGTTCAGGTTGAGGTTTAGGTCGAGGGTCTTCGAACCTCGAACTCCCTTGGCCTCAGCCTTGATCCTGTCCCTGCTCTTTGACACCGTACCCTCTCAGCACGCCGGCTTTCGTATGGTTCCGTCTTTCTCCTGCCGAAAGGGGCTCGCCCCCGAAGGCTGTAACACAGAGTCGCTCCTTCTCCATCGTCCGTAAATAATGCGGGAAATTTTCCTCTGCGCTCTTTGCGTTCTTTCTGTTCTTCGTGTTTAGTTTCTCCATCGGGGATGGTGAAAACCCCTCGCCTTGAGGCGAAGCACGGTGTCATTTCGAGGCGAAGCCGAGAAATCTTATATGACTCACTGATCGTGGGGGGAGGGCGGTAGGTTATCGTCGGCTTTTATCCGACCGGGGCGAACCTCCCAGCTTGAAGCTGGGAGTGAGTCAGTTTCTTTCATCCGCTTTTCTGAGAACAGGAGGCTTAACAATGAAATTGGATCAGCAGGTAGCTATGGTGGTTGGGAGCGCGCGAGGTATCGGCGAAACTATCGCTCATACGTTTGCGCAAGAAGGCGCGAGCATCGTTCTGGTGGACCTTGAAAAGATGAAAGCCCAGCTCGAAGGCGTGGCTCAAGCTATCAATCAGCAAGGCGGGAGAGCTATCGCCGCAGTCGCCGACTGTACCGACGATCGCCAGGTAAACGCGATGATCGATGAGACCGTCCGCCGTTGGGGCAAGATCGATATTCTGGTCAACAGCGCCGGATTCAGAGGACCGCTGGTTCCGGTGCATGAGATAACGGAGCAGGAATGGGACTCGGTTCTCAGCGTAAATCTCAAGGCGGTGTTTCTGTGCTGCAAGGCTGTATTGAAAGTGATGATGAGGGAGGGAAGCGGCAGCATCGTCAGCATCTCTGGTACGGCTGGAAAAGAAGGAATGGCTCTGCGCGGCTCGCTCTGCGCGGCCAAGTGGGGACTGTTAGGACTGACTCAGACGATCGCCAGAGAAGCGGGCCCTTATGGCATACGAGCTAACGTTATTTGTCCGGGTGGCATGGACGAACCGGATCTCCGAGCCATGTACGCGGAACGAGCCAAAGGCTTAGGAATGGAATTTTCCGATTTGGAGAAGAACGTCCTGGAGCTCACGCCCTTGCGAAAATACGCCAGGCATGACGAAGTCGCCAAGGCCGCTCTTTTCCTGGCCTCGAGCGACTCCTCTCATACGACCGGCGAAGCGCTCAACGTCTCCGGCGGCCGGTTAATGAACTGATCGATTGGAAGGATGCTGGCCCCGAGGGACTTGGGATGTTTTGTTCTCGTGGTTTCCCAGCCAACGAATCACGGTAACCGCCAGGGCGACGGTTGTAACGTCGATCTGCTCGTCAAGCAAAAAATGATCACGGCCTAGCTCAGCCAAGGTCAGGCCGCCTGGGAAAATCAGATCGGGCAAGAGTGAAAGCCCGTCATTAGGTCCGTGATTTCTCAGCTCCAGGAAGCCTGTACGGGCCAAAGAAGAGATGTTGCCGGTGAGGGGAATCCCCATGTAGTTAACCACCAGTACATGTTCGGGAATGCGAAAGGTGCCGAATCGCTCGCGACTGCGTTTCGTAGTTAAGCTTTCGACGCCGGCAACGTCCACCCGGCCGATTAAGTCTTCTAACTGGTACCAGAGGCCATTGTCCGCCAGCGGCGTACCTTGAAGCGTGCCGACGATGTTGATCCATGCTGCAACGTGACGGGCTTCAGCGGACCCCAGTGCCGTCAGCGCCAGCGCGACTTCCGGCCCCGACTTGCTGGCGCTGACGACGATCAAGCGGCGGCCGGTACGCGCGCGAGCCCGAAGCGCGGCGACCACCAGGTCGGCATTCGCCTCAATCGCCCCGTCTTCATCGGTTTCGACAAAATCCCGGGCAAGCCCCACCCGCTGTAAGGCCTCGCGTGGAGCAGCGAAGTCCGCGCCGGTGAACGGATGCCGCTTATAAAGATAACCCGGCACAAACAGCACTTCATAACCGGCAGCCGCGGCCGGTAAGCTCACGCGCCCTTCGGGAAAAGCCTTGCGGATGTAGCTCCGTGCTTGGGCGAACAGCTCCCGAAAGCGACGGTTGGCGGGCAAACGAGCGATACGGTCGCTCAGGTGCAGGGCGGCAAAATCAATGGAAAACTCGTCGCTTAAACGTTTGAGTTCATGGCGATCGGGCAATCCGTCAGGCGCGCTCTGGTAAACCCGATCGATACGCTCATCGAGAGCGGCATCGCGACGTTTGCCGGCGAGGTAGCTCGCTAGGTAGTAACGGGCGACTTCGGAATCTACGCGGGTTTCGATGATTTCTCCTGCCAGGCTGCTCCGTACCGGCAGACCGCCCGGCAGGATAGCGCATCCTGCCAACGACAGTAAGGCCGATAATAGTGCAATCAACTGGGGCGAGACGATCGTCACGTTCATGGACGTGGCGCCGGGACGCTTTGCGCGCCGGCGGGATTACTGCCGGCAAGTAATTCATCGCCGTCCAAGTGGCCGTCCAGGTCACGGTCAAGCGCGCTGCGCAAACCATCGCCGGGCGGCACGCAAGTAAGAGTAATCGGTTCGCCGTTGCCTTTGTGGCGGCTCAGCAACGCTTCCAGCCGCAGTGGCGCTTCGCCAGTTCGGTCAGCATGGAAGCGGTCGTTGCGGTACAACCAGCCCCTCAGCGCTCTTTCTTCCCAGCCCTTTGCGGTCAGATCACAGTCTCCGGCTGCGGCCCGGGTCATGAGCAGATCGATCAGCCGCCGCTCCTCTTCTTGGAGTTCGTCGAAAAGGGTGAGTTGCCGTCCCACGGCTGGGGCCATGCCGGTATCGAACGCCATGATATAGCTTTCGACCAGGCGGCGGGTTTGATCTTTTTCTTCTTCGGTTTTTCCGGGGAAAAAAAACGTGTCCAAGCGTAAAAAATTTACGACGGTATCGAACGCGCCGTCGTGTAATAAGCCAAAACCGGATACTTGGGGGCCGGGTACATTAAAACGTCCGACCTTCTGATACAGATTACGCAGGTGCGCGGTTTTCATGTCCCGGCCGACTTGAATATTCTCGAAATTGATCAGCCGGTTGGTGCCCAACGGAAGGGTGTGGCAGCTCGCACAGTTCTGCAGCCCCGCGCCCGAGGGAAATGGGCCGGTGAAGAATTCGAACCCGGCCTGTTGCTCCGGATCCATGCGTCTGTCCAAACGTTGATTGGGATTGGGCGGATAGCGGATGGTCAGCGCGAAGCGCGCGAAGGAATCCATTGCCGCATTCGGAATCTCTTCCGCCCGTCCAAGTAGTTCTACAAAAGCGGGGTTAAAGTCCTTAAAGCTCGGCACGTCATCTCCCGGACTGTAGGGAGGTCCAAAGCGATCGCCGCGCCAATGAAAAGGTCCGGTGCCCGCCAACCCGCGCAAACTCTGGGTGACCATAGGGCCTTTGAGGGGGTGCAAGGCCTGCCGTGGCTCCGCGAAAGGATCGGTGTTTCGAAGGCGAACGGGATAATCGATTGTCTGACCTGCTGGGTTTCCCAGGTCCCAAGCCAGGCCATCCAGATCGGCAAACACATGGCAGGTGGCGCATGAAAGATCGCCGTGGCGTGAAGTAAGCGTGGCATCGTAAAAGAAAGGGCGCCCCTGTTTCACGACTGCCGGTGTGGGGTTATGGCGTAGCGGCACGGCGGCGATCGCCCGTCGCGTCTTGAGATTAACCACTGATATGGTCGCATCCAGATGATTTAGGACGTAAAGCCGCCGGCGTGGAGAATCCAGCGCCAAACCTCCAGGTCCGAAACCCACGGCGATCCGGTCCACTACGCGGCCGGAGCGATCGAGCACGCCAATCCTGCGCGAGGCAAAGGCGGCGACATAGGCTTCGCTCCCGTCGGATTGAAACACCAGGTCCAGTGGTTGGGCGAGGCTGAGTTCTCGTTTTGAAACCGAGCCGGCAGGAGCAGAGTGATCGATATGCATGTTTAGATTTACCGCATGGGTCCCGTAGCCGCCGCCGGCACGAGGGTAAATCCGCGTGACTCGATTCTCGGCGAACTTCGCCTGCAGGCGGGGCTCATAAGGTACGAAGTTGAACGCTTCCGTATTAGAAACCCAGATCTCCCCGCTACCCGGCTGTACAGCCATATTGAACAGCACGGTCCCAATGTTACTGATATTTTCCACCACTTTTGGAATCTCTGCAGTCGTGTCGATCACGAACACGTCATAGTCGGGCAATTCGAAAGGGACGGCGGCGGTCCAGTCCCGCTTCCGGTAATCGCGCCAACCATGCTCGTTAAGCCGCACAATCGCGCCTTGTTTGGGAATGGCGGAGTATGGAACCTTATCAAGGTATAACTGCGGCGCTCGACCGAGGCGCACCGCATCCTCGCCGGAGACGGTGGCGGTACCGTTGCCCGAAAGGAATACCGCCGCGTATACATAACGGCTGTCGGCTGAAACAGCCAGCGCCCGCGGTTTGGTGCCAAACAACGTCAGAATTTTCGGCGGCGCTTTGGGCCGTGCGGCTTCGAATATCCACACCTGGGCCCGGCCGATCCCGGGAGTGACGCTCTCTCCCCGCTGTGCCGTAGCCACAAAAACACGATCACGCCCGGGACCCGCCACCACGATTCCCCTGGGTTCATCCCCTACCTGTAAAGTGTGGGTAACCCGCGGCCGCCTGGGGTTGCTGATATCCACCACGCTTATCGAGTCGGAAAGGTGGTTGACTACCCACGCCTCGTTTTCGTGCAATGCGAGGGCCACCGGCCGCAGGCCAACCGTGGTTTCGCCTAAAGGGTGCAAGGTTTCGCCTTGCGCATCGAAAATCTCCAGGCGGTCGTCCGCCGTGTTCAGCGCGTAGAGATAACGCCCATCCGCCGATAGCGCTAATGGGCGGACAGGTTCGGTCTCGAAATTCGTGAAGCCGCCTGAGATCACTGTTGCGGAGGCGGGCGATTGAGTCGTGTTGCCGCCGGGGGCAAAACTGCAGGCGCCAACGAGCGCTAGCGTTGCCGCCGCGAGAGCGCTCGGCGCGTTACGGAACACTGAGGAAAATACTGTTTTTTTACTACGAGGGGCCTTTGTGGTTGTCAGACCCTCCCGTTGGCCTCTTAGGGGCAGCATGAGTTGGCCCCTTTGGTACACGAGCTGATTCTATTTGTCCAGGCGAGGCAGCCGCATTATTCACGGATGATGGAGAAGGAGTGAGTCTGTGTTACGGCCTTCGGGGGCGAGCCCTTTCGGACCATGGTCAATAAGCCTCTACCTTGTAGGCCGCCGCCAGATCCTCTCCAAAGGTGGTTATTTCATCGGTCGGGGCCTGAGAGCAACCTCCACGTCCCTGTGACCGGCCTCCACGGCTCGCCCCTTTGGCAGAGGAAAGCCGGGACGATACAAAAGCCGGCGCATTGAGAGGGTACGGTGTCAAGGCCGAGGTTCAAGCGCGGAGCAGTTTTAACCTCGAACTTCGAACGTGGCACATCGAACTTCGAACTTTCATACGACCTCCTTATACAGCGCGCCGCTGTTCAATCTC
>JBOHVS010000260.1:0-7068 GCA_050735975.1 Binatia bacterium | reverse complement strand
CTAATAATTTCTGTTTCTCATCTCTGGAGATTCCTTGCTGACGACATGCTTTAATTTTGCCTCGAGAGAATCCAATTCCCTTGAAGCGACCTGGAGATGATTTTTATACGCCCGTAGGTCTCCTTGGGCCAAGGAGACCGTCGCGGCATTGTGATAGATGTAATAGACGTCGTAATGTTCTTTCAGCTTTTGCGCATCTTCAGCGTTGACGTTAGCGACAAGCGGCAGATGCTGCATCACCTGTGTTAATTTTCTTACGCGCTCTTCCACTTTGGTTATTGGGTTTAGATTGTGTACCACCCGCTCCCTTGCGACCTGCTGCTGGGCCACGTCGTTATTAGTCTGGGCGGCACATCCAAAAGCAAGCAACGGGAGAACAATCGCGGGGATTATGCGACTCTTCATGAGGTTTCTCCTTTCATGACCTGACGGCTGATACCTGGTGAAGCAAGTGACGTGCCAAGCCCAGCCGGCAGCAGAGTGGCGGATTATTGGAAAAATTCAGAGTCACAATCTGGTTGAACTGGCAAAAATCCCAGAAGCAAGAATAAATATCCGCGGCGCCGTCCGATAAATACTGAAGCCCGGCTAACCTCAGAAGCTGTAAAAAAATTAGCCGTTGCCCTTCGACGAGTTCAGGACGAACGGCTAAATACTTAAATTCCCATTGTGCTATACCGCTCGTGGTGAGCATGTCGAACCATGAGCGGATTTTTTCACAGCCTCTCAGGCCCGCTGTTTCGCGAGAATTGTCGCACAACGATGCGGCTGCGGGCCCGGATTTAATCGCGTTGAAGCGGCCTGAGGCTTTGAGTCACGGCTTAATCTCCAGGACTGTGCGGAGTTCTTCCGTTTTGATTATGATGCGGCGGCCTTCCCTTGAAATGATTTTTTCCCGGTCAAATTCGTTCAGGTATTCGGTAACCTGCTGGCGCGACGCCCCGACGATACCGGCGAGAACCTCATGGCTGATGCTCAGGTCGATGACCACGCCGCGAGCATCGGACTTGCCGAAGCGGTCCGCCAAATTTAATAGCTCTAGAGCGAGGCGCCTGCGGAGATCGAGACCGACACCCTTGATGCAATGGATATACATCTTCCGGCCGGGATGCATCGCCACGTTGTACCACTGAAGAAATGAGTCATAGGAAACTCCCAGAAGTATTTCGATGAACGTTTTCGGGTTGAGGGCGCCCACGGAACAGTTTTCGTACGCTTCACATCTAAACGGCTGGCGCGTTTTTGGAGTCAGTGAGTCGAGCCCCAAGAACTCTCCCGCCGGAAGAAGACTGACGACAGTTTGGCCATCGTGGCTATTGAAATAGGAGAGCCGAACAACGCCTGATAGAAGAATATAAACAAGCTTGGCTTCTTCATCCTGATCAAAGACGATCTCGTTTTTCTTCAGGCTCCTGACCGACAAATTGGCCGCGAGTTGTTCCAATCGCGGCATGGGAAACGAGGAGAGATCACTGAACTGCTTTAGGAATCTGCCATTCACCCTGTTCATCGATTTTTTCGCGTCTGGTTGTACGTGCGATCAAGCGTCTATTGCTAGTTCTCCGATTTCATCGAGTGGTCGTCCGATGTTCGCCTTTAATAACGAAAGAACTTTGTCGATCCTGTGGAGGCCCACTTCCAGCAGTTTATAAGCGTGAACTCCTTCGAACTCGATTTCAAGTATCGCGAAATGACCCAGCTGGGAAGACTTCGCGCTCCTCAGAACACTCCGCCCCGACAGATCCAAAATACGCGACCAGTCGGGTAACTCTTTGAGCAGCACGAAGTTGTCTCATCTCCATTGGGATGACGAACGCTTATAACAGAATCGCTGGCGAGTCTGTCAGATAGCTGACATTCAAAGGCTTTTTCGCACCATTATATTCCGGCTAGTGATCCATGCGGCCCGATCCAATCGGCGCCTATTCACCATGAGCCATAGAAGGGAATTCAGATTCCCTGCTGCTTACCGCTGCTTCGCAGCGCGGGCGTGAAGAGCGCGACGACACTCAAAGCCGCGGCGGCAAGAAAGGTTATGTTGAGGGCGGCGACGAAACTGACGGGACTGTCGGTCGTGGGGCCGACTCCCGAAAGCCCGGTGTGATGTTCGAACGCCACAGTCATCAAGAAGCTTCCGAACGCCACTCCCATAAGATTGCCAACGCCGAATGTGACGTGATTGACGGCTGACGCGAAACTACGGTGTTCCTTTGGCATCATGCCGATCATGGCCATGGAGTTGGCGGGGTTGAAGATCCCGTTGGTTATCGCCATGAGCACGATCAAAAGAGCCGGCAGGAGCCAGTGGGAATCGGCGCGCAGGAGCCCGCCGACGAGAAGCGAGAAAAACATGATCGCCACGCCGAGACTCGCCGGCACCCGTGGACCTAAACGATCCGTCATAGTGCCACTGAGTGGCGCCAGCGCGACGGTTAGAATAGACGGCGCCATAAATAGAAATCCCACCGTCGTCGGCGCGAGATCGAGCACCTCCTGCAGGTAAAATGGCAGCAAAAATCCGGTTAAGCTATAGCAGATCGCGATCACCAGCAGGCTTACCACGCTGAAGCTGAACATACGCATGCGAAAGAGCGACAAATTAACGAACGGGCTCTTGGCTCTGGACTCATGAAAGATCAGAGCCGAAAGAGATCCCACGAACATAACCGCCAGCGCGATCTTCGTCCCCGAGCCGACAATCTCCAGTGTGCGACGATCAAAGATGAGAATCAGCGTGCTCGTGGTACCAACGAGCAGGACCGCTCCTAGATAGTCTATCGAAACGTTCTGGCGGCGAGGAGAGATGGAACCACGCCTTGCGCTCACCCAGGTCAACAACGCGCCTCCGATTCCGAATGGAACAAGGAAAAAAAAGATCCAACGCCAGCTCAGGTAATCGATCATCAAACCACCGAGTCCGGGACCTAGGAGAAATCCCAGGTGATGTCCCGTCGTCATATAGCCCTGCGCCCTGCCCCCAAGCTCTTCAGGGACAGACTCCGCCGCTAAAGCGCGGCTCGAAGATTGGAGCATGGCGCCGCCCACACCCTGAACGAAGCGAAAAAGGATGAGCTGGAACAAATTCTGCGCCAGCCCGCACAAAAGCGAGCTCAGCGAAATCACGAGAAAGCCCAGGCCGAATATTTTCTCCCTTCCCCATAGATCGGCGACCCTGCCGAAGATGATCGATAATCCGATGTTCGACAACTGATAAGCGAGCAGCGCCCACGAGATGCCGATCAGATCCGTTCCCAAATTGGCGGCGATGGTCGGCATTGAGATGCTGACAATGCGAGTAGCGGTTCCGGAAAAGAAAGTTCCCAACAAAGCCGTGGAGAGAAGCAGGTAATTGACGCGCGAGTCCACTGTGTGATGGTTCCCGAAGCAAAGGGTGAGATCAGCCGCCTAAGATAGCGCTGAAAGCTTGCTGCGGCAAACAAACCTTCGGAAAACTGGGCCAGTGGAGCTTGCGCTAAGCTACGCGCATAGCGCGGAGAAAGCAGCAGCCTGCGCCGACCCACGCTCAGGCGAGTTATTGTCAATCTCGGGACAGGAAAATGAGAATTTCTTCCTGTTTTCCAGCCGGTTAAGCAACCCTCGGACAGTTGGTTACGCATCGCGGGAAAGTGTCTCGCCGATGAAACAGAAGCCGCGGTTCATGCAAGAAAAACCCGCGTAAGTAACTGACCTTTCGAGGTGGTATGAACCTTGCTTCAGCAGATTGTTAACTGCGGCATGATGTGGAGGTGAACGATGGAAATGCCAATTGGTTGCCTATCCTTTTTGGCCAGCTCGCAACAAGAGCATAGACAGACGTGCAAAGTATGTAGCTGCCCGGACAAATTCGACTTTCATGTGTCGGATGATATGTGGGAAAGAGTTGTGCCGGAGCGATATCAGAATAACGTTGTTTGCCTGGCTTGTTTCGATAACTTTGCGTTAGAAAGAAAAGTCGACTACGCGAACTCTATAGAAGCTTTATATTTTGCCGGTGACCGGGCGGTCTTGATATTCCAAGCCGTATCGGCGCGAGCTGTTTAGTAGCGACTCTGTTGTCTGCGTTTGGCTGTACATTCGTTACAAAACGCCCCAATATCAGGCGGGGTTATTTGCTCCTCGTAATCACTGGCCGGCCAGTTCGAGCAATTAGCGGAGAAATGCCAACTCTGACCGCCTGTTTGTCGCCGGTAAGTGCTTTCCCGTTCGGGCGCAAATTTGGGTCGCAGCAGACGTTCTACCATTGGTAATAGAATCTCAGGCGTAACAGGCTTCTCAATAAATTCGGCCAGCCCCTGCAGAATCGTCTTCCCCAATCTCATCGACAGGTAGGCTGTCATAAATATTATTGGGGTCCCAGGCGATCGGGAATGTATTCGTTCGGCCAACTTAAACCCATCGAACTGCGGCATGACAAAATCCGTAATAACAAGATCGAAGCGGCTGTTGTTGAATATTTGCAGGGCTCGGGTTCCATCCTCCGCCTCGGTTACCTCATAACCCTCCTTGCGCAGGTTCTCGGAGATATCTTTTCGGGTCACTGCGTCGTTTTCAGCCAACAGGATCCTTGCTGCCATAAAAGCACTACTTTCTAACTTGGAGATCGTAAGAGCTCGTTCGGTAGTTCATTTCAGCACAATCTCGCGCCTCCTATTTTCCAATCTCTAAGAGTCACTCACCTGTGTCAATAGGATTTGTTTTTTAGCACCAATATGCAGCAGTTACGCTGAACCCCTCGCGGGATAGGCCCGGATCCAAACCCACGCGAACCGATAATTCCGGTCAATTTTCCTTCACGGCTCCGTTGCGCGGCTCCAGCTCGGCCCTAACTCTTGGCAGGCTGCGCGGATAATTCTCTTGTACAAATGCAACGAGCTTCTCACGAATTTCGCATCTAAGGTCCCAGGCTTTGGAAGCGTCGGACGAGCTAGCCAGCGCGCGCAGTTCAAGGGAGCGTTCGGTGGCATTGGTGACCTGAAGGACGCAAACCTTTCCGTCCCAATCGCTCGATTGCGCGACGATACGTTTCAGCTCCTCTCTGACCGCTTGCACGGAGATAGTATAATCAGTGTGAATGAACACGGTGCCCAGGATGTCGGCCGCTTGGCGGGTCCAGTTCTGGAAGGGTTGTTCTATGAAATAGCTAAGCGGCACGATGAGCCGGCGCATGTCCCAGACACGCACTACAACATACGTGAGCGTAATTTCCTCAATCCGCCCCCACTCGTTCTCTACGATGACTACATCGTCCAGGCGAATCGGCTGAGTGAGCGCAAGTTGAAATCCGGCAAACAGATTGGCAATGGTTCGTTGCGCCGCGAAACCGATAATGATGCCGACGACGCCGGCAGATGCCAGAACACTCGCTCCCAAACTGCGCACCTGCTCAAAAAGCATCAGCCCCGACGCAACCGCGAAAACGCTGATGATGACATAGAGAGTTTTTTTCAACACATGAACTTGCGTATAGATCTGGCGAGCTCTCAGATTATCCGCCGCCCTCAGGTCGTATCGTCGAAGGACAAACTGCTCTCCCACGTCCACGACGTGAAACAGCATCCATGATATCGCGCCGACGATGAGCAGACTGCTCGCCTTGCCGACGACCGCATCATAGGAGGGAGGGAGCCCGAACAACGGCAGGCCCGCAATCACCGCGGCTACCGGGATTACTATCCGAAAGGTCTTTCCGATCAACTCGATCAGGAGATCTTCCAAACCACCTCGGGAATCGCCTGCCCACAGTTTCACTCGGATCTCGACGACGTGGACCAAACGGTAGAGAAGCCAGTACAACGCGCCGAACAGGCCGAGGTCGAAAGCCTTCTCGAAAAGCAGGCGAACGGGATACATCGAATGGCCGGGCTGCAAGAGCAGCAACAGCGGCAGAGCGACGAAATAGATACTGTAAACCCAGAACGCCAACTTCAAGGGTTTGCGTATCGCTTCCAGAAAGAGTACCCATGCGTCTTCGCTCCCCTTCTCCTTGCGGCGTCTCTCGATCCTTCTACGTAAAATGGAAAAAATTAGAACATGAATGGCAAAAGCGACCGCGAGCAACGCTGCGGACGTCACTCCATAAAGCGCGACTTCCCGATAGATGATCGCCCACTGAACCTGTGGCGGGATTGCGGTAATCCGCTCCAAAAGAAAAGCCACCATACCTGCCAGGCTTTTCACCAGACTTTCGAGGAATTCTTTGAGATTGCCAGGAGCCTGGCCGATGGGTACAAGTGAATCAAACCATCTCTGTATCATAGTCAGCCCTCGATTCGACTAGATTGACGAGAGTCTCCCGGGCAATTCGGTAGGACAATACTCTCGTTGGCAAGAAGCTACGGTCCAGCCCGACTTTGCGAAGACTCTAAGAGAATCAAGAAGTTGTCGCTGAAGAAAGCGAAATTTTTGAAACGCTACCGTCAGATGAAACAGATGTCAACTTTTTTGCCGTAGAATACCTGTTGGCGGGTGTGGCCGTGGGACTATCGGGCTCGGCGCCAGTCCCACAACCGGCAGAGATCGGCTTGATCTTGCTCATGTTCGAAGCTGGCATGCGCTTCTCTCCGGGTTACGAATCAGCGTCAATCCATGCTTTGGCGAGATTTATTACAAACCGTTCGGCTTCCTCACAAGTTTTGAATCGATCCGTCAGGCCGCCGATGGTATGCGAGTACCGCCCGCCATCGGTTTTCCAACTGATCTCAGCTCCCGGACTCCACAGTTTGGTGCTTTGGCTTAGAGATGCATACGCGATAATCAGCCGATCGTTGTAATACAGGTTAGCCATGGTCGTGAGAATTAGCTAAGGTCCTCGATACCTAACAATTCCACCTGGGTCAAGATATAAGGCCTCTCCTCATTAGCCTACTCAAGGAGGTCCGGAGGCGCAGATCGCGTAAAGTCTTCTTCAAGGAACTTTCGTATTTCTCCGCGTGCTCCGCGCCGAACGCCAGACAGCCCGGGCATGATCTGAAGACTTCGGCCCGCGTTGAAATCGCGCGCCATAGAGCCTTCATAATCGACCCCGCCGGGATAGAATCGATTTGTCACGGTTTAAAGTTGTTTCCGGAG
>JBOHVS010000259.1:0-10012 GCA_050735975.1 Binatia bacterium | reverse complement strand
TTGTTCGTGATGTTCTTCGGATTTCCCATGTTATCATCCGATTTTTGGCATCCGCAGTTATAGCACATAGGTTATCTCCTTTTTGATCTCGTAACTCTACTTCCCCCGCCCACGTGAAGCCGTGTATGCTCGTCTTAACGGTGTCTCTTTTGTGAGACAATTTTGGCTCTTTAACGTCTGTGGCCGCTCTCAGAAGGAGTGGAGCAACTTTTGTTCCAGCCGCCGCTGCACACGATTCTGCTGCTAAAAGGCGGCTGAAAAACTCTGTTTACAGGCTGCTCAAAGGGATCTAAGAGGCGACGCGTGCGAAAAATCGACGAGCGGAGGCGTACTTAGCCGGCAAATTGGAGCGAGGTGATTGAGCGCAACGAAGCATATGAGTCTTTTTCAGCAGCCGGCTGGTAAGCAATATGCACACGCGATAAACTTATGAAATCGGCGGAAGTTTCTAAACTGGGACGTTCGCTGCTCGACAATCTCACCTGTGAAAGCCTCGGTTGCCGTCGTTTAATCGGGCACGTAACACGTAAAAGAGCGCTGTTCCGGTAGTAAAGACTAGACAATCTGGGCTGACATCCGGCGCGCAGTCCATATTCATCCGACTGTAACCGAGCTAATCCCGACCATGCTGGGAGAACTCAAGCCATTGGAGTGAAGCCCGCTCACCGTTTGACAACCCCGATTGGTCATTATACAAGCGCGACCAGAAACGCTCGCATCCAAGCGCGGGGCCGAACTGTCCGACGGCTTTATGAGCATTGAACCGCATGAGTGTAAAACAAATTTTGGGACTGCTGCTGATAGTTGCGGGTATTCTGGGCCTTGTTTACCAAAATTTCAGTTACACGAAGGAAACCCACGAAGCTAAGTTGGGTCCCCTGCAATTCTCTGTCGCTGAAAAGGAGACGGTTAATGTCCCGCAATGGTTGGCTGTTGGCGCGATTGCTGCCGGAGCGCTTGTGCTCCTATGGCGGCAAAAGTCCTAAACGCGGTGCAACGATAACGATCCAGCCGAAACAACAAACCGAGAGGTGATTCATATGAAGCTTTTTTCTTATGGTCCTTGACCCTACGCTCACAGGACAAGGCTTGTCCTGGCGGAAAAGAAGATCCCTTATCAACTCATCGAATGTGATCTCAAAAACAAGCCTAAGGAACTTCTCGAGCTAAACCCGTACGGCAAAGTTCCGGTGCTGGTGGACGGCGACGCTGTCATCTACGAATCCGCGATCATCAACGAGTATCTCGAGGAAAAGTATCCCGACGTGCCGCTAATGCCTAAAGACCCGTTTCGCCGCTCCCGGGCAAGAATATGGATCGACTACTGCAACACGCGGCTGCAGCGCGCGGGCGGTAACATAGCTCATGATTACCAAGTCGAAAAATCCGCGGAGGAGCTTAAACAGTATCTCGAGACTTTGAATCGAGAGATGAGCAGCCGGGAATTTATCGTTGAAGACTACTCCCTCGCGGACATCACCTACATTCCTTTCTTCGTCAGACGCGAGCGGTATAAGGCGACGATCGACGACAGTCTGCCACATCTGAAAGCATGGATGAATCGTCTCCTTGCTCGGCCCGAGGTCAGCGCTACGCCGTAAATAAGGCAACCGCGAAGAGGCGCCGAGCAACAGCTATCCGGGGAAACACCCGGTGTATTGCGCCGGGTTGAGGAGGGGTTCGGGGGGTTGCCGAGGCCGGGTTGCCCCGGAGAGGCGACCTTACGAATACAAATCCATTATTACTTAGTAGCCCCATTTCTCGGCGACCGCGCTAACCCGGCGATGTTCGGCCTCCAGCTCTTTTCGCTGCCCCAGCTCCTTGTAGGCCTCTTTGGTCAGGTCTTGCGCGCATACGTCTTTAATGGCCGGAACCTCATAGTTCAGTTCCCCGAGCTTCTTCTCCTCCGAAAGCATATCTTCGAAGCCGGTCGCAAGCCCATCGATGGGAAACGGCATGGCCTCCAGGTCGCGCGCCGTGCGAGACGATTTCGTAATCACCCGCTCTTCCGGGTCGGCGCTCTGGAGCCGGAGTCTTTTTTCGAGATTGTTGACGTATTCGTGATTTTTCGGCATATCGCGCATAAACCAATACGAACGGATCAGCCCCTTGAGAAAACTCTTGACCAGATCGGGGCGCTCTTCGAGAATCCGGCCCGTTGCGGCGATGATCCGCTCGGGACGGCCATCAGGGTATTGATCGGCAGGAGTGACGAGCGCGTTGCAGCCTTCTTTCTTGAGATCCTCCGCGTACCAGGGCGGCACGGGGGCGCACTCGACCTTGCCGTTCCTGATTGCCTCCATGTGCAGCCGAGAATTGACGCCGATTCTCACCCACTCCACATCCCGCTCCAAATCCAACCCGGCTTTTTTTAATTGGATCTGGATGGCCCAATGGCGAATGCTGTTAAAGTCGCTGATCCCGACACGCTTGCCCTTCAATTCCGCCAACGACTTGATATGCGGCGGGGCAACCCAGACATTGGTGTGCTGGTTTCTCCATCCGGCGATGATGTAGAGGTCCGCGCCCCGAGCCCGCTGAAAAAACACGGTCCGCGATTGAACATCCAGCGCAATATCCACCGACTTTTCTTTCATCGCTTGCGAGATCCCCAACTTCTCCAGCCCAAAGGGCACCATAGGATCAGGCACGATGTCGTAGGCCGGCGAACCGTCGCCGGATTTGAGGCCTTCATCGTAGAGAAAATTCATCTCGTGGGCGGTCATAATCGGAACGAGATGCAGCACATGATAGCACGTCGGAGCAATCCGTAATTTTCCATTCAACATCGCGATCCCTCCCAATGAAAGAGTATAATCAATCGCCTACGTGGAGGCTCAAGGGTCTCATATGCTGATTAAAGATGCGCGCCGCTACAGCGGGGTGGCTTTCCGCGAGCAAACCGACGGCGTAGAGTAAATAGGACGAGTCTATGAAGATCTCCGGATTCTTCGGACGTAGGATATCGAAGCGAGCATTACCGTCGCCGCCCTTATGAAGAATTAAGGAAGCGTAAGGATTGTGAATAAACACCCCGCCTGTTCCCACCAGCTTGCCCGTTTCCCGCAAATCCTTCCCATAGTGCACCCACGCCTCGCCCTCGCGCATTAAAATCCGTTCTCGCTTTCCCACGTGACGCTCCACGGCAATGTCGACCGCAACGCGGGACAGCAGAGCGTCAACCGCCGAGTGCCACGCTTTCTGCGGGACTCGATCGGTCTCCCGGCTGATCTCTGCGATATAGTCCAAGATATCTTCGCTCGAAACGGCGTGCTCCGGAAAGCTTCTGCTTAGGCTTTTCTTAAGATAGTCAGCGCCGGCCCGGCTCAACAGCGTACCGGCGTTATAGCGGATGCCCAAATCCCCTTCCACCGTTCGTTTGGCAAAAGGCTCGGATAAACCTTGGACAATGGTATTTTCCCCGGAAGGATGACCAAAACCGATTGAGTGAACGTCGGTCGTGGCGCCACCAACATCAACCACCAGCATATCCCCCCAACCTTGCACATCATCGTGGCCTTGCGCGCCGAGCAGGACGCCTTGGAGCACCGCCATTGGAGTCGGCAGAACCACCGGAACGATCTCGCGGATTTTATCGAGCCCCTTTGCTTGGGTGATCCTCTCAATGAATAACCTGCGTATCTCTTCCCGGGCCGATTCCACGGCAAGCTCGCCGGGCCGAGGCATCACATTCTCCGCTCGCCGCGCTTCTTTGCCCGCATCTGTCAAGATTCTGCAAACTTTGCCGGCGACCGCGGAATTCCCTGCCACGACAACAGGAATACGCAAAGAAGAGCGTGCCAGCAAACATGCATTGTGCAGAATGGTCGCCGAGTCTCCGCCATCCGTGCCGCCCGTGAGGAGCACCATGTCGGGGCGCAGGCTCGCAATCTCTTGCATCGCTTTGTCTTCCAGTTTGAAGCCCGTCGATCCGACCACTTTCGCCCCGGCTCCCAGAGCGGCCTGAGTCGCGGCCTGAACCGTCAAACCGGGAACCAGTCCAATCACCGCCATTCGCAGACCACCCGCCGCGCTGCTCGAAGCCAGCACTACCTGATCCAGCAGAATCTCGAGATCGGTGGGAGGGCGGAGAAACAGATGAAACCGCTCGTGTAAACTTAGCAGCGCGCGCAAGAGGCCGTCGCGCACATCCGTCAGGACCGTCGAAGGCGCCTGACTTCTACCGATCACCTGAGACTTGGCAAGCTCGACCGCGGTAACTTTAGTGTAGGTGCTGCCGAAATCGATGAGAATTGCGAGAGATTTCATAACGACAATTTCTAACGGATCAAGGAAAAAAGCGCCGCTTCCGGCCAAGCTAGATTCATCAGCGAGTCGAACACTCCCCAGATGAATAAGACCGTGCATCCGGACAACACGAGCGCCGTGGAGTTAGCCGCCTGGGCTTCTGTTTTCAAATAGAGAAACACAAAAATCGGGATCGTGAGGAGAAAACCCAGCAACCATATGCCGAACACGAAGCCGGCGATCCATGCCATCGCGTTGATCGTACGCGGCGCCATGCCGTCTCGAGGAACGTTGGTATCGACAGGAACATCCATGATTCCGGTGTAAGCTTCTCTTCCCGCCCCGGTCCCAGATTTGGCGCCCTTGAAATCCGACACGAGTTGCCACAGCGCCAAAATCAAGGCAGGGACTCCGACCGCCCATGGAAAAAGCCGCGTGTCCCAACGCCAGCGAGCGGCTGTAACGACGCCGGCGGCAATGACAGCCAAGAAACACAGAGAAAGCCAAAAGGAAGGATTTAGTTTCGAATGCTCTTGATGGTCATTCATGTTTTGCTTCAATCCGAAGACGGCGCCAGATAGCGTGACCAATGCTTGCCAGTATGAGAAGGAACAAAAAGATAACCAATGGACGAGTCACCCACGAAGCTCCATACAGTTTCGTTGTCAGAAAGAAATAGGTCTCGGCAAGCCGTTGCAGCACGATTCCTACAATGAGCGGGGGTCGCGGCCAGCCCAATCGTTTCATGGAAAGACCAAGCAGGGAAAATCCGAGCAACGCTATAAGGTCACCCCAATCGGCGGTGGTCTGATAAGCGGCCACGAAAATCACCACTATCAGCAAAGGGAAGAGATAGTGCACCGGGAGTTTGGTGATGCGCGCCAGCTGATTGGCAAACGCGAAACACAGCCCCGTGGCGATGATATTAGCCAGCACCAGACTCCAGACGATGACTAAGGTCAGGTCGAGATGATCCGTGAGCATTTTAGGACCGGGCGTTAAACCCAAGAGAAGTAATGCGGCCAGGATCAAGGCCATCGTCGTGCTACCCGGGACGCCAAACGCCAAAGTGAGAACGAAATCCCCTGCGTCGCTGGCGTTATTGGCCGCTTCAGGCGCGATCACTCCGCGCACGTCTCCTTTAGCAAACTTCTCCTTCCCCTTGCTTGTTTGAACCGCGTGACCATAAGCGAGCCAGATCGCCGTTGTACTGCCCATGCCGGGCAAAATACCGATCCAAGTTCCTAACAAGCTGGAACGAAGCACCAACCACCGGTTTTCGAAAACGTCTCTGACTCCCTGCCACCTTGTTGACCTGCTGGACTTGGCGGCCTCGGGGGCGATTTTGCTTCCCCCGAGCGTCATATCGATAATCTCGGGAATGGCGAACAGCCCCAGGGCGACAGGGACCAGGGGCACGCCATCCCAGAGATAAAGCAGGCCAAAGGTCCATCGCTGATCGGCCGTCTGCGGCGCATCGCCGATCATGCCGATCAACAAACCTATGGCGCCGGCGATCAAGCCTTTTAATGGAGCGCCGCCGGTGAGGACCGCGATCATGACAATGGCGAGAATTGCCGTCATGAAAAACTCGGCATTGCCGAACGTGAGGATTAACGGTCGAAGGATGGGAATAGTCGCCAGAACGGTAAATGCGCCGATCAGTCCGCCAACCGCGGACGATACAAAGGCGGCGCCGAAGGCGCGCTCCACTTCGCCGTTTTTCGCCATCGGATGGCCATCCATAATCGTCGCCGTGGCGCCGGTGGTGCCGGGAACGCCAAAGAGCACCGCCGGAATCGTGTCGGAGGTGTTGGTGATCGCGTGGATCCCAACGATCAATACCAAAGCGCTGGCGGGATCCATCTTGACCACAAAGGGAAGAAGGATGGCCAGGCCAACCCGGCCGCTGAGTCCCGGAATCACTCCGATCAGCATTCCCAGGAGAACGCCGCAGAGGAGCCAACTGAGCCGGCCCACAGTAAAGATTTCACCCGAGGCCGTCTGGATCGCTTCAATCATCTAGGAGCGCGATCGATCACGGCGCCGTAAGGATCTTTTTGTAAAGCGCCATCAGCTTTTTATCGTTGAGGGTCTCCTCGATGTCGCGATTCATTTCGTCGCCGCGGACCAGCCCGATCTCCAAACCCAGCTTGTCGCCTTCCTTCAGGAATTCGGGGTCCTTGGTCATCGCCGCAAACGCGTCGCGCAGAACCTTCACCCTGTCCGCGGGAACCTTCGGAGGCATCACGATAGAGCGGCCGACATTTTGGACGGAATATAAAGCGCTCAGCAGCGGCTTGTTCCCCGAAGGAGCCAGCTCGGAGATGCTCGGCACTTGCGGCAAGCGCTCGTCTCGGGTGTTCTTGGACGTGACCAGGAATTTGATGAAGCCGCTGTCAATCCAGTTGCGCCTGGTAGACAAGAGGGATCCGGTGCCTTGGGATCGGCCATCGAGAGCGCCACGCTCGATGTCGAGCATGATCTCGGGAGTCCCCGGATAGCCGTAAACAACGTTAAATTCCACATCCAGAACTTGTTCGACGATTTTAACGACAACATTGCTGTTATGGTTTTTCGCCTGCGCGCCCATCTTGGGCCGCTTTCCTTCTTTATTGGCTTTTTTGATCGCTTCGAAGCTCGTGTAGGGAGTCGCGGACCGCACGTAAACAACCTGGGCTTCATCCAAAGCCTGGCCTATCCAGATGAATTTCTCAAGCTCGAACTTCAACGCGGGATTGCCGGTCGCGGTGCCGAAAAGGGCCCCGGTGTTCATGGTGCTCCACGTAAGGCCGTCCGGTTCAACGCGATTGTAAAGATGATTGGCGACGCGCATTCCGCCTGCCCCGGCCATGTTGCTTACGTTAATTCGCGGATTGCCCGGAATGTGTTTCACGATATGGCGGGCAATCAGCCGGGCGGTGTTGTCGGTCCCGCCCCCCGCCGAAGAGCCGACAAGCAGCGTAATGGTTTTGCCGGCAAAAAACCCTTTCGAAGTCTGCGCCGCCAGCGGGTTGATCGAAGCCATACTGAAAAGCAACGGGACCGAGATTAAGATTCCCCAAATCGTCAGCTTGTTATTTTTCATTTCCACCTCCTTGTTGTCGCGTTATGGATGTGAAGTGCTGGTTATTCTCATCCGGTATTTCGCCTTCAATATC
Source organism: Binatia bacterium (assembly GCA_050735975.1). Classification (GTDB taxonomy): domain Bacteria; phylum Desulfobacterota; class Binatia; order UBA9968; family UBA9968; genus DATMBL01. Next base: position 2,603 of record JBOHVS010000259.1, on the reverse strand, counting down.
CCCACCGCTCCGCGATGGCTTTCACCCGTTGATACTCGGGTTCGAGCTCTTTGCGCTGGCGCAATTCTTTAAAAGCTTCCGCGCACAGATCCTGCGCGCAGACGTCCTTGATCGCCGGAACCTCGTAGTTCAGCTCCCCGAGCTTCTTCTCCTCTGAAAGCATGTCTTCGAAGCCGGTCGCGAGCCCGTCGAGTGGAAACGGCATAGCCTCCAAATCCATCGGAGTGCCGCAGGAGATTTTCACGCCTCGCTCCTCCGGATCGGGGCTCTGAAGCCGAAGCCTCTTCTCAAGGTTATAGATGTACTCGAAATTCTTCGGCATATCGCGGACAAACCAATAAGCTCGAATCATGGCCTTGAGGAAACTCTTCACCAGGTCCGGGCGCTCTTCAAGAATCCTTCCGGTCGCGGCAATGATTCTCTCAGGCCGTCCACTCGGATACTGATCCGATGGCTTGACGAGGGCATTGCAGCCTTCCTTTCTGAGTTCCTCCCACTCCCACGGCTTGCACGGTATGGAATCAACCCTGCCGCTCCTCAGCGCCGGCAGGTGCACCGGATGGAACATTCCCCGCACCCACTCGACGTCCTTATCCAGATCCAAACCGGCTTTTTTAAGCTGAATCTGTATGGCCCAGTGGCGAATGCTGTTAAAGTCGCTGATCCCGACACGCTTGCCCTTCAAGTCTTGCAGCGACTTGATATGAGGCGCGCCAACCCAGACGTTGGAGTGCTGATTCCGCCAGCCGGCGATGATATACAGATCCGCGCCCCGCGCGCGTTGAAAGAAGACCGTGCGTGACTGAACATCAAGGGCGATATCAATGGATTTTTCTTTCATGGCCTGCGAGATCCCAAGCTTCTCAAGTCCGAAAGGCACCATGGAATCGCGAAGGATCTCATAGCCCGGCGACCCGTCTTCGGCTTTAAGACCTTCATCGTAAAAAAAGTTCATCTCGTGGGCGGACATCACGGGAATGAGATGAAGCACGTGATAACAGGTCGGAGCAATGCGAATTTTTCCGTGTAGCATGTCAATCCATCGCTTTCCAGAGTAGTTTCCGAACTCGTTAATGTTTTTGTAACTAGCCCGAACCTCTTCCAAAGTCAAAGTTGCCGAGCAATCAAGCGCCGTTCTCTCCGGCCGTTCGATATTTACTAGGATTGTTTTTAGTTGTAAACCAAAACCCTGCGCGCGATTGGGAAAGTTCCCTGGTCATCGTAGGATCCACGAGCGGACTCAACGTCGACCACGCGGCGGCTCGCCTCATCACCAGGTTGTCGCGAGACGAAGCAGCGCAACGAGAGCGTAGTTTTTGGTGTCGGCAACGATCCGAACTTGACAGCGTAGCTTTATCCCAGTAAAACCCGAAGCAGCTCTCGATCTCCTCAAAGGACTGGTCATGGAAAACTCAAACGGCACTGGCCCGCTCTCAGGTTACCGCGCGTTGGATTTGGCCGGGCCGCTGGGTTTGCATTGCACGAAACTCCTGGCGGATATGGGCGCCGACGTGATCAAAGTCGAGCCGCCATCCGGCGACGAAGCGCGGCGCATTCCTCCTTTTAAGGACGACCTGCCGCATCCCGAGAAGAGCCTCTATTTTCTTCACTACAATACCAACAAGCGTGGCATTACCCTCGATATCGCAAAGCCTGAAGGCCGCGCAATTCTTCTGGAGCTTGCGGGGAAAGCCGACGTGCTGGTCGAAACTTACCGTCCGGCGCGGCGCGATGGGTTAGGTCTCGGTTATCAGGCGTTGAGCGCCGGAAACTCCGGTCTCGTCGTAGCTTCGATCACTCCGTTCGGTCAGACAGGTCCGTGGCGTGATTACAAAGCGACCGATATCGCCGGACTGGCGCTGGGAAACCTGCTTTACTTGGCGGGCGAGCCCGGCGAACCTCCGTTGCAGCCTCCGGGAGAGATCGCGTACGGCATGGCATCGACCTACGGCGCGTTTGGCATCGCCGTTGCGCTCTATCATCGATTAGAAAGCGGCAAGGGGCAACACATCGATGTGTCGATGCACGAGTGCGCCGCGCACATCGCCGGATATTTTATTCCGAACTACGGCTACACAGGAGTAAAGCCCTCGCGCGCTTCACGCAAAGGCGAGGAAACTGACCTTTACGATCCCTATCCTACGAAGAACGGCTACGCGCGCATCTTCATCATTCCTATCGAGCAATGGCGGCGGCTGGTAGACTGGATGGGACGCCCGCCCGCCATTTCCGGCCCGGAGTTTGAAAAAATGGCCTATCGCCGCAAACATCCAGATATCGTAGTGGGAGCGATCGCTGAATTTTGTAGACGCTATACAAAAGAAGAACTCTACGAAGAAGGCCAGAAGCGCCGTATCGCCGTCACCCCCATCAATACGGCCGGTGAGTTCATCAACAGCGAGCAGGTAAAGGTTCGCGAGACCTTCATCGACTTGGAACACCCTGCGATCGGCAAATACGCGCATTTCGGTCCCGTGCCCAGGTTCAGTGAATCACCTGGCCGGGTGACACGCACAGCGCCGCTGATCGGGGAGCATAACGACGAAATCTATTGCGGCGAGCTTGGCATGAGCAAAGACGATCTCGTGGCATTACGCGCCAGC
>JBOHVS010000258.1:0-7505 GCA_050735975.1 Binatia bacterium | reverse complement strand
TCGCCCTTCGATTTTTCCGGCAGTGATATAATGATTCTCTCCGGTTTAGGCTTGCGGTGCGCTATTTTCGGCAGGATTGCGCGGAGTAGTTCAAAAACTTCCACCGCCCGAGCTACTTGGAGACCCCTAGGTCCAGTGACAAAGAAAGCGCGAAGTAACCTGTCAGACTGTGGGCCAACCGTTTCTTTGCCATTCTCCCACCGCGACATAGTGACAGGCGTCACCCCCAGAAAGCCGGCCAGCTCGGCCGCCCCCATACCCATTTGTTTCCTCAAGAACCTGAACTCCGCTCCGGTAAGAGGGCTCTGTTTTTTCACAAGGTATTCAGCAATCCATTTGTGCACCTGTTTGACGTTTGCTATTTCCGGCAGAAGCTCGCCGCACTTGGCGCATTCGTGAACCGTGATATTTTTGAGCAGTACATTGTTCAGCCCGGACTCGACATACTCGTAGTCGCGGACTTTCGAACGCATTTCTTTTCCACAATTCGGGCACTTCATATCAGAAAACTCCTTAAAAACCCGTCACCAGAACGATTCCATTTTCATCATCGGTCGGCGTAATCCTGATCGTGAGTTCTGCGCCCTCAACATCGGAGCCTCGAGCATCGTAGTTCCAGCATGCGGCGTTGTCGTTCCAGACCGGCTTTATCCGGTCGTAGTTCTCAAGAACGGCTATCACGTCGTTCATATCGAAGTGTCTCTCCTGCAATCCTCTCACGCAGGTGCTTGGTCGGTATCAACGCGCCCCGCCCAAGCGCGATAGCAACGATCTTCGAAACGTTCTCATTCGTTAGCGGCTTGGGTTTCACTGGCGCTTCTTCGGAGCTTAACAAAATGTTAAGTAGGGGTCAACCAGTCTCTGGCAAGGTTGCTGGGGGGGCCAGCTGATACGGGACTCTGCTGAAGTGCACAACCAGCAAATGGCCAGGATGACCAGGGTCAGGTCTTGCGATCATACATCCAACTCGTTCTGCTCCATCTGTTTGAGCCGTCGGCTCACGGTGGAGTAATGAACTCCCAGATGCGCCGCAAGCGTTTCTGAGCCGTCGTCCGGCTCTTGCCAAACTGCCCGAGCACCCAGTCCGTCGTTAAAAACTCCCGCGTCGGTGCCAGTCCTGCCGTGGCTCGATAACTGCTCCATTCCCACGCTTGAACCTGGCTCTTGCTTTTGACCCGTACGGGATTGAGCACAATGAAACGGCAAAGCTCCAGTAAATAGCACTCTTTTTCCACCAGGATCGCCTTGAAACGGCCCTGGAACAGATGGCCGACTCGGTGGTGGCGCCGATTGAAGCTTTGGGTATAGATCCCGTTTAACTGGCGCATCCCGCGGCTGAGGTTGGCCTTGGGCGTTTCCACCAGCAGATGGTAGTGGTTCTCCATCAAGCAGTAGCCATGGCAAAGCCAGCCGTAACGTGAAACGACTCGGGCGAGGATGTTAAGAAACAACTCCCGGTCGCCGTCGCCAAAAAACATCTTCTGGCGAGCATTGCCCCGGCTGGTGAGATGATAGATTGCTCCGGGGAATTCCAATCGAAGAGGCCGGGCCATGATCAGCTCTAATCAGGACCAATGTCGTATTGCAAAGACCTGACCCTCTGAGTGGCCCCCTTCGAGTTGGGCCGATCACTTTATCTCCGGCGCTTCGATGATATCTATGATTTCTGCCGCGACAAAGATTCGATTGCGGCGGCGCCCAGTCGCTTCCTTTAGAATCCCCGATTTTATGAGCTTATCGACATTGAGTTGGGCCGCCCGTGGCGTCACGTTCAAGCGTTTGCTGGCGCTGGACACATCGAGGGCGGGAGTCGAGAATAAGTCGTCGACCATTTGCAGTAGCAATGCCGAGGATCGAGCCGACTGCATCTTTTCCCTATAGCGCTGGCGCAAATTTAGCAGCAGGTTCGCGCGTTTTACCGCGTCGCTCGACTGCTCCGCGATACCGCGCAAAAAATACCTGATCCAGTCCGTCCATGCTCCTGACTGACTCACGGCCATAAGCAAGCGGTAGTACTCCTGCCGATGACGCTCGAAGAACGCGCTCAAATACAAAAGCGGTTGAGGCAACAATCCTTCGACGCAGAGGAGTAGTGTGATGAGCAGCCGTCCGATGCGACCGTTGCCGTCCAGAAATGGGTGAATGGCTTCAAACTGATAGTGGATCAACGCCAGACGAACCAAAGGCGGAAGAACGGGTGGCGCATGCAAGTACTTTTCAAAGTCGCCCAGTGCCTGCGTCATCTCCGCAACCGGTGGAGGAATGAAAGTGGCGTCCGACAATGTGCAACCTGGCGGACCGATCCAGTTCTGGGAACGCCTGAATTCTCCAGGGGTCATGCTGTCGCCGCGGACGCCGTGCATCAATCGCTCGTGCATTTCTCGTATCAAGCGCAGGCTGACCGGGAGGTCTTTCAGGCGCGCGAGACCATGCTCCAGAGCGCTTACGTAGTTCGCCACCTCTTTGACGTCCTCGATCGGAGGCCTGGCGGACGGGGCAGCTTCAAAGAATAGGAGATCAGAAAAGCCGGCTTGTGTTCCCTCTATTCTGCTCGACAATACCGCCTCGCGGCGGACAAAAGGGGCTATAAGCAAATGCGGGTTTGGCAGGGTCCGAGCCACGCCAGAGAGTTCACTGAGCGAGCGATCCGCTTCCGACAGTGTCCTCGCTAACTCCCAATCGATTTCCAGCGCCGGCGGCAACGGCTGGGGCACGAACGCCCAATAGTCCTGCGCAGTCCTGATTGGTCGTCCTGGTGCTTTCTCTGTAAAATCAGATGGTTGCATGGCTAGAATACTTTAGTTCGGTAGCTAGAAAGTTATGATACTTTGCGATTGTAAAGTATATTAAGGCCGCGGATGTGTCAAGAAACTTCTTCCATATAAGGTCTCTTTGGGAGGCGAGCTTCGAGGCGGTGGCAACCAACGACTAAGTCATCAAAGCGAAACCTGAGTTGACGCATGGATTCATGCGTGCTCTGCTCAAAGTCCCTTTGGGTCGCGCACAGACGATCGGCAAGAGCCCGTATTTTTATAAGACAGTTTAATTTCTAGAGGAGGCACATCGGCTCAGCATGGCGCAAAAATTTTACGTGGTATGGTCAGGACGGCAGACCGGTGTATTCACGGATTGGGCGACCACTCAGCGAGCCGTGGACAAGTATGCCGGGGCGCGCTTCAAGTCCTTCTCGACCCGTGCGGAAGCCGAGCAAGCCTTTTGTCGCGACGGCTACGCAAGCATTTCGCCCAAAACGCCCAGCAGGCAAAAAGCTAGCCCACCGGACAGCGATCACAGTGCCGCCCATTCCTCTCAACAGTTCGATGTCAGCATTTACTGCGATGGTGCCTGCGAACCCAACCCCGGCAATGCCGGCTCCGGCATCGTGGTGTATCGAGCCGGCGAACTCGCGCAATTGTGGTTTGGCCTGTACAACCCGATGGGGACCAACAACACCGCCGAACTGAACGCGCTCTATCACGCATTGCGCATGGCCGAAGCAGAAATCAAGACCGGCAACACCGTCGAGGTGTGCAGCGACTCGGCGTACTCCATCAACTGCATTCGCAGTTGGGCACCGAACTGGGAAAAGAAAGGCTGGAAAAAACCCGGCGGCGAGATCAAGAACCTGGAAATTATCCAGGACTGTTACGTGATCTACCGACGCATTGAAGAAGAACTGAAGCTCACCCACGTTGCCGCCCACCTCGGCACCGAAGGCAACGAACTCGCCGACCGCATGGCCATGCTCGGCGTGCAGCGTAAAGAAGAAGAACTGCGACCGTATCAGAAAAAAATAGATATTCCGACGCTGCTCAAGATGCGGGCGGGGTGATCAAGAAAGCGTTGTTGCCTCGAAGATTCGTATCTCTTGTGCTGAACGGGTGCGAAGAAGAGCTAAAAGCGGATTTGACCCCTTTGTGGAACCCCCGGGGTTTCGAAGATTCTAACGAGAACTTTGTCCAACTAGTCAACAGCGTCCCCCCATGCCACCCGAAATATCAACGCGCCAAAGTGGTAGCAAGGCTGTCCGACGTGGTCTCAGTTCCTGTACAGTGTTTTGAGAAATCCTTCCTTTTCCAACGACCATTAGCATAACGGTGAAAACCGGCAAGTTGAGTCAAGATCGATCCCTTTTCACCGTTCATGGGTGGTTGCGATCATGACCTGTATATGACTATAATCTGGGCATGAATGTTGTAAACGTCGCCGTTTTAAAAGAAAAACTCAGTTACTATCTGAGTCTGGTCAAGTCGGGCGAAGAAGTTGTCGTCACCTCGCATCGTCATCAGGTCGCGCGAATACTCCCCGTGACCGCTCCTTCGGTTGAGATCGTAGAGCCTACTCGCCCGGTCAAAGACTTAAAAAAAATAAGAGGCATTACGCCCAGACGATCATCGTCCGGAGTGAAATCGCTTTTAGAAGACCGCCGACGCCGATGACCGTTTACGTCGACACGTCGATCGTCCTGCGCATACTGTTACGGGAGCCGAACCAGGTAGGTATTTGGGGCCAATGGAACAAAGCCTACAGCAGCGCCCTGTGGCGCGTCGAAGCGTTGAGAACGGTCGACCGGCTCCGGTTAACTCACGAGATTTCCGATTCCGAAGTCGCGGAACTCGTGCGCGAAATCAAGATTACCCACGAAACCTTCGCGATTCACCCGGTCACAAACCAAATCTTTCAGCGAGCGAGCGAAACCTTTCCCACCGTGGTTGGAACCCTGGATGCGATTCATTTAGCCACCGCGCTGTCGATACGTGAAATTGAAAATATTGATTGCTTGTTGACCCACGATTCGCAACTCGGCACCGCTGCTAGAAGCCTTGGATTCGACGTGATGGGAATGGATCAGTAAAAAGATCGTGGGCGAAATCGGCAGGAACGAGCGCTGGTGATGGAGCTATTCCATCGGGGGTTGGGGGTCAGACCTGAGTATTGACTTATTGGCCAACCTTCGGATATGGTCGCCCGCGTGGCTAGGAAACCGCGTGTCGAATTCGAAGGGGCGTTTTACCACGTAATAGTCCGTGGCAATCAGCGTCAGAAAATCTTCCGTGATGATCGCGACCGGCTTTACTATCTCAAGCGAGTTGAACACTATCGGCAGCGTTATGGATTTATAGTTTACGCCTACGTGTTGATGTCTAATCACGTCCATTTCTTGGTCGAAACCGGCAAAACGCCGCTATCTAAAATCCTCCAAGGAATTCAATTCACATACACGCAGTACTATAACCGCCGTTACGGGACCGTCGGCCATCTCTTCCAGGGACGGTACAAAGCAATTCTTTGTGACCGCGACGCTTACCTTCTTGAACTTGTTCGCTACATTCACCTCAATCCCGTTCGTTTGAAAGACCCAGAAGATGTTGCCAGGTATCGGTGGAGCAGTCACCATGTGTATTTAGGAAGGGGAGGGCCCGTCGCCGTCGATACCGCGTTGGTTTTGGAACAATTGGGGAAGACGCCCACTCAGGCGGCCAGCGCTTACCGTAGATTTATAGCAGACGGAGACAAGCTAGGGCACGACGAACGGTACTACCAAGCAGTTGATCAGCGCTTTCTGGGCGATGAGGACTTCGTTCACAAGATTCTCGAGCGTGCTCCACAGGCCGAGATCAGACCAGGCGGACGTAACCTGCGATTTGAAAAATTACTGCCCGCTCTCGCCCAGGTTCATGGTTGCGGAGTCATCGATCTCACAGCAGCGGGACGGCAGCGCGCGTGGGCCAAGCCGCGGGCGCAACTTGCGTACCTAGCGCGCAACTGGTGCGGGATGAGAGCGACTGAGATTGCTCGTCAGATAAACCGAGATGCCTCGATGGTAAGCCGGCTCTGCGCGATTTATGAAACCGATCGGAACCCTAAGACCGAAAGGAAAATCGCCGAGGTAATCGATAAATAAGTCATAACTCATGCTTGACCCTACCACCTGCCTACGATTTTGGGCTCAACAACTGTTTGTTCCGATCACCCGACGAACCCCCACGTTTATGGGAATTTCGAAACCTGGAAGTGTGTACCGCGGACTGTGCGTTACACGGTGCAAGTTGGCGAGGTCACGGAGCCTTGATATACTCAGCGTGTAACGGAGGGGACAATGAAACTTACAGCGGTAATTGAGCGGGAGGGCGACGGCTATGTGTCACTGTGCCCCGAGCTGGACGTGGCAAGTCAGGGGAAGACCATCGAGGAAGCCCGTGACAATTTGCGCGAAGCGTTGGAGCTTTTCTTCGAGTCGGCTTCGCCTGAGGAAGTCAAGCAGCGGCTGCGGAGCGAGGTGTTCGTAACCCAAATTGAGGTAGCGGTTGGCTAGATTGCGCATTCTTTCCGGGAAGGAGGTTTGCGCCATCCTAAGAAAGTCCGGCTTCGAGGAAGTCCGCAGGCGAGGCAGTCACGTGGTCATGCAGAAAAAAGTATCGTCAGGAACGGTTACCGTTCCAGTACCCGGTCACGCTGAAATTCGCATCGGTACACTGCAATCGATCATCCGGCAGTCCGGCGTGGTCAGGAGTGAGTTCGAAGAGTGATTTCGAACGACACCATGCCATCGAAAAATCCAATGACTCTTTTTCCAACGACATAGGTGCGGGTAGCATGCTTGCAGAAATCAAAATGCACGATGTGTTCGCATTGCTGCAAGATGTGCCCGCGAAGCACTTCGCGGCGACGCGTGGAGGTGCGCTTGACTTTCTTGGCATGGTTTTCCGGTTTGTGAACTGCGAGTCATGTTTCATTACCCTACGGATCCAATTGGAATCGCCTCCCGGGCGGATTCCCCGCCTCGTACTTCAATAGTTTCGTGCGCGGGACGGAGATGTCGCTGCAAACCTTCCTGAGGTTTATCAGCTCGGTGGGCGAATCCCACTCGCTTTTCGACTCGCCGACGGTCACAGAGGTGGTCTTCTTCAGCCAGTCAGGGACCGGGCTTGAGGCCAGATTTTCTAATTCTAGACAATCCTGGGCCAAATAGGGTTATCCGGCGAGCAACAAGGTAGGGGCCGGCGGCCAAGGGGGTCAAATCTTGACTCTGGTATTTCACACGTGGTAAGTGCGGCGAATTATGGCGCGTCCATTGAGAATCTTGTACCCCAATGCTTTTTATCACGTCACTTGCCGGGGTAACGACCGGCGCGTAATTTTCCGCGACGATCATGACCGAGCGGGTTTTCTAGAGCGGCTTCGGAGCGCGCGGGAGATCTTCAGTGTCCGGGTGCACGCCTATGTGCTGATGAGCAACCATTTTCATCTGATTGTCGAGACGCTCAAAGCGAACCTGTCTGAGTTCATGAGGCAATTCAATATTTCCTATACCGGCTACTACAACCGCCGGCACCACCGGATCGGCCATTTGTACCAAGGACGATTCAAAGCCATTGTGGTGGACAAAGACAGTTATTTATTGGAACTGAGCCGCTACGTTCATTTAAATCCGATACGGATCAAATCGAAACTGCAGCGGCCGGAGAGGGAGCGGACTGGAGAAATCCTTCGGTACCGGTGGA
>JBOHVS010000257.1:0-3750 GCA_050735975.1 Binatia bacterium | reverse complement strand
TCCTTTGGCAATTATCAGCGCCGGCGGCTGGATATTTCCTGGTCTGTTTGCTCTCGGCACAGTGCTGCCTCTTTTGGTTTTCGCCGGACTTCTGGCTTCCGGGAACGATCTGAGCAGTAAGTTGACGAAACGCTTGAAGCGTTACCAGCCGAGAATCACTCGGATTTCAGGAGCGATTTTTATTATAGCCGGGATCAATGACACATTTACTTACTGGTTTATCTAAGAAGGAAGGCTTCATGGTGCGATGGATTGCAGGAGCGGTGTTTTTCTCGGCCGTCATGTTCGTTTCGCAGGGAGCCCGTGGCGCAGATCCCTATGAGGCCTTATCCGTCCTGCGGATTCAGAGTAAAGCGGCTCCTGCCTTTTCCTTGCCAACGGTGACTGGGAAAACTGTCAGACTTGCCGATTACAAAGGGAAGGTTGTTCTCCTGGGGTTTTTCAAGACGTTCTGACCGAATTGCCGGCGGGAGTTGCCCACCAAGGAAAAATTATACCGGGAGTTCAAAGAAAAGGATCTGGTGATTTTGGCCGTCAGTTTTAAAGAACCGCAGAATTTGGTGGAAGATCTTCAGAGGGATTTGAAGCTAAGTTTCCCGGTACTTTTTGATACGCAAGGAAATGTGTCTGCGAAGTATGGAATTACGGGGCATCCGATGACTTTTCTAATCGACCGGAAGGGATTTTCAGTTGGGAAGGTGATCGGAGAAAGAGATTGGTCGAGTCCTGAAGCAATGGCGCTTGTCACAAATCTTCTAAACAGCCAGTGAAGCCGCAGGTAGAAAACAGGCGTCGCACCTGGAACCAGGGCGAGTCTCAGGCTAGCAAAAAATAAAAGGGAGGCATAGCGATGGCAAAATATCTTTTCATTGAATCGAGAGATCCGTTTGATAGCTCGGACTCAGAATATTTCTCCGAGCTGGTCCGCGGGATCGCAAGCCGGGGAAATGAGGCAACTCTTTTTCTTGTCCAAAATGGGGTTCTACCGCTACGGAGGGGATCAAAACATAACGAGACGATCTCGAAATTCATCGAAGGCAAAGTCAAAGTTTTGGCCGATGAATTCTCGTTAAGAGAGCGAGCGATCAAAGATACTGTTGAAGGAGTAGAGAGCGCCAATATCGATCGGCTGGTTGAGTTACTTTTCGAGCCCGGAACAAAGGCCGTTTGGCACTAAATCTTATTTTAAGGAGGTAAATATGGCTACAGGAAAGACGTTAACCATTGCGATTATGGATGCCCCATACGAATCGGCCAACTCGACTACGGCGCTGCGCATCATCAACGCCGCCCTAGAGAAAGGTCATAACGTAAATGTCTTTGCCTACGAAGGCGCGGTCAATCTAACCATGAAGGCGCAGCAGCCCCATGCTAATCCGGTAAAGGGAACTTCGGTTGAGGAGGAGCAGCATCCCACAACCAAGGACTGGATAGCTTCGCTGTTTAAGGTGACAAACGAAAGAGGCGTGAAGCTCGACTGGGTCAATTGCGGGTTGTGCGTAGATGAGCGAGGCGCAGGGGATTGGATCGAAGGGCCCAGGCGCGGCGGGCCGAAGGATTTGCTCGATGCGTCATTGGCGAGCGATGCGACACTCATTATTCCGACCAAATAACATAAGGAGGAGCATGCCATGCCGAAAATACTTAACATCGTTGAAACTGCATACAGGGCGACAGTTGAGGAACAGGACGATACGGTTCTCTGGCTGACGCACATGCTAAAAAACGCCGGTGCCGATATCTCCGTGCTGCTAAGAGCCAACGCCGTGAACTATGGCGTTCGCGGGCAGGACGCTTCGGGACTGTCATTTGGAGAGGCCAAAATGACCCACTCTCCGGAGATCGACAAGGACGTGGCGAAGATGATCGAGAAGGGCGTTCCGGTTTATCTGGTTGGGGAGGATGCCAGAGAGCGGGGCTTGTCCGATAGAGATCTGATTGCAGGGATTAAAAAGATCGCGAGACAGCAATTGCCGGAACTGCTCGATCAGCACGATCAAGTCTGGCACTGGTGATTTTTAAGGAGCAGAAGGAGGTCAATATGGCAACCGATCCGGTTTGTAGCATGGACGTGGATGAGAAAAAGGCTGCGGCCACTTATGAGTATAAGGACCAGACCGTTTATTTTTGCGCCGTAATGTGCCGCGATCGGTTTGCCGAAAATCCAGAGATATTTCTCAATGGAAAACCCGCCGATCGCTCGGAGGACACTTCCTCCGAGCAAGATGCAGCGGCAGCCGATGGAGATTTTAGACGGATCGTTGTCCCTATACGAGGCATGAGCTGCGCAAGCTGTGTCGAGAGGATCGAAACGGGACTCTCCAAACTGGGAGGCATCAAAGAAGCCTCGGTCAATTTTGCCGCGGAGAAGGGAACCGTTCTTTACGATCCTTCGCGCGTGTCCGTAAACCAAATTCTAAGGGAGATCGAAAACATCGGTTACGGAAGCAGGGTAGATGAGATTACTATTCCCATTCGTGGGATGTCCTGCGCCTCGTGCGTTGAGAAGATCGAAAAAGCGCTTCGCGGGTTGCCCGGCGTGACTAACGCCGTCGTCAACTTCGCCGCTGAGAAGGCGACGATGAATTTTATTCCCTCGATCCACTCAGCTGCGGATCTGAGAAAAGCGATCCGGGACATTGGCTACGAGCCATTGGAAATCGCGGATACGCCGGCAGCGGCTGACTACGAAAAAGAAGCTAGAGATCGCGAGATCCAGCAGCTGGGTCTTAAAACGTTGGCGGGCGCTCTTCTCAGCATTCCGCTGTTGTTGGGGATGGTTTCCGAATGGCTGCCTCTGATCCCGGAGTGGCTGACCAACCACTTCTTTCAGTTTCTGCTGGCGACTCCTGTTCACTTCTGGGTTGGATGGCAGTTCCATGTCGGCTTGTGGAAAGCTCTCAAGCATAAAACGGCCGACATGAATACTCTCGTCTCGCTGGGAACCAACGCCGGGTACATTTACAGTACCGTGGTGACCTTCGCTCCCGGTTTTTTCATGGGGGAAGGTATTCGTGCAGGCGTCTACTTCGAGACGGTAGCGATTCTTCACACCCTGATCATCCTTGGCCGGTTCTTCGAGGCCCGGGCGAAGGGACGCACTTCGGAGGCGATCAAGAAGCTCATGGGGCTTCAGGCCAAGACCGCCCGCGTGGTCCGGGACGGCCAGGAAACAGACATCCCGATCGAGGAGGTCCAGGTTGGCGATACCATCGTCCTTCGTCCCGGCGAGAAGATTCCAGTGGACGGAGCAGTCCTGCAAGGCTCCTCTGCGGTTGATGAATCAATGCTCACCGGCGAGAGCATCCCCGTCGAGAAGCTACCCGGAAGCGAGGTGTATGGCGGCACTCTCAACAAAACCGGCTCATTTCGTTTTAAGGCAACCAAGGTGGGCAAGGAAACGGCTTTGGCTCAGATTATCAAGCTGGTTGAAGCGGCGCAGGGTTCAAAACCTCCGATCCAGAGAACCGCCGATAAGATTGCCGGGATCTTTGTTCCGATCGTAATCAGCGTCGCGGTTTTGAGCTTTGGAGTTTGGTACTTCTTCGGACCGCAGCCGGCGCTCATTTTCGCGCTGGCGAATTTTATGGCGGTTCTCCTCATTGCGTGCCCGTGCGCCATCGGACTTGCCGCGCCGACCGCGGTCATGGTCGGAATCGGCAAGGGCGCAGAGCATGGCATTTTGTTTCGGGGCGCAGAAGCCCTGCAAGTGGCCTCAAAACTCACGACGGTGGTTCTCGACAAGACCGG
>JBOHVS010000256.1:0-4962 GCA_050735975.1 Binatia bacterium | reverse complement strand
GAAAAAAATTTTAAAAAATTTTCTAAAATAGCATTTTTTTCTTGACATACAATTTATTGTACCTATAATCAAATCACCTACAAAATATGGGGAGGGTTTTTGGAAGTAATTTCTCTTCGCCTGAGTACCGCTTTCAGTCATCTTCAGTTAAAGCCCACCAGAATTTAAAAGGAGGTGCCTATGGCAGCTAAGAAAAAGGCCAAAAAGAAAGCCAAAAAGAAAAAGAAGTAAAGTTTTTTTGTGGGGGCTGTGGTGGTGAACTAAAACCCTCCTTACTCTCAGGCGGCAAGATAGCTGTTCTGGCTATCTATTCGAAACAAGCCCTCCGGTGACTCGACCTGGAGGGCTATGTTTTTCTGGCACTCTAAATTCACGGGCATCCAGTGTGTGGCCATTAAACAGATCATTGCCGGTTTGTTTTCCGACCGGTATCCTCCCGAAAAGCCCAAGTTCAAATCGCCTTTGGTTCTACTCCATGGCTTGTGGACCGGAAGCTGGTGTTGGGAAACCTGGGCAAGCCATTTTTGCAACCTGGGATGGGATTGCTCGGCGATTAATTTTCGCGGACGCTCCGGCGAGACGCCCGTTAGCGAGTTCAGGCGGCTCGCTTTAGAAGATTGCGTCGCAGATCTGTCAGAAGTTCTTGCATCTTTTTCCTATCCTCCAGTCTTGCTGGCAATGAATTTAGGATGCCTTGTTGGGCTTAAGGCAACGGAAAACAGCAGGTTGGCCGCTCTCATTCTTGTGTCTCCCGCAGCGCCCCGCAATCTCCGCCAGAGCCGCTCCCGAGCGCGGCGTCTTCTGCGTCTGAAATACTCGCCGCTGATATTCCTGCGCCGGCCAATTCGGATCGACAGGAATGATTTTCAGGCAAATTTTCTACACCCGCTGCCTGATAGCAAACATCCCGAGATCTACAGGCGTACGGTCCCGGAGTCGCCTCTACTCGTTCGAGAGTTCCTTTTGCCGCGCATCGATCTCACGTCCGGTTCTCCCGGGTGCCCGAGTTTGGTTGTTGCGGGCGCCGAGGATGCGATTCAGCCGGCGGCTAGTGCTAGGGAGATTGCGGAGTTGCTCGGCGCGGACTTCAGAGAATATAACGGTCAAGGTCACTGGATGATCGAACAGGATAGCCAAGCCATTGTCCGCGATATTCACCGCTGGGTCGTTCAGAAATTAGGGGAGCAAATCCTGCTGTCGGAAATTCCCTGACTACCGCCGTCCGCCGCCTTCTCTCCTTCCGGAATATCAGGGCCCAGAGGGATATTGCACACAGTACACGAGTTCGGTAGAGTTTCACCCGTATGTTCGGTTATCTTCAACGAAAAGGCGATCGGCGATTCCCTCTCCCCTCAAAGAGCAGCGAGCAAAGGGCAAGGAGCAGGGAGCAGGGAGGGGGCGCACGGCAGAAGCTCCTCCATGCCCTTCCCAAAACCGAAAGAATATGGGGCTGAACCTAATTGTCGGCTTCGTACTGCTCCTTGCGGGTAACGCTACTCCTCTCTTGGCTCAGTCGAAGATCAACTACAAGGTGATTCCAAACCTCGAGCCCATGAAAGAGGTCGCGCCGACTCCCGAGTTCACCTTAGCCTCCGTGGACGGCAAGAAGATCTCGCTTAAAGACTATCGCGGCAAGCTTGTGTTCTTAAATTTCTGGGCAAGCTGGTGTGTTCCGTGCCGTGAAGAGATGCCGGCCATGGAGAAGCTCTACCAGGAATTCAAGGACAAAAACTTTGTAGTCCTTGCCGTCAATGTCAAAGACCGCAAAGGAGATGCAGTCAAGTTTATTAAGGAACTCAAGCTCACTTACCCTGTCGCGTTTGATCCTGAGGGAGAAGTCGGCCTCCTCTACGGAGCCTGGGGACTCCCGACAACCTACCTGATCGGACCTAAAGGAGAAGGGCTGGCCAGAGCTTGGGGTCCGGCCGAGTGGTATGGGCCACGCGCCAGAAAATTGATCCAAGAAATCATCGAACAAAAGAATGGCAGACGTTAACGTCTTTGTTGCCTTTGCCGCCGGTGTGTTTTCGTTTCTTTCCCCTTGCGTCCTACCGCTGATCCCTTCGTATCTTTCATTCATTTCGGGCGTGTCTCTGGAACAAATGCGCGGCGATCGAGGCCTCAGCCGCGTTCGGTCGCGCGTGGTGCTGAACTCGGTCGCTTTCATTGCCGGCTTTTCATTGGTTTTTGTGTCGCTCGGCGCCTCCGCCAGTTTCCTCGGCAGTCTCTTTTTGGGCTATCGTGATGTCATTCGCGTATTAGGTGGATTGCTTATTCTCCTGGTGGGACTTTATCTTGTCGGGCTGTTCAAAATTCCCGCTCTCGAGCGCTACTTGCAATTCAATCTGAAGGATAAACCCGCGGGGTACCTCGGATCGGTTCTGGTGGGAATCACTTTTGCCGTGGCATGGACGCCGTGCGTCGGGCCGATTTTGGGAGCCATCCTGGCGCTTGCGGGGAGCTCCGGAGAAATCGGCTTCGGGGTCCTCCTGCTTGCCAGCTATGCCGCTGGACTCGCATTCCCGTTTTTTCTGAGTGCGATCGCCATCAACTCGTTTTTCCAATTCTCCCAGGCCTTCCGCCGCTACATCCACGCCTTTCACGTAGCGGGAGGAATTCTGCTGGTGGTCGCCGGGTTACTACTGCTGACCGACTACATGACCCTATTAAATATCTATGCTCTGCGCTTCACCCCCGATTGGCTGCTCCGAAGACTTTAGCTTTTTGCCTTTACGATAGCTCATCAATAGTACCGGACAAAGCGAGGGGTCATGGAGAGCGCCGGGCACAGGTCGTTCGGGATTGGACTGGGCTCTGGCAAAATGCAACTCAGATAACTGCTGGATTTTTTGATAATTTGACCTGATAGGGGGTAAATGTTAATTTTTTTTGATTCCAAATCGCTTCGATCGTTATTCTATCGACCGCGAAATCCGGATCGGAATGGAGTGGAGAGAAGATGGAAGAGCAAGTTCGGCTTATTCTGAAGGCGCTGGGTGAGGATCCGGATCGTGAAGGCCTGGCAAAAACACCCCACCGAGTTGCTGAGGCGCTGACGTTCCTAACTCAAGGTTACCAGATGGATCCGGGAAAAGTCATCAATGACGCCCTTTTTACGGAAGACTATGAAGAGATGATCGTGCAAAAGGACATCGATTTCTATTCCCTTTGCGAACATCACCTGCTGCCGTTTTTCGGCAAGGCTCACGTCGCCTATATCCCGCATCACAAAATCGTCGGCATTTCTAAACTTGCCCGCCTGGTCGATGTTTATGCCCGGCGGCTGCAAGTCCAGGAGCGCCTCACGAACCAAATCGCGACAATAATCATGGACAAGCTCGATCCGTTGGGAGTGGCGGTAGTCATCGAGGCGGAGCACCTCTGCATGAGAATGCGCGGAGTCCAAAAACAAAACTCTTTGATCATCACCAGCGCTCTACTCGGCGCTTTTCGTACCCGATTGGACACCCGGGATGAATTCATGAATTTAATCCGGCAAAAGAATTGAGAGAAATCGATGGAAACCAAATTCAGAGACTCCGGCGTAGAAACCATCAAAACCGATCTTCTGGTCCTTCCTGTTCAAGAAAAGAAGCTCGAGGAGCCGCCGATCCGCGCGCTGGATCGACATTTGAAGGGAAAACTGCGCGAGCGCATTAAAAAGAGCAAGTTTACGGGAGGAGAAGGGAGCACCTTGCTCTACTCTACGGCCGGCGCACTGCCCGCGTCTCACGTACTGCTCGTGGGCATGGGCAACACGAAAGAGATCGAGACCCACACATGGCGCAAAGCGGCAGCGCGCGCCAGAAGAGAGGCTTCGGTCCTCGGCGCCGAGAATATCGCTTTTTTCTTTGCGCCCGAAAAAGAGCCCGCCACAGCAGCCGGCGCGGTTGTGGAGGGCATGTTTCTGGCAGCTTATCAATTCAGCAGATACCGCTCGAACTCGAAACCCGCCGCTGAGGTGAAAAGCCTTACGCTCTTCAAACCCGGACTGACGCGTAGCGCGGCCATGGACCAGTCCGTGCGGGCAGTTGAACAGGTTCTGCCGGGCGTGTTCTTGGCGCGGGATCTCGTCAACGAGCCGCCATCGATCACCACGGCTCGTTTTCTGGGGGAGCAGGCGGAGCGCCATTGCCGCGGTCGGGGCTTATCGGTCGAGGTATGGGGAAAGAAGAAGATCGAGGCGATGAACTTGGCGGGGCTTTTGGCGGTCAACCGCGGAAGTTTGGAAGAGCCTCGCTTTATTACGATTCATTACAAGCCATCGACAAAGCCACGGAAGAAGGTTTTTTTGATCGGCAAGGGAATTACCTTCGACTCAGGCGGTCTGTCGCTCAAGCCGTCGAAATCGATGGAAACGATGAAGCTCGATATGGCCGGCGGCGCCGCCGTGATCGGCACGATGAGCCGGCTTCCGTACCTGCGTCCGGATATCGAAGTTACCGGATACATTCCGACCACGGACAATCTGCCGGGGGGGAACGCGCAGAAACCGGGCGACGTGATTCGTTATCTAAACGGTAAGACTATCGAGGTTCTAAACACCGACGCGGAGGGCCGCTTGATCCTCGCTGACGCCTTAGCGCTCGCCGCCAGGCAAAAGCCCGACTACATGATCAACCTGGCAACCTTGACCGGCGCCTGTATGGTTGCTCTGGGCACTGAAGTCGCGGGCATTTTCAGCAACAGCCAGTCTCTTGCCGACAACGTTATGCGTTGCGCGCAGGAATCCGGCGAAAAGCTCTGGCAGCTTCCACTGGTTAAGGAATACCGCGAAGACATAAAAAGCAGCATCGCCGATATCAAGAACATCGGCGGCTCGCACGGAGGCGCCATCATCGCTGCATTAATTCTGCAAGAATTCGTGGATGATGTCTCATGGGTCCATCTCGATATCGCCGGTCCGGCATTTGCGGAAAGAGATACCCCGATGTGTCCCAGAGGCGGCACGGGTTTCGGCGT
>JBOHVS010000255.1:0-18781 GCA_050735975.1 Binatia bacterium | reverse complement strand
CCATCCACTGCCCTTTGAATGCCGAAACGAAACGGATGCTTGCCGAGAAAGAGTTGTCACTGATAAAGCCATCCGCTTACCTGATCAACGCCGCGCGCGGCGGGATTGTGGATGAGGACGCGCTGTTCCGCGTGCTCAAACAGAAGAAAATTGCCGGAGCGGCGCTGGACGTTATCGAAAACGAGCCGCCGCCGAAAGATCATCCGTTATTCAAACTCGATAACGTAATCTTGACTCCCCACCTGGGGGCCCTCACCTTTGAAGCGTCAAGGCGCGGCGAGTGGGGCGCTGCGGAAGAAGCGATTCGCGTCCTCGAAGGGAAAAGACCGAAAAACCCGGTGATCGAAGTTTCGTGATCCAGCAAATAGCGATGAGCATTTGCGTTCACTCTATTCACCAGGAAGAGCACAGCGCGGCTACGCCGCAACCAAAGCAGCAAGTCTTACTTCACCGCAAAGACGCAGAGTTCACAGAGACGGGAGTATTTCTTGAGCAAGAACTCTTTACTCTGTGCCCTCAGTGCCTCCGCGGTGAGTTCTCTTCTGGATTGATACAATCAGATCGAAGAGATCAGCGGAGAGTAGCCCTGCTAACGTCGACTGTGCCGTCGGGCTTCAGCCGGACGACGTTGACGCTGCCGGCGTATTCGGGTGATCCGGAATAATGGGCGATGACTTGTCCGTTGCCCACCGGCGTGGACTGGTTCCAGTGGCCGAGCGCGACGTAATCGGCGCCGGTTGCGACGATTTCGTCGTGGTGGATGAGCCAGGAGCCCATCAGACGGTGCGGGTCCCTGGGCTCATCGACGTAATGCCCGTGGGCCGCCGCGAGTTGCCAGCGGGTCGTCCGAGGCCGCGGATTAGCCAGCGGCGACATGTCAGTGTAATCAATATGGGGACGTCCCCAGATCTCCAGCTCGAGCTCGGGAAAAGTCATCCCGCCATCGACATTGAGGCCCAAGA
Source organism: Binatia bacterium (assembly GCA_050735975.1). Taxonomy (GTDB): domain Bacteria; phylum Desulfobacterota; class Binatia; order UBA9968; family UBA9968; genus DATMBL01. The sequence continues at coordinate 17,819 of JBOHVS010000255.1, read as the reverse complement.
TGCTGACGTTCGAGATGGCGGCCAAACCGGCTCGCCGGTACACGGAGTCCGGCGTCAAAGGGTCGTGATTGCCGGGAAGAATGACGACGGGGTGCTGGTAATCTCTCAGGATTTCGCCGGCGCGCTCGAGCAGTTCGGTTGGCTGGCGATGGTTATCGAATGTGTCGCCTGCCAGGACGACCACATCGGCGGCTACGTCGCTCGCAGCGGTTAAGACTTTCTTGAGCACGCTGAGAGAACCGAACGTCCGTTGCGGATCAAAGCTGTCGTCGATTCCTACGTGAAGGTCCGAACTATGGACGACAATCGCCTGTGGATGTGGAGGCGTGCTCATAACCTGATGCGAATGCAACGTTGCATTCGTTCAAGTTATAAGTACGGAGAGGAAAATGCAATCATAAGGGCCGGGCCGATCATCAGCTTTAATTCACGAGGGCGCTGGGTTATATATCAACTTGTTGATATCCGCAGATCGTAAGTTCTTGTGGAAAATTGGTTTTTCACACGCATGGATACAGGTGACAAGGAAATTTCCGAAGGCTCCACGAAAAAAGACTACCAGAAAATCGAGCAGTTAAACCAAGGAAATTCACAGATCAGGTTCAGAAGATTACTCACCGAGACACCTGCTCATTTGGTTATTCAGAAAATGGAATAGTTTCTTAGGGGGTGTGCGAATGGGCGAATTTGGAGTTGCCATCGGCGTGTTGCTGGCGATTGCTGCGGTCATCGGAATTCTAGCGATGTCGAATTCTCACGCAAAGACGAAGGAAGTCGAAGAGAGGCAACGAAGGAACCGCGAGCAGGCGCAACGTTTTTTCACGGGATTACAGGGGCGGGAAACGCTTCCGGTGACACAAGTCTCTGTCGTATTAAAAGAAGGAGAGCTAGGAGTATTTGAGGAACCAAGCGTGCTTTTTGAGACGCGGGCCTATCGTCTTTATGGCGGCGGTGGCACCCGCCTTCGTGGAATCTACCTGGGTGGTGGAGCATCAGAGTCGCATCAACGCTTAAGAGAAATTGATTCCGGTACTCTGGTGCTTACTAATATGCGATTGATTTTCGATGGGGAGCATGAGAATCGCTCCCTTAATCTTTCGGAAGTGTTATCGGCCAATCCGTGGTCTGATGCAGTTGAGATCAGCTCAAGCCGAAGGCAGAAGAGTCAAATATATGCGGTTCGGAACCCGATTATATGGGCACAGATGATACAATTGCTTGCGAGCGGTAAAATTGAAATGTCAGCCGAACAGTCGGAGCCCGTTGTTGCGCGCACGGAGGAGGACTCTATCGAAGCAGTGAGTGAAACCTCTCGGCATAATTCAGACCCCGAACTCGACTCGACTATAACTAAGCTGAATTTAGGTGAATTATCTGGAATCTCGTCGATGCCACGGGCAGCGCGAGAGTCCAGGAGTTCGTGGCATCCCGAAGCAGACAATCTTATTGAAAAGTTAGGAAAAGGTGCAGCACGTTCAATCGGTACTCGGGTCGGGCGCGGGATTGTTCGCGGCGTCCTGGGCTCGTTCTTCGGAACCTCAAAGCGACGGTCGCGGCGTTGAGCAGCGGCCGGCTAGAGTCAAAAACGCGCCAATTCCCGTAGCCTACGGCCTTGAGTCTCTAGGTCACGCTGTAGTACAATCATGTATTACAGGGAGGTTTAAGACATGCCTTTAAGCGTGCGGCTTGACGCAAAGACGGAAGCGCTAATCGGACGCCTGGCGCGAAAAAGACGGCAGACCAAGTCAGAAGTGATCCGGGACGCGATTGGAGTGCTCGCCAATCAGGAAGAAAATGGCGCCGCCAAGAAACGTCCATACGATTTAGTCGCCCACCTGATCGGATGCGTAAAGGGCGGTCCCGCCGATCTGTCGGTGCGTACCGGAGAGAAGTTCTACCAAATGCTGGTTAGACCGAAGAAAAAGCGCCGATGATTCTCGTCGATACCGGACCTCTCGTCGCTTTGATTCACCAGGACGATCAGCTGCACCAACTCTGTAAACAGGAATTCCGTTCTTTGAGCGAGCCTCTTGGAACCAGTTGGCCGGTTTTGACCGAAGCAATGCATCTCTTGCGTTTTTCATGGGAAGCTCAGAACGCTCTATGGGAGATGGTCGAGACCGGGGCTGTGGAGATCCTAACGTTGGGCCATAGCGATATTCCCCGGATGAAGGAACTAATGCGGAAATATCGAGACTTGCCTATGGACATCGCGGATGCCGCACTGGTGCGCATAGCGGAACGAGAGAAAATACGGCGGATTTTCACTCTCGACCAGCGTGGTTTTCAAATTTACCGTCCTTTTCGACTGGGTCGTTTTTCCATTCTCCCTTCCCTAGCATAGTACCAAGCGCCGCGATTATCACGGTGGTTAGCAACCCCACTGACCTTGCTCCACATTTTGCGCACAATAGAAGCCCAAGCGGGTCCTTGTCACAAAGCCTTCAAATCGCTTAGAATCGCAAGACTTTTGACCTTGCGAGGGGCCTTCTAATCAGACGTGATCACTGAAGCGGATACCTGCCGAAAATACGTCCTCCCAAAGTTGTACGCTGCCGGTTGGGACGATGACCAGATCAGCGAACAAAAGAGCTTCACGGACGGGCGCATCGTTGTGCTGGGAAGCCAAGCACGCCGCCGTCCGTCAAAGCGCGCAGACTATTTGCTTCGATATGCCCGTGACTTCATGTTGGCGGTGATTGAAGCGAAGTCAGCCTATAAACTACCCGGGGATGGGCTTCAGCAAGCCAAGGAATACGCTGAGTTTCTGGGACTGAAGTTCGCCTACTCCACCAACGGGCACGCCATAATTGAGTTTGACTATACAAACGGCCAAGAGCGGGAACTTAAAACTTTCCCCACGCCCCACGAACTATGGCAGCGCCTCCGTGCAGCCGAGAAGATTCAGGACGAAGAAACGGCGAGCAAACTTCTCACCCCAGCCAATACCGCTATCGGAAAGGGGCAACGGTATTATCAAGAGATCGCCATCAATCGCGTCATCCAAGCGATACTACAAGGCGATAAGCGGGTCCTGCTTACAATGGCGACTGGAACCGGAAAAACCGCGGTGGCATTCCAGATCTGCTGGAAGCTCTGGAGTATGCGTTGGAATCGGACGGAAGAACACCGCCGGCCCAAGATTCTTTATCTTGCCGATCGAAACATCCTTATCGATGATCCGAAGGATAAGATGTTTACAACGTTTGGAGATGCGCGTTGGAAGATTGAAAACGGCGAGGTTAACAAAGGCCGGGAAATGTATTTCGCCATTTACCAGGCCATTGCGAAAGACGAACATCGGCCCGGCCTTTATAAGGAATATGCTAAAGATTTTTTTGACTTGATCATCGTTGATGAGTGTCACCGTGGCAGCGCCAAGGATGATAGTAACTGGCGCGAGATTTTGAGATACTTCCAGCCCGCTTATCAGTTGGGAATGACCGCGACGCCATTACGGCAGGATAATCGTGATACTTATCGATATTTCGGCAACCCCATTTACACCTATAGTCTCCGACAGGGGATTGAGGACGGATTTCTCGCGCCTTACCGAGTACATCGCATCATTACAGAATGGGACGCGGCCGGCTGGCGGCCAAGTAAAGGCGATCTGGACCGCTATGGGCGTGACATACCGGATGCCGAGTATCAGACAGTCGATTTTGAGCGCGCCGTAGCTCTTAAGGCCCGGACCCAGGCTATCGCTCGTAATCTCACGGACTTTCTTAAAAAAACCGATCGCTTCGCCAAAACGATAGTGTTTTGCGTCGATCAGGAGCACGCGGATGAAATGCGGCGGGCGTTGAATAACCTGAACGAGGACCTCGTAAGACGGTACCCGGATTACGTTTGCCGAATTACTTCCGAAGAGGGAACCATCGGACGCGGTTACCTGAGCAAATTCCAGGAGCTCGAAACTATAACGCCGGCGACCGTGACCACTTCACAACTACTGACTACAGGTGTTGATATTCCCACGTGTAAAAATATCGTCATTGCCCGTGTGGTTAATTCGATGGTGGAGTTCAAACAAATCATTGGGCGTGGAACTCGGGTTAGAGACGACTACAACAAACTCTACTTCAACATTCTCGACTATACTGGATCGGCGACCCGGCTTTTTGCCGACCCCGATTTCGACGGTGAGCCGGCTTACATTACCGAGCAGGAAATGAGCGAGACCGGTGAAACCGTAACCGAAATCGCCACAGAGGAATTCCAAGCGGCCGAACAAGAAGAAGAGAGCCGCCCTATCATCGCAGATGACTCTGAGGGAATCCGTCGCAAATATTATTTCGACGGCGGCCATGTCGAGATCGCCGCGCACCTCGTCTATGAACTCGATCCTGACGGCAAGCAACTCCGCGTCGTTAAGTTCTCCGAATACGCCGCCGAGAAAGTCCGAACGCTTTATCCGTCAGCCGCCGACTTGCGCAAACAATGGGCCGACCCCGCGCTCCGCGCCGAGATTATCGCCAAGCTGGAAGAAAGAGGCATCGACTTCGATCAGTTGAGGTCTTCGAGTAACCAGCCCGAGGCCGATCCTTTCGATCTGCTGTGTCATCTTGCCTTCAACGGTCCGTTGCGCACGCGGCGCGAGCGGGCCGACCGGGTTAAAAAGGAAGAAAAGAGCTTCTTCGAGAAATACGGCCCGGAGGCGCGGGCGATCTTAGGCGATCTGCTCGAAAAATATGCCGAGCACGGCACCGCACAGTTCGTCATTCCCGATGTCCTCAAAGTGCCGCCGATTTCCGACCGCGGGAATGTGATCGAGATCGCCAAGCTCTTTGGCGGCCCGGAGAAACTCAAAGAGGCGGTGAACGAGCTTCAGGCGCTTCTTTATGCAGCTTAGGGCCCGCCCATGGCAGATTTCAAATTACAGATTTCAGATTATCTGATATATGTATCCGCAATATCGGAAATGTGAGATTCTGCGCGGGCGCTTGACGGACTTTGAGATCTGAAATTTTTAATCTGAACTTTACGCATGGCAGGGAGCAGGCAATCTGAAATCTAATATCTGGATCTGAGATTCCCGGAGGGAAAATGCAGTACCGACGCTTCGAAGACTTGCCGGTCTGGCAAGAGGCCTCGGACCTGGCCCAGCGAATGTTCGAATTCACGGCTGTTGATGCACTCCGGCGCCACCCCGGTCTACGCGACCAGCTGGAGCGCGCCGCTTTTTCCGTCTCCAACAACATTGCCGAGGGATTCGAGCGTGGCACAACTAATGAGCTCCTTGCCTTCCTGTACATCGCGCGCGGCTCGGCCGGCGAGGTTCGTTCGATGCTCACGGTTATGGGGACGTGGAAGGCTTTCAGCAATTACAGATCTCAGATTTCAGATCTCAGACAATGCTGCGAGAGGATATCGAAACAGCTGTACGGCTGGATCGAGCAGCTCAAAAACAGCGGCATTCGCGGTCAACGCCATTTCGATGACAAGAGCAAAACCGCTTATGTGAACCGAAAAGAGCGGGAAGAGTTCCTCGAAGAACTCCGCCGTGTCACCGCCAAGCCTGAGAAAGGCTCTTAAATCTTTGATGTTAGATTTGGTTCAACTTCCGAGATCTGAGATCTGAAATTTGAGATCTGAGATTCAACCTCATGGCCCGCACACAAAAATCCACTCAGCCTCTGACGACAGCCCGGCGGCTTCCGTTTATCGTCAAGTCTTATGCGGCTTAGACCCCTTTTATCGAGTTTCAAATACTTACATGGACTGTAAGGTTCTTGCGAGGTTTTCGGGCCGGATAGCCTAAAACTTAAAATAACTTTAAGTATTTTGTATAGCTCTACCAAAGCTTGCAAAAACCTTAAATTTAATGTAAGGTTTTTGCGTGGAAAACAGAGCCGAAAAATCCAATCGCCTCTTTCAAGTGGCGGAGAGCCAACAGGGATATTTCACATCAGCGGACGCCAAGAAATTGGGGTATGACTATCCTCATCAACACTTTCACGTCAAACAACGGAACTGGATTCGAGTAGATCACGGGATTTATCGTCTCAAAAAATTCCCTGCTGCGGCACATGAGGATTTGATGCGGTGGTGGCTGTGGAGTCGAAAAAAAGGTGTGATTTCGCACGAGAGTGCAGCAGCGCTCTATGAGCTTGGAGATTTGCTTCCTTCAAAGATCCATCTAACTGTGCCACCCAATTTTCGAAAGAGCCCGACCAAAAGCCTCGTCCTTCACAAGGCAGAACTGAGCGAATCAGAGATAGAAAAGCGAGACGATCTGCCTATTACTACACCCCTCCGCACCATTCTCGATCTTGCGCGCTCTCATTTGGATGACGAAAGGCTAAGGGCAGTGACCCGAGATGCGATTCAAAAAGAATTGGTGAGCAGAAACGAACTGTTAGAGGCGCTAGCAAGAATCCCGGAAGGGATCGATGCTTCGACTCAAGCTACGCTGCAACTGGCCATCAGTGAAAAGAGCCGGAATGATTACGTGACCGAGGGACCTGTCGGTAAGAGTTTGCAAGTTAATGAAACGTCTACGCAATTTTCTCAAACAACCATTCAAAGCGTCCTGAGCGAACTTAAATCGGGACTCGAACTGATTTACAGAAAACAATTAAAAGGAGCTTATCTCTTCGGATCGTACGCGCGCGGTGAGGCAGACCGGGAATCCGACTTGGACGTTCTCGTAGTGCTTCAGACTTTTGATCGTTACGCGCTGGAAGTTGACCGGACAGCGGAGCTTGCCGCGGATCTTTCATTGAAATACGAGGTTACCGTCAGTCTCGTATTCATGCGCGAAAACGAATGGTTGCACGGAGATACTCCGTTTTTATCCAATGTTCGCGACGAGGCTCTTCCTGCTTGAAAGTGGCAACGATTAAATTGTTGGAAAAAGCCTCTCGGTCCTTGCAGGCTTCCGAGCATCTGAAAAAGAACCACGATGCAGAGTTTGCTGTCGGCAGAGCATATTACGCAATGTTCTACGCGGCTCAGGCCTTGCTCAACGAAAAGGACTTGCGGTTCCGTAAGCACACAGGAGTTCATAGGGCATTCGCGCAGCAGTTCGTGAAGACGGGATTGGTAGACAAACGATATCATCGGTGGCTTGTAGCGGCTTTCAGTAAACGAATTACTGGAGATTATGATATAGACGCCGACCTAACGGACGAAGATGCGAATCTCCTTATTGGGCAAGCGCGCGAATTTTCGGACGCGGTGAAACAGTTTCTTGAAGAGGAAAGCTAGCTCATGGCCCGTACACAAAAATCAGCCCAGGCTCTAACCACTGCTCAACGGCTATCCTCCATCGTCAAGTCATGCCGCGACATCATGCGCAAGGACAAAGGGCTCAACGGCGACCTCGACCGGCTGCCGATGCTCACCTGGGTGATGTTCCTAAAGTTTCTCGACGATATGGAGCAAATTCGCGAACAGGAAAGCAAGATGAGCGGCAAGCGCTTTCGCCCCGCCCTCGAACCACCCTACCGCTGGCGCGACTGGGCCGTCAAACCGGAGGGCGTCACCGGCGATGAGCTGATCGCCTTTGTAAACAACGAAGAGGCCGTCCGGCCCAGCGGCACCAAGGGTCCGGGGCTCTTCGCTTACCTGCGCAGCCTGCAAGGCGCCAACGGCGGCGACCGGCGCGATGTCATCGCCACCGTTTTCAAAGGCACCATCAACCGCATGATCAACGGCTATCTGCTCCGCGACGTGATCAATAAAGTCAACGACATCCATTTCACCAGCAGCGATGAGATCCATACCCTCGGCCATCTCTACGAGTCGATGCTGAAAGAAATGCGCGACGCCGCCGGCGACTCCGGCGAATTCTACACTCCCCGCCCTGTTGTCCGCTTTATGGTAGAAGTCATCAATCCTCGGCTCGGTGAAGTGATTCTCGATCCGGCCTGCGGCACCGGCGGTTTTCTGGTCGAGTCCTTCAAGCACCTGGAGAAGCAATGTAAGACCGTCGAACACAGAAAGATGCTCCAAACCCAGAGCATCTTCGGCGGCGAGGCCAAGCCCCTACCCTATCTGCTTGCCCAGATGAATCTGGTTTTGCACGGCCTGGAATCGCCTAAGATCGACCCATTGAACAGCCTGCGATTTCCGCTGCGCGAGATCGGTGACAAAGACCGGGTCGATATCATCATGACCAACCCGCCTTTCGGCGGCGAAGAAGAGCGCGGCATCCTCGGTAACTTCCCTGAAGACAAACAGACCTCCGAGACCGCCCTGCTCTTCCTCCAGCTCATCATGCGCAAGCTCAAGCGTCCCGGATCACCCTCGCCCTCTGGGAGAGGGAAGGGTGAGGGCAATCTTACGAGTGGGAGGGCCGCGGTCGTCGTGCCCAACGGCACCCTCTTCGGCGACGGTGTCTGCGCCCGCATAAAAGAGGAACTACTCAAGGATTTCAATCTCCATACCATCGTCCGCCTCCCCAACGGCATCTTCGCTCCCTACACCAGCATCCCAACGAACCTCGTGTTCTTCGACCGCTCCCATCCGACGGAAGAAGTCTGGTACTACGAGCAGCCGCTACCCGAAGGGCGCAAGAACTACACTAAAACCCAGCCGATTCAATTCGAGGAATTCGCCGGCTGCCTCAAATGGTGGAATGACCGTAAAGAGAACGAGCACACCTGGAAAATTCCAGTTAAGGATTTGTTTGAATACAATTCTGATGGATCTTTGAGAGCAGTGAATCTAGACCGCAAAAACCCCACCGCCGCAACCGACTTCGAACATCTTCCTCCCGAACAGCTCGCCGACGACATCCTTAAAAAAGAGCAGCGCATCGCAGAAATTATGATGGACATCAAGAGAGCGTTGGGTGAGCCTCTCGGATGAGCAACTGGCCACAAGTACCGCTGGGAGAAGTTCTGACCAAATCGGACGAATGGACTGATCTCAATCCAACAGATACGTACCGTGAGATCACGGTTCGGTTGTGGGGGAAAGGAGTTACTCTACGACGGGAGGCTAACGGATCCGAAATCGCATCTTCCAGACGGCTCATGGCTAGGGCCGGACAGTTCATATTGTCACGGATCGACGCCCGCAACGGTGCTTTTGGGCTCGTTCCGGATTCTCTCGACGGGGCCGTAGTAAGCAACGATTTCCCACTTTTCACACCGAACCGTTCCAGTTTACTACCATCTTTCTTGGACTGGATGTCCAAAACACAACCTTTCGTGGACATCTGCAAAGCAGCAAGCGAAGGAACTACAAACAGAGTTCGACTTCAAGAACACCGCTTTTTGACAATGACAGTTCCTCTTCCTCCGCTTTTAGAGCAGCAGCGGATCGTGGCGCGGATCGAAGAACTGGCCGCCAAAATCAACGAGGCCCGTACAATTCGCCATGAAAGCGCTGAGAAAAGCGACGAACTCTATCGCGGGCACGCTGGCCAACTTTTCACCTACCTCACCGAACGTTATCCTCCACGCACGTTTGGTTCGTTTTCGGCTCACGTGACCAGCGGACCACGCAATTGGGCGAAGCACTATGAAGACACCGGTTATCGCTTTTATCGAGTCCAGGACATTGGGCCGTTCGGCAACGTGTCCGGAGACTTAAAGGTTTTTATCACACCGCCGCCCGGAGACCAGGGGCGCTCAGCGATGCTCGAGACCGGAGATTTAATGCTGGTCATAACAGGTGCCACTGTGGGCCGGGTAGGCCTCTATCGAGCCGGCCTTGAACCAGGATTTGTCAACCAACACGTCGCCATTTGCCGCCTACCAAGCGATGAGGTTCAAGCTGAGTTCGCGCTTTGGGGGCTTCGCACCCCTGACGGTCAGAAACAATTGCTTAGACAGAAATACGGCCAAGGAAAACCGGGCCTCAACTTGTCCAACATCCGAAATCTGAGTCTACCCTTTCCCCCGTTGATAGATCAACGCCGGATCGTGGCAGAGTTGGACGCTCTGCAGGCGCAGGTGTACACGGTGAAAAAGTTGCAAGCCGAGACAGCCGTCGAACTGGACGCATTACTCCTGTCGATTCTCGATAGAGCTTTCTCAGGACATTTATGAGGACTAATCCTTTTACTACCGGAATTCATACAACGACTTCAAATAAACCCTTGATTCGTTGGGCCGGTGGTAAACGTTTAATAGTTTCCAAACTTCTTGCTTTTTTACCTAAGAACTTTGGAACCTATTATGAGCCAATGATTGGAAGCGGGGCTCTCTTTTTCGCTCGATGGCCGAAGCAGGCAGTTTTGGCGGACGTAAATCCGGAAATCGTCAATTTCTATAAAGTCATCAAAAAGGACCCTCGAGGGTTTTACGACACGATCCGAAAACTAAAAGCCTCGAAGTACACTTACTACGAGATGAGGGCATCCGCTCCGTCATCGCCTGTAGACAAGGCCGTCAGATTCTTTTATTTGATTCGTCTGTCTTGGAATGGTCTCTATCGCGTTAATCAGGAGGGGAACTTTAACGTTCCTTTTGGTGGCAGAACTCCTCAAGAATTAATAACTTTGGAAAGAATTCTACGCGCATCGCATGCTCTGAAGAACGCTCGGCTTCTCTGCGGCGATTTCGAAGAAACTACAGCCACTGCCAAAGCCGGCGATCTTGCTTATTTTGATCCGCCCTATCCGAGAGGGGCTTGTAATGGGAATGGATTTGCGCGTTACAGCAGTTTGGCGTTTAGCGTACACGACCATACACGCTTGGCAAACCATGTTGCGTCATTGGCCGATCGAGGTGTTCATGTCGTTGTTACGCACGCAGCACGAAAGGACATCCGCAAATTGTTTCCTGCTTGTTTTTTCGTCAAGTTCGTTAAAGGCTTTTCATTGATCGCCGCGTCGAGTCGCCATCGAAAACAAGTGTACGAGGTCATCCTAACTAGCTATCGGAGCTGAGCCGTTAAAACTGTCCGAGTATAAGTCTATCTGAGGTGACACAATGGCCGCACAATTTAAAGTCAATGGATTTATCCTCCAGAAAGAGCCTCAGATTTATCTTACGTCTCTTCCTGGACGTTGGCTTTTGAAGCGTTGTACCCCATCGTGGAGGATTAGGGATCCGCAGAAGGGTTTTCAACGCGTTGTAAAAGAAGAGAGGGCGAGGGAGATTGCGGTAGCGGTTCTGGACCAATCCCGCACTTTCCCAAACGCTATCGTTCTTGCGACTAACGTACGAAGTTTTAACCAAGACAATGGAACCATCGGGATTCCTCAAGGAACGCGCTTTCTAGTAGTTGACGGTCAACACCGACTTTGGGCACAGACTTTTTCTGATCACGAGGCGATGTATGGGTGTGTGATTCATATGGGTCTGAGTGAAGTCGACATGGCTCGTCTCTTTCTAGAGATAAATGATAACCAAAAACGAGTGCCTTCGTCTCTTCGCTGGGATCTCGTCCGTCTCGTTAGACCTGAGGATGATCCTTATGCAATCGAAGCAAGTGAGTTAGTTTGGGAACTAGCAAATGATAGGGCGAGCCCTCTATATCAACGGGTAGATTTAACGGGTGAACAAAACAAAATAACCCTGAAACAGGGCTCCTTAGCGCCTGAATTAAAAACGCTGATCTCTAGTCGAACGGCCGGCTTCCGAAATCTAGACTTTGACAAACACTATGAAATTCTCATTCGATACTTAGCGGCAATTCGTGCGTTGGACCCTGACGGATGGAAAGCATCTGAAACTCCCTTTTACAATGCTCGAGTGTTAAGAGTTTTGATTAGACTACTACCAGAGCTCTCAAAAAAGATTAGTCGGAACGCAGACCAGATTCCCACTACAATGTACAAAGAATACCTAGATCGAATCGACAGACGATCTCTTTTTCCAGAAGCCATACGTGCGGCTCAAGGATCGGCTGGAATGAAAGAGATTTACGAACTCATAAAAACTCAACTTCGGTTATAGTGGGTTTCATGTGAATTTGTTTGGAGAACCAGAGGCCAGGCATTACGTCAGCGGGTTTGGACGTTCTACTGGTGCTTCAGTAGGGTCTACCGTCACTTATTTAAGTGCGAATTTGACAAACGTGACCACTCTTCGAGAGGGAACAAAGCCTTTTGATGACTACCGAGATTGTTCTCTGAGAGAAGTAGATAGGTGTTTGTTTCTTGCAGTTTCACACTATCGAAGATGTTTGGATCTTATGATCGCCAGTGCGGCAAGTTGGGCTTATGTAACGACTTATTACGGATCATTTTATACGGCCTCTGCCTTGCTGCGAATCTTTGGCGGGTGGGTGGCAAACGCCGGAATTACAGTCGATGTTGCAACAAGTTCACCAGGAAGCCAGGAGTTGATAATCAAACGAAAAGTGCCCTCAACCTATACCGGTCCTCACCGACGATTTTGGGATTTTTTTTACTCGGCTACAAACTCGCTTATCCCTTGGGTGGACCCGGCACTCCGAATCGGCATTACGCCAGTCGCTAACAATCCAATCTGGCAAATAGAGAATCGAAATAAGATCAATTATGACACTTTTGAAGCTTGCCAACTCATGAGTCATTTTCGAACCACATTTCGCAAGACAAGATTTCCGACGACTTTACCAGGAACTTTAAACACACAGTTTGTCGTCTTTGAAGCACTTTTGATCATCACCTGTAATTTCGTTAGTAAATTTGGGTTAAAAACTGACGCTCTAGATTCACTCGGACCGTTCGGAGCGAGGAAGCGGAGGGTCCGTCGACTTATATTCGATGAATTAACGCCCAACTTATCGCGAGTCATCAAAAGAAAACGAATAATAATTTGAAGAGGGCGGGAAGAAAAAGGGGACGCGAACCCTTTCTAGGCGCGAAGTTGCTCTAACCCGGTAGACACAAAAGGTAGCGAGACTCTTTTCTCGCTTCTTGAGCGCTGGTCAAGCAAAACATAAACTGGTTTCTCTTGGATCGTGCGATGGGCGGCAATGGCTGAATCAGTGAACCTGTCAATGTTGGAATTCCTTGCTTGGATCTCAAGTCGCCGCCGCACGTATGACGAGGCGATGGCGGCTTGGCAGAGCACCTGCCCCCGGCATACGGTCTGGGAAGATGCGACTACAGACGGTCTTATCAAGGTTGGTGGCGACGGGGTGATTCTTATGTTACGAGGAAGAGCCCTCCTCGACGAGGATGATCACAGATCGATGTCGCGGTAGGCCGGCGTAGGGTGTGGCAAACGAATGGGACCTGTTCTGAAAGGCCACCAGCAATGGTGCTGCCGGAACGACTCATCTAATAGTTAGGCACGAAACATGTCTGCCGTCGCCTCGACCATCCTGTGGTGGCGGCTTGATCATTTGGATCGACGCGCAACTTTCACCAACACCCGGCTGAAAGAGGTTTTGACAGCGAGTTTGTCCCGGGCGCTCGAACTTCTGCGCCAGGGTGAGCGTCTCGTCGAAATCAGTGACGTACTGTTACTGACCGGGCTGTCTAACTCATGGCGCTTACGAATTTTAAGGGGTCTTTTTGGGCGGCAAAGACGGTACTTCTTACTATTCAGTGCTCCGGATTTGTGGTTCGCCGTGCTTTCTGGGTCATTTGTTCCTGGGTACATTTTCCGCAGAAATATTCTTTTCCGAGAGACGAATACGCGTCTTCGCTCAGAACGATGATCGCTCCGCATTTAGAGCATTTCGTCGGTTCATAGGCCGGCGGATTGGGTAATTTCTCGAAATTGTATTCGTTCGTTCCGTACCAAACGTAAATTTCCGTCCGGAAACTGCTGCTGCATTTTGCGCATTCTTTCCAATTACCGCCATGCTCTTCGGTGTGATGGTAGGCACATAGTGTGTAATGACTATGATTTCGATGACAACTGTTGCGCGCATATGAGAAAATGACGTACTTGTCCTCGTCATCGCAGATCCAATTCGCGCAGCACTCCGTCTTCGTCAGCTTTCTGGTCTTTCCGCAAAGACCGCACCTTGGCTTGATCGTCGTTCTTGCAGCCTTCGCTCTCCTGTGTTTCATATTCACCTGACGTTGGTTTCTATTGTTTAATGATGCCTGTTTTTCACTTACATCACAATTTGTCAACGTACCGCCAGCAGGGCGTGCGCTAGACGGCTCTAATAGCTGGGCGTTGAGGCCAAGCTAGCGGGAGCGAACGATGGAAGGGCCAGGCTCCGTTATCAACGCCCAACCACCGCGTGCAGCCGAACGTGAGGGGTGATACTGGCGGGGGCTGGCTTTTGTTTCTTGACAATCTTGGTGTGAAACTAGCTGCGCGCCGAAGATGAGTTCACTACCCTGCTTTCTTCATCTCCTCCGCCAAAATTTCGTTGATGAGCGACTGGTAAGGCAAACCTTTTCGCTCGGCAGTCCGGCGAAGCCAGCCCAAAACGTTCGAGTCCAAGCGAATCGCGATTAATCTCCTCGGTTCATCTCCAAGCGTAGGCCGCCCGACCCGCCGCATCGAGGATAATTGTTTCTCTGACAATTCGGGAATATCCGAAAAATCAATCCTCTTTTGTTTCGTAGCGTTTGCGCTCTTTCCGGTTCGCGCGCCGCGCGCTGATGATCCGCGTGGTTTCTTCATCGCCTGGGCTCCTTATAGTATAGGCTATCACCAATATTCTTCCCAAAGTGCTTTTGGCCAACCGCAACCGGCGCGGCTCATCCCATGAATGGTCCAGATCCTCGCCATCCAACCCTTCCGGGTCAAAAAACACCGTGGCGGCTTCTTCGAATGAGACCCCGTGCTTGAGCCCATTGGCTCTAGCCTTCTGCGGGTCCCAGTCGAACATTAATTATGTATATACTAATTAAAAGGGCGACGCAACGGTTTTGGAATTCACAGGAGAGCGAATGAAAAGCACGAAAAAAGCACGGGGTCTGGCTTTGAATTCTTGACAATCCTTCAGGAGAACATGGTTTACTGCGGGTCTTTTCCGCTTCTTGAGCGTTGGGCAAATAAGACATAAACTTGTTTCCGTTGGATCGCGCGATAAAGGGGTGCGCAATGCCTGAACCAGCGAGCCCGTCGATGCTGGAGTTCCTTGCTTGGGTCTCAGATCGTCGTCGAACCTATGACGAGGCGATGGCGGCTTGGCAGAGTACGTGCCCCCGGCACACCGTATGGGGAGATGCGCTTACCGATGGTCTTATCCGGGTCGGGGGCGACGGCCCGCATCACTCTGGGGTGACTCTTACGTCACGAGGAAGAGCCATCCTCGACGAAAAAAAGATAGAAAAGCTGGCAACTGGAAGCCACCTTATTGACCAAACCTCGCTTACCGGAAGAAGTCGGAACCGTAAAGGCGAGTCCGACTAATGACTTATATATTCCGTGGCCCTTATTGCCGGAGGGGAGAATGAGACAGGCGGTTTCTCAACCGCGAAAGAGGCGTCTGGACAACTTCGGCTCAGACACGAAAGTCTCGAAGAATGACAACTTTCCCGATCCCGACATCCTCGCACAGGAAGTCGTCGAAGATCTGGAAGCTGCCCTCGGAAATCGCTACAGAGTTGGTGTAGCCGGGCACGCTCGGCAAACAGCTTCTCGAATCCAGAATCCGTCATCTCCTTGCTTCGTGAAGCCGACTTTTGGGTCATAGCGTTGATGAAAATAATTTTCCTTCATTATTTAGTCAAACTTTTGACGAGAGGAGGCTGTTGACTCGATAAAACCGCGAAGGTATAAACCTGAGTCGACGCCGGTGCCCATAAACACATAAAGAGTGGTATAGATGTTGCTTGAAGAAGAGAATACGTTAAAAGAACTTGACCTGCTACCGATAGGGATAAAAAGGGAACAAAAATGAAAAAACGAGCAAAATCTCGGAATAAATCTAAGGGCAAGAAAACTCAGTCAGGTTCAGTCGGGCGCTTCCTAAATAACCAAAAATCTACCGAAGGTGATACTGCCCTTGAGCTTGTAGAGGTCTACGAAGCAGTTGAGCGAACCTACCGAGCCGCTGTAATGGCTGGCGAGACACACGTCGGAGTAGCTTATTCAACGAATTACTAATACGACCTGCCTGTGCCTACCTGGGGCGAAATCCTCAAAGAAGTAAAGGAAAGTGGAAGAGTACGTGCTCCTGGTGGTCCCGATTTAGACGGGATACGCCACAAGTATCTGCAAGCATTAAGCAGACTCTCCGGTCGCGCTGTCATTTCATACTCCAGCGGTTGGCTCCAGAAGCGCAATAGTCGGATAACGTATTCGGTTGAAGGTTCTGACGTTCATGGATTCATGGAGTGCTGTTATGGAGTTGAACAACGAGAGTTAGATCTCGTTCCCCATAGCCCGGGGGGGTCACCTCAAGCGGCAGAACAAATCCTTGAATATCTACGGACGCGGTTCGATTACATCCGTGCTATAGTACCTCTCCAGGCAAAGTCAGCTGCTACGATGATTGCTCTCGGATGCGATGAGATCCTTGTGGGTGCTCATTCAGAACTGGGCCCAATAGATCCGCAGATAGTAGTGCCAGTTCCCGAAGGAAGCCGCTTTGCCCCTGCACACGCCATCCTACGCGACTTTGAGCGTGCTAAGGAACAATGCAAGCAGGACGTTTCCAGCATTGCGGCCTGGACACCGATACTGCGCTCTTACGCAGGCGGTCTGATCGAGTTTTGTAATCAAGCAATCCAGCTTTCCATGGAAGTCGTGGCAAGTTGGCTCGGAAAATACATGCTGTGCCATAGTGACATGAATATCACTGAAAATGAGAGAGCAGCAAAAGCAACTCAAATCGCGGAATGGTTTGGGTCGGCAGACTCCTACGATAGATTCCGCACGCATGCACGGCCTATCCGCTTTCCGGAACTTGAGGCTGTAGGGTTGAGAGTCAGGCGCTTAGAAGACGATGATGCTCTGCAGGATGCCGTTTTATCGATTCTTCATGTCAACGAAATCACTTTCAACGGGCCGGCAGCGAAAATCATTGAGAATCAGGATAATCGACGAATGGTCGTCGTCGAACAAAATATAGCCATCCAGCCGCAGCCGCCACCGCAACAACCGACAAATCCTCCTCTGTCAAGGCAACAACGACGCGCATTGGAGCGTCAGGGCCGTCGGTAATCTTTACCCTAGAAGTCTGGATTACTTGCATCAACAAGAAGCCATAAAAGGTACCGAAGCCATAAAAGGTACCGGGAGTCTTTTGGCTAAAGACTTGGCGGAACTAGGTTGCGAGCCGTAGACAGCAGACACCGGGCAGGTGCGGGGTCTGTGCTTTGCTTCTTGACAATCTTGGAGTGAATCATGCTTCGAGCCGCTTCTTTCCAAACCGTGAGAGTAAGGTTTACACGAAGGGGGACGTCCCAGGGACAGATCACTTGACGGGATTTCTTCTGATGAGAATTTTTTGTTTAAACGAATTGTGCTGTTTGGGAATAGATCGGTCACAATGATGCCGCCCCAATCGGCTCACTTAAAAATTAGCAGTGCTTGAAGCGTCCTCGATGGCCTTAGTGGACTCGGAAACATTCGACGACAAAGAAGTGGCGGTAGTCTACATCGCCGGTCGCCTGAGTGAGGGTAAACGAGTCGAGCAAGTCTTGTCGGACAACGCCATCGACTACGTCGTCGACATCGAACCGTTTCAGAGCCGTGTGCTCGGTATTCTTCCGGTAGAGTACAAGGGCGTGGGCTTCTACGTCCTCTCCGCTCAGGCGGATTTCTGCCGTCGTGTTCTGCGCGAGGCGGGCTTGGTAGAAGGTCTGATGGAGGAGGATACTGAGTGAGGCGCTGCTAACCATCCAGCGTCAGGGGGGCGTTAGCCATGATGCTTCGAGGACTGGGGTGATCGGGGTCCGATTTTTATTTCTCGAGTTTCTTAATGTCGTCTATGGCCGATGTGGAATTTACGGTTAGAAGGACTTATCAATCGTGAAGGGAAAATGGGGATAAGTCCAATTTGATGGAAAA
>JBOHVS010000254.1:0-6373 GCA_050735975.1 Binatia bacterium | reverse complement strand
ACAGATACTTAGGACCAGCCAGCCGTAATAAAAAGGCAACGAAATCGGCGGGCGTGCTGTCAGCGTCGCTGAGGTGTCTTTTTGCATAAACTTTATATAGACCGGTTTTGGCTCAAATCACAAACTCTGCTCTGGACCGGGGATAGGCGGCTTTATAACTCCACCAAGAACAGATTCTCTGCTGTAAAATGGGTGGGGAACTTTAGGTCATGTCGTTCGGGTCAGCTATCGGTGAAATATCTTCTCGACACAAACGTGTTTCCTGAGGCCTTCTGCTCAAAGTAAAGAAGACGCAATTTCGCCATCAAGGCCTCGAGCTGATCCTTATAGCCTCTTTGAGTGTAAATCCTCGGGCATAGAGCGCCCGCCCGACGATAACCGCTTCCACTCCGTCTTTTTCCAGCGGTTTCAGCCGTCGGATATCGTCCAAAGTCGCAACGCCGCCGGACGCAATAATCGGGATTTTCACGGATCGGGCAAGTCTGCGCGTCTCTTCGATATTGACCCCTTGGCGGGTGCCGTCGCGGCCGATGTCGGTGTAAATAATTCGCGCCGCGCCGTCCGCTTCGCACCGCTTGGCCAGCTCCACGGCATCCATGGCGGTTGTTTCCTTCCATCCTTTGACCGCGACTTTGCCGTCGCGGGCGTCGATGCCGGCGACGATCTTTTCAGGAAAGCTCTCGCAGAGCGAGCGCAGAAATTCCGGGTCGTCGTAAGCCGCCGTGCCGATGACCACGCGCGAGACGCCGAGATTCAACGCCGCCTTTACCGCATCCAACGACCGGAGCCCGCCGCCGAGTTCCACCCCTAAGCCGGTTTCGTTGCAGATTGCTTCGACCTCGCGGGTGTGAACCGGGCGCCCCTCGACCGCCCCGTTGAGATCCACGATGTGGATGAAAGTGGCGCCTTCCTTGAGCCAGTGCTTTGCCGCCTCCAGCGGGCTGTCGAAATAGATGGTCTCCTTATCCATTTCGCCTTGCAAAAGGCGCACACAACGTCCGTCTTTGATGTCTACGGCTGGGATGATCAGCACGGGATTAGCCTAAAGTAGGTTGAAGTTGAGGTTCAGGCTGAGGTTTTTCACAACAAGGAATGTTGCTTCGTTTCACCACGAAGAGCACGAAGGCCACGAAGAGTTCGGACAGTTTATACTCTTCAACTTCGTGCTCTCCGTGACCTTCGTGGTGAAAGTTTCTGTTCCTATTTGCTTGCGGCTTTGCCGCGCTAGGCTCTTCGTGTCCTTCGTGGTAAAAGTGTTTTTCTTTCTTTGCTTGCGGCTTCGCCGCGCTGCGGCCCTTGCGCGCTCAGCAGCCTGCGACGAAGCGGCCAAAGTTCGACAGGATCCGAAGCCCGATCTCCTGGCTTTTCTCCGGATGAAACTGAGTAGCAAAAAGATGATCGGTGGCGATGCTGGAAGCAAACTCACCTCCATACCCGGTCGTGGTGGCAACCAGCGACGAATCTTTCGGAACCACGTAGAACGAGTGGACAAAATAAACGTAGTCGCCCGATGAGATGCCGTCCAGGAATGGCGTCTCTTTTCTCTTTTCGATATTGTTCCAGCCCATGTGAGGAATCTTGAGACCGCCGTTCGGCTTCAATCCCACGACCCTGCCCGGAAGCAAATCAAGCCCTTTCTGCAGGCCGAACTCTTCGCTCTCTGAAAAGAGCAGCTGGAAGCCGAGACAGATGCCGAGAAACGGTTTCTTCTGGCGCACCGCTTCTCGGATCGGCTCGATAAGTCCAAAGCGTCCGAGGTTTTCCATGCACGCCCGGAAGGCGCCCACCCCCGGGAGAACCACCCCGGCCGCAGAGGTAATCTGTCCGGTGTCGCGTGTCACGCGGGCCTCGAAGCCGCCCCGCTCGAAAGCCTTCTGCACGCTCCGCAGATTCCCCATGCCGTAGTCAATAATCGCAATCATATCTTCCGATAGCTAATAGCTGATGGCTTATGGTGGAGAGGAAATTCGCAATTTTGAAATTCGTTCACCACGAAGGACACGAAGTCACGAAGTTCGGAAAAAAGTAATTCACAATCCGAAATGTTTTTTCTGACCTCGGATCTCTGACTTCTGATCTCCGACCTCCGACCTCTGACTTCTGTCTTTCTCTGGCTCCATGCTCCCTGCTCCATGCTCTTACCCAACGAAAATCTTGGTGTCTTAGTGCCTTAGTGGCTAATCTTGCATTTCGCAATCCGCATTTTTCTTCTTCGTGCCCTTCGTGGTGAATCCGCTCCTTTACGGCTAAATCCGCAATTCGAAATTCCCCTGCCCTTCGCCCTTTGCTCTTCGCTCTCAGCTCTTCGCCTTTACCTCCCCTACAGACTCCCTTTGGTCGACAACACTCCTTTAATGCGATCGTCGAGGCCGGTCGCCACATCCATGGCGCGGGCGAAAGCCTTGAAGCAGGCCTCGATGATGTGGTGCGGGTTCTCACCGCGGATCACGTCGATATGCAGGTTCATACCGAGTTGATTGACGAAGGCCGCAAAGAACTCGTGCGGCAGATCGGTATCGAAATTCCCGACGCGCCCCGGACGGATCTTCACGTTGTAAGAAAGGTATGGCCGCCCGCTGATATCGACCACGACCTTGGCCAAGGTTTCGTCCAGCGGGCAGCTCGCCTCCCCAAAGCGCCGGATGCAATGTTTGTCGCCCAGAGCTTGCTTGAATGTCTGTCCCAGGGCGAGCCCGACGTCCTCGACTGTATGGTGATAATCGACGTCGATGTCGCCCCGCGCTTTGATCTTGATATCGAATAGACCGTGCCGCGTAAAGCTCTCCAGCATATGGTTGAAAAACGGCATGCCGGTTTCGATTTCGGCCGCGCCTCCGCCGTCGAGCTCCAACTCGATGCTGATATCGGTTTCCTTTGTTTTGCGCTCGGTTTTGCCGTTTCGTCCCATTATCCACTCTCCTAGCGACGTTAAAACTCTTTGCCACGAAGACACGAAGACACAAAGAAAAACATTGGTGTCTTAGTGCTTGGTGGCTACTCTTGCAATTGGCAATTCGCAATTTGCAATTCGTTCACCACGAAGGACAAGAAAGTCACGAAGTTCGGAAAAAGGTTTTAACAATATTTTCTTCCTTCGTGCTCTTCGTGCCCTTCGTGGTGAATCCGCTCCTTTACGGCTAAATTCGCAATCCGCAATTCGCAATTCTTCCCCTACCTGAATCGAGCTTCCACTGCCCGCGCGTGATCGTCCAGGCCTTCCAGACGCGCCAGGTGAGTGATCTTCGGCGCCAACGCGCGCAGCGCCCGTTTCTCCGCCCGTATGATGGTCGTCCGTTTGAGGAAGTCGTAAGTCCCTAAAGGGGAAAAGAAGCGAGCGCTCCCCCCCGTCGGCAGCACGTGATTCGGCCCGGCGAAATAATCGCCCAGCGGCGGCGGCGAATACGGACCGACAAAAATCGCGCCCGCGTTCCGGATCGACTTGGCCAATTTTTGCGGTTTCTTGACGATCAGCTCGATGTGTTCCGGGGCGATCGCGTTGGCGATTTCGACCGCCTCCTTGAGCCCGTGCGCTACGATGATCGCGCCATACCTCGCAAGCGATTTGAAGGTGATGGCCCGCCGCTTCGTCTGCCGGAGTTGGGCCTCCAGTGCCTTTTGGATCTTTGATGCCATCGCCGACGACGGCGTCACGCAGAGCGCCGCCGCCAGCTCGTCATGTTCAGCTTGCGATAGCATATCCGCTGCGACATGCTCCGGATCGGCGGAGCTGTCGGCAAGAAGCAAAATTTCGCTCGGACCGGCGATCGAGTCGATATCGACCTCGCCGAAGACCATCCGTTTTGCGGTCGCGACGAATATATTGCCCGGGCCGACGATCTTGTCGACCCGGGGAATGCTTTCGGTGCCAAACGCCAGCGCGGCGATCGCCTGGGCGCCGCCGACCCGAAAGATCCGGTCCACCCCCGCGATCTTAGCGGCCGCAAGCACAACCGCCCCGTTATCGCCGATGGGGCAAGTCATCACGATCTCTCTCACGCCCGCCACCTTCGCCGGCACGGTATTCATCAAAACAGTGGATGGATACGAGGCTTTGCCGCCGGGAACGTAGACACCGACACGCTCAAGAGGTGAAATCCGCTGCCCCAGGAGCAACCCAAGCGGGTCGCGATATTGCCAGCTTTTCTGGAGCTGGCGCCGATGGAAGGCGGCGATTCGTTTAGCCGCGAGCCTGAGCGTCTCCAAATCTTTTTGCGGAACCTGCGCCATTGCCCGGGCGATCTCGGCGCTTTTCACTTCCATCGTCGCGGCAGTCAAGCGGACGCGGTCAAAAAGCCGCGTGTAGCGCAATAACGCGCGGTCACCGCGCCTTTGAACGGCATGGACGATCTCTTCCACCCGCTTCTCAACGTCGCCTTCCCGGTTTCCTCGCCTCTGAAGAATTCGGTCGAGCAAGGACTTGAACGCCGGGTCAGTTGTCTTTACGACTCTTACTCTCATACTCTTCAGGCTGCTGAAAAAAGCCCATCTGCTTCGTTGCGCTCGCCTGATTCGCTCCAACGTACCACCAGAGTACGCCGCCGCTCATCGGCCATCGCGCGCCTCGCACCTGGGACTTTTTTGACCAGCCTGCCTACTCTTTGCCTTAGCTCTTTGCAGTTATCAATCCGCAATCCGAAATGCTTTAAACCTTAGTGCCTTGGTGCCTTAGTGGCTAATCTTGCATTTCGCAATTTGAAATTCGTTCACCACGAAGGACACGAAGTCACGAAGTTCGGAAAAAAGTAATTCGCAATCCGAAATGTTTTTTCTGACCTCGGATCTCTGATCTCTGACTTCTGACATCTGACCTCTGGTATTTCTCTGGCTCCATGCTCCCTGCTCAATGCTCCATGCTGTTGCTGACCTCCGACCTCTGTTTTTGCTGATCTCTGCCTTCTGATCTCTGCCTTCTGCCCCTTAGAGGTTGCTCACGAGAAATGGTTCAAGTAGAATCCAAGTGAGTTGAGCCTGTGCGATAGAAGCAGAGAGCAAGATTTATGGGCAAAAAAAAGCAGTCCGCCAGTCAACCAGAAACTTTAAGCCGATCTGCCGCCAACGCAGTGCCTCTTCAAAGAATCAGGCGTCGAATAATTGAAGAATTAGCCTCCCGAGAAGGCATTCTCATGGTTTTTACGGAGGCCAAGGATGAAGAGAGCACTATAATTGTCATCATGAACCGAGAGGATTTTGATGAAGAGGTTGAGCTTCAAGTATACGCGCTGCAAGAAAGCTTAATGGAAGAATTTCAATTTCCTTTATCATTCGTGTGCCTGCCTCGCATTGCTCTACAAGAAGGCGTTCCCAGCACTTTGGCTGAGGTCCTGGTAAACAGACGTACATAGCTATAGCAGGACGCGGACATGGTATGCCCAGCGAAAATCAACATCTGATCCAGGCAAGGCATAATGAAGACTTTGTTCAATATCTGATAAACGCCATCCGATTTAATGACTGGGTGGCGACGGGGATTTTCTATAGCCGCTGTGCATTATGTGGAGGCTGCCTTTGACGCTCGTCTCAACGGCTTTCATACATTCAGTCATTCGGTGAGGGAGTATAATTTGATTCGGGTTTTGCCGGATCCGAGGAGTAGATTGCAGTATCGTCGATTGAAAAGCGCCAGTATGCTCGCCCGCTATCTGGCTGGCACTGCACACTTTGGTGCGCCTTACGCTGTCAGCTCGTTTTTCTATCCGGCTCGGCTTCAGCAACTACGAGAATCACTCAATGCCGTCAAGCAGACCTTTGGATACCCATAAATCTGGGTCCTCTTTAGCAGTTAAAAATCCGCAATGCGAAATTCTTTAGCTACAAAGACACAAAGAAGTTAGTGCCTTAGTGGCTGCTCTTGCAATCCGCAATGTCGAAAAGACTTGTTTCACCGCAGAGACGCGGAGAGCGCAGAGTGCAAGCAGGTTGAGGTTCAGGTTGAGGTTGAGCTCGATCTCAGCCTAAGCCTTAGCCTCAACCTTCTGATGTCTGGCTCCAAGCTCCATGCTGTTGTTGACCTCCGACCCCTCCACGCTTCTTGCTCTTACCCATTCGTTGGGGGTATCCTCCTTATTTGCTGGAGGTTCTCAATGAAAAATGAATTTACCGCCATTATTGAACGTGATGGCGATTGGTTTATTGCCTACTGCGCCGAAATCCCGGGTGCAAACGGGCAAGGGCGGACTAGGGAGGAGGCGCGGGAAAATCTCGCCCAAGCGATTGAGCTTATCCTTGATGACCGCCGGGAAGACGCCTTGCGTGGAATTCCGCCTGAAGCTATCCGAGAAACTGTCACAGTGAAATGAAACGGAGCACGCTGCTCCAACACCTTCGGAGGCACGGTTGTTATCTTAAACGGGAGGGCAGTGCTCACTCCCTATGG
>JBOHVS010000253.1:0-7438 GCA_050735975.1 Binatia bacterium | reverse complement strand
TCACCACAGAGTAATTCATGTACCAGTCGGTACAACACCGCGGATGAAAATGATAGTGTTGCGCTGCTAACTACTTTGATCAACGCGACCGCCAGGCAGTAACAAAACGTTGTCTCAATTCATTTTCATAAGAGACACAGAGTACGCAGAGATTTTCTTTTCACATCCTTGCCGTCGGCGTCCTGTGCGCGCCTCCGCGGTGAACCATCCCACTTCTTCGTGAGCCTTGGTGCTCGTCGTGCGCTAGTGGTCAGTATTCTTTTTTGGGTTGCGACAGAAGGCAAGCTTGTGTCAACGCGGGCGTGAAAAGACTTCTTCGAGTACTTTACCCGTGGCGTCCTTCGGAATGGGAATATGCAGCAGTCTGGAGAGCGTCGGCGCAAAATCGATAATGGCGGCATCTTGTAGCTTGCGTCCTGCCGCGACACCCGGCCCGTTGAAGGCCATGATCGTGCGCATGGACAGGCGCGACGGATTGAAGCCGTGCGTCCCATGGGGCTCGCGCTTTGTGATGAGATCAGCGGAGCGGAGCCTCGGATCAAAATCGTATCCCGGCAGCAGGTCGAGGTAGAGGTCGCCGGCGGAATCGCCGCCGATGCCCATTGGCGTTCCTTCTGTCTGGGCGTCGAAGATTCCGGCCACCGGCCGGCGGTTGCCGTCGCGGATCCGGGCAAGCGCTTCACGAATTCGCTCAACTACCCCGGCGCGCTCCGCGCGTGTAACGATGCCATTTTTGCGATCCGCCGTATTGATCAGCACGTAACCGTTATTCACGCTCGGATACACTGCTCTGGTATTCGCAAGATCCACGCGCCCATGATCGTCGAGCGCCAACAACCCGCTTTCTTGTAACGCCTTGTTGATAGCGACCAGTTTACTGATGCCCTCCATGCCATGGTCGGAAATCACCGCGACGATCGTGTTTTCCGGTCGACGGGCCATCATAACTCCGAGTATGTCGTCTGACGTTTGGTAAATCCGTTCGAGAAAAAAATGGAGACGTTCCGCAATTTCCTGACGAAAACCCGGAAGGCTCGGCTCCATATAGCCTCTCCACATGTGTTCCGGTTCGTCGGGAAAGGGTGTGTAAGCAAAGAAAAGATCCCAGGAAAGGTGATCCAGCGCCCAACGAATCGTTTCTTTTAGTTGGTGTTGCGCAACAATTGCGGTTTCCAGATACCGAGCTTCCGCGGTGCCGTCGCCGCCGTCAGGAATGGTCGGACCGAGAGCGCCTCGCGTGTAAAGCTGAGTCGCTCCGTTGCCGATGAAGGATCTAACGGCCGCGCCGGCGTCTTTGACTAGCTCCGGACGCGAGATCACTTGGCGCGCCGGCCGGGTGAAGTAAAGAAGAAAGTCGCTGCCGTCGGCCTTAAGGTCGAATAATCTCAGGTAAGTGGTTGCCGAGCGCCCGGCGCCGGCGTTCATCGCGACAGGCGCGCTCCAAAGACGGTCGCTTGCTGACCCGCCAGGGGCGCTTTTCAACTTGGTCCTGATATCTTTGCCGTCGCGGGTGCTTGTCACGAGGAGTGTGTCGTATCCGCCCAGCGGATCTAATGGGTCGTCAACGAGAAGGCCAAACAAGTTGGACGCGGCAATCTTAAAACTAATCTCCAGCGGAGGCGCGCCGCTGGCCGGAATATTTTCCCAAGACGCGGCGGGTCGCGGCCTCGAACTCCGGCCATTGACAACCCCGGCGCGTCCCGCGATACCCGCATAGCCCTGGAAGTGCACTCCCCCAGCCGATGATTTTCCGGCGAACGGAACATGCGCGGCAACGACCTTTCGTCCAGCCCTTATTGCCGCGGCCCACAGGGGCTCCGCCCGTAATAGCGCCGGATTGAAACCTCCGGCGCTCTCGAGAATGGTGTGCTGGCTCCGCGGCAGCCTCGGCACGCGGTTCCCGCTTATCCCCGTTACCTTAGGGGCCGCGCCGGACCATAATGAAGCGAATGCGGGAGCGGTAGAGGACGGAAAGCTCGGTTTCACCTGATCGGCGAAAGCTCCCCCGTCTATTAGTTTCGCGAGATTGGGGAGTTTGCCTCGACGTAACATTTCGTCGACGAAAGACGGTACGGCGCCATCCCATGCGAGAACCATGGCTTTGGGGGATATCTGGCCATGGAGGTTGGCCGGAATCGTCCACGGTGCGAGTACGAGCAGCGATAGCAGTACTGAGAGGGGGCTATGCGGGAATTTCATCTCGGTGCTGGCACTGTTTGGATGCTAATATGCCCGAATAGTTGCGGATTTGTCTATGGCAAATGTGAGCGTACCTGAGCGTGATTTCCCGGGGTCCGGTTGTCACCTTGGACTTGGCGGCTAGAGAAAAGTCCCAAGCTTCTGATAATGGTGTGGCGATCGCTCCGAAAACGATCTAAATTTGGCGTCATATCCGGCTGGTTGGGGTCTGTGAATGCTTAGGAAGGTTCCCAAAGAGTTCGAAAAACACGGCCACGTGCGAGTCGACGACTACTATTGGTTACGCGACCGCGATAACCCTGAGGTGATCGCCTACCTTAATGCCGAGAATCAGTATGCGGACCACGAGTTGGCTCACACAAAGCTGCTGGAAGAGAAGCTTTTCGAGGAGATCAAAGCCAGGTTCAAGCAGACCGACATGTCCGTTCCATATAGGCGTGACGACTATTTTTATTACACGCGCTATGAGGACGGAAAGGAGTACCCTATCTTTGCGCGCAAAGAAGGTTCATTGGAGCGACCGGAAGAAATCATGCTCAACGCCAACGAGGCGGCTGAAGGACACGAGTTTTTCTCAATCGGCGGAATGTCTGTGAGCTCGGGCCGGGATCTCCTCGCGTACAACGTGGATACGCAAGGGCGCAGGATTTACACCACCTACTTTAAGAATCTCATCACGGGGGAACTGCTGCCCGACGTCATTCCAGAGGTGACTGAAAATTTGGCATGGGCAAACGACAATAGGACTCTCTTTTACGCCAAGCAGGATCCGACGACCTTGAGAGCTTGCCGGATCTATCGGCACGTGTTGGGTTCGGATCCGTCACAGGACCCGCTGATTTTTCAGGAGGACGATGAGACGTTCGCCGCTTACGTTTTTAAAACCAAGTCCAAGAAATATCTGATGATCGTCTCGTCGCACACGCTGAGCCAGGAGTATCGCTACCTGGAAGCAGACGATCCGGCCGGCGAGTTCAAGTTGTTTCTGCCTCGGGAGCGCGATCACGAATATCATGTCGATCACTTTAGGGATCTCTTCCTCATTCGCACCAACCATCAGGCCAAAAACTTCCGCTTGATGACGACACTTACCAACAACACCGCAAAGGAAAACTGGCGGGAGCTGGTTTCGCATCGAGAGGACGTATTTTTCGGCGATTTCGAGATTTTCAAAGACCACTTAGTGCTCGAAGAGCGGAAGCGCGGCCTCACGCAAATCCGCGTCATTCCCTGGCGCGGCGGGGAAGAACACTATCTGGAATTTGGCCAACCGGCTTATCGGGCCAATGTTGGAACCAACCCGCAATTTGATACTACGACCCTCCGTTTCGAATACAGTTCCCTGACGACGCCGTTGTCCATCTACGATTACGATATGGTTACCCGTGCGAGAATCCTTCTCAAGCAGGAAGAGGTGTTGGGCGGCTTCAAGCCGGAGAATTACGTTACGGAGCGTCTCTACGTTCCGGCGGGCGACGGTGCCGAGATTCCCCTATCGATTGTTTATCGCGCGGGAGTTAGACGAGACGGGCAGAATCCACTTTTGCTCTACGGCTACGGCTCATATGGCTTCAGCATCGATCCCGCTTTCGCGTCTGCCCGCTTGAGTTTGATCGATCGCGGATTCGTCTACGCCATCGCGCACGTCCGCGGCGGACAAGAGCTGGGGCGTCATTGGTATGAGAATGGCAGACTGCTAAAAAAGAAAAACACGTTTAACGACTTCATTGCCTGCGCTGAGTTTCTCGTGCGAGACAAGCTCACGACTCCGGGGAAGCTGTTCGCCATGGGGCGAAGCGCCGGCGGCTTGCTGATGGGCGCTATCACGAACGTGCGTCCGGAACTATTCAAAGGCGTGGTGGCTGAAGTTCCCTTCGTCGACGTCGTGACAACAATGCTGGATGCCTCGATTCCGCTAACAACCGGAGAGTACGACGAGTGGGGGGACCCTAATCAGAAAGAATTCTACGAGTATATGCTGTCGTACTCACCCTACGACAACGTCGAACGCAAAGACTATCCGCATTTGCTAATCACCGGAGGTTTGAACGACTCACAGGTCCAGTACTGGGAGCCGGCGAAATGGGCGGCCAAGCTCCGCGCCATGAAAACAGACAGAAACCGGCTGCTGCTAAAAACAAATATGGATGCCGGACACGGCGGCGCGTCCGGTCGCTTTAGACGCCACCGCGAGACGGCTTTCTCTTATGCTTTTCTGCTCGATCTGGCAGGCATTAAAGAATAGTCATAAACGAATGGCATCTGACTGCGATCCACCCAACCCTCCCGTCAAGAAAAATCTATCGCGCCAAGACGCCAAGAGCGCAAAGAAAAATGTCTCCCTCCTATATCTCCGAACTTGGCGTCCTTTTGCGTCTTTGCGCGAGATAATGCCACACGTGTCTTGGCTAGACCTTACCCAGGGTAAACAGTCCCTTCAGAGCCTTGTCCACTGTCCAGTCGGTCGCGATCACTCGATTGGCGGGTAAGCGCAGCAACCTGCCCTGGGCGGGATTCGGCGAGTGCGGCACGAAGACGATAAGTTGCCTTCCGTCGGCATCTCCTTCAATCGCGGTTACAAGGCCGACCTCGGCGCCGCCGGTCCCTTCATCGGGAACGAGAACGACTCGCTGAAACAGCGCGCCTTCGCCGGATTCGAAGCCGAGAATCTGCTTCAATGTCCGGTAGAGCATTCCCAAACCCGGAAAGCGACACAGGGCCATGTCCAGGTAATTCCAAAACCAGCGGCCGACAAAGGTCGTCAGGGTCAGACCCAAACAGTAGAGCAGGATGACTATGGATAGCAGCCCCAGTCCGGGGAAGTAAAACTTCTCGGGAACAACCGGGCTCAGCGACTTCTCGGCGAAGACGATCAAAATAACGGTTCCACCTACGGGTAGAATCGTAACCAGGCCGGTCAGGATGCAGAGGACGACATGGCGGTAGATGTAGTCCATAGGGTAGGCTCCCTTGATCTTGTAGAAGCGGCTTACGAGCGCAGAATTATTAGGGAGTGCGGTTATTCCAACGGCCTGGGCCTGAACGCTTACTTCACGTTAGCGTGCCCGCGCTCTCCATGACTCGCTCCTTGGTTGTCGTATGTCTACTAATCAATGAACTCCTTAGTCAGTGTCGACTCGGGAATCTGTAAATAAGGTCAGCTTCCTTCCGTCCGTTTTTTCCGCGTCCACGCTAGCATGCGTTGCCTGATCTCTTCCTCGCGTCCTGAGTCAGACGGCGAGTAATATTTTCTCGCGCGCAACTTCTCGGGCATATGCTCCTGTTCGACGATATGCTCCGGAAAATTGTGGGCGTACTTGTAGCCCTGGCCGTAGCCCAGCTTCTCCATTAGCGGCGTCGGCGCGTTGCGAAGATGGAGCGGGACCGGCAGTGCGCCGTGTTCTTCGACATCCCTGGAGGCGGCGAGCATGGCTTTGTAAGATGCGTTCGATTTGGGCGCCGTTGCCAGATAGGTCACAGCCTGGGCCAGGGGAATTCTGCCTTCGGGAAGGCCGATGAAATGCAATGCGTCTTTCGCCGCAACGGCGACTTGCAGAGCCTGCGGGTCGGCGTTGCCGATATCTTCGGCGGCAAAAATGATCATGCGCCGCGCAACGAAGAGCGGATCTTCTCCAGCTTCTATCATTCTCATAAGCCAGTAGAGCGCGGCGTCCGGGTCGCTCCCGCGGAGACTTTTGATGAACGCGGAAATGACATTATAATGTTCTTCGCCCGACTTGTCGTACTGAAGCGGTTTTCTTTGCAGAGCTTCTTGCAAGTCGCCAAGCTCAATCGTCTTTGTCCCTCGCTTGCGCGCCAGAGTCGCCGCGATTTCCAGCGCGTTCAAAGCGATCCGGCAGTCGCCCTGGGAATGTAGAACCAGGAAATCGCGGGCTTGCGCTGCGATGGACAGCCCCAACGCGCCAAGTCCTTTATTAACGTCTTCGAGCGCCCGATCGACGATCTTTGCAATGTCGCCGGCAGGGAGCGGACTGAGGACGAGAACCTGACAGCGGGAGAGGAGGGGAGAGATCACTTCAAACGATGGATTCTCGGTTGTCGCGCCGATTAGGATCAAGGTTCCACGCTCTACATGGGGCAGGAAATTATCCTGTTGCGCTTTATTGAAATGATGAATCTCGTCGACGAACAGGACGGTGGGTTTACCGATGCGCTGGAGATCTTCGGCCTCTTGGATAATTTTCTTGAGATCTTTGACGCCGGAACTGACGGCCGAGAAGTAGACGCAGATCGCGCCCGCCGCGCCCGCGAGGATTTGAGCCAAAGTCGTTTTGCCGGTCCCCGGGGGCCCCCAGAGTATGAGAGACCGAAGCTCGCCCGCATTGACCATCTCTCGCAACAATTTCCCGGGACCGAGGAAGTGCTCTTGGCCGACAAATTCATCCAGGCTGGTCGGGCGCATTCGTTCCGCCAGCGGTCGCGTCGCGCGGCGCTCTTTTTTCGGCTCGGTCTCGAATAGATCCACATTGAACATGCTATCACAGAACTTCACCGGCCGCGTAGCTGCAACCGCTTTTGTTTCGCGCCATTGGGTGGTATGTTAGGGACCGTTTGGAGTCTTAGCGATGGCGGAGAAAACGGACAACGGCAATCCATCCTTCCTTCAAGGCGCGGTGAGAACGGTGCTTTTCCCGGACTCGTCCATCTCCGGAAAACTAAGTTATAATCTGCCGGTCAAAATCGACAGCCGGTTTACCGGCGAAGTAAAGGCCAGCGAGCTGTTGGTTGTCGGGCCCAACGCGCAGGTTGATGCGCACATTTCCGCTCGTCATCTGCTGGTGGAAGGGAAGCTGGCCGGCAACGTGCAAGTGATGGGCTGTTTCGAGATTATGCCCGGCGGCCGGTTCCAGGGTGAAGTGAGAGCAGCAGAATTAAAGATTCATCCCGGAGCCGTCTTTGAAGGAAAGGGCCAGATCCTTGGTGGCGGTTGACCGATAAGATAGGTTTAGGCTGAGAGGTTGTGAAAAAATTGAAAAACGTCGAGTTCCGCAAATTTCGCCTCAACAAAATCAAATAGTTGCGGCTGCTCATTTTCGCAGAATTCGATTAATTCACAAACTCTGAGGTCAAGGCTAAGCGCGATGCTCTTTGTCTCAACCTGAGCCTCAACCTCAACCTGCTTTTGTGGCGTCAACCGGCCGATCCTTCTTCGCCGGTGAGGCGGGCTGCTTTACCCGATCTTTCCCTCAAGTAGTAGAGCTTAGCCCGGCGCACCTTC
>JBOHVS010000252.1:0-10553 GCA_050735975.1 Binatia bacterium | reverse complement strand
TTTGCTTGTAACGGACCTTTATGTCGCGCCAGACCAGGAAATAAAGTAGTTCCCGGTACTCCCATAACTCATCGAGTTTAACCTGAAGCCTTCCTTTTGAAGGCCTGATGTATAGCACCTCGACGTGTTTTTCGCTTGGCGCTGAACCTAACGCTGAAGTTTTCATAAAGGGATCGCTGATTGGTTTAGGCGCGATGGAAATTGATCGCAGGATTGAGCAGGAGATCGCTAGGGCTTAACGTCCAGGATGCTGCTTTATAAAGCTTGAACGTTGTCCTGCATGCTTCGTTGGAAAAGAAATCTGAGTTTGTCGTCTAGAATTTCTTTGCCGACCCGCTCCAGAAGCTCGTTCAGCCTGTCTTTCGGAAAGGATTCTCGCGATTCTCCAAGAAACGCAATCTGATCTCGGACGATCAGAGGGGCCATAGGCCCGACGGCTTCACCGAGCTTGAGAACCATATCGTCTAAGAACGTTTTCGGGACGATTCCCCGTCCGACCTGTTTGGGTCTGGCCTCTATGTCCAAGGTCTTTTCCGCGCCATTTGGGCTTTGTAGATCATTGGCGGCGGTTCCATAGTCGGAACCATAATAGGAGCGATAGTAGGCGTAGTCAGGGTCGTCCAAGTTGATGCTGTTGAGGATCACGCCTATGACGGGCGCTCTGATGGCATCTAATCGCTCGAGCGCCTGACGCGCCGAGGCCGTCGTCGTCTTCTTGCCGTGAAAAACGAAGATGACGCCGTCGCACATGATAGAAACAATAGCGGCGTCGCTGACCGCGATAGCCGGCGGCGAATCAACAAGGATAAAATCGAAAGATTCGCGCACACGCTTGAGCACTTCTCGCATTTTATTCGATCCCAGGAGGTCGCTCGGGTTCGGGGGGCATATTCCCCGCGAGAGAAGCGAGAGACCCCTGATCGGCGTCGGCTGAATGCCATCTTCGAGTGAAAGATGCCCGGTCAAAATGTTCGAGAGCCCGCTGTGATTTCTGATTCCAAGGCGGGCGTGGCAGCAACCCTTTCTGAGGTCGGCGTCGATTACCAAAACCCGCCGGCCCTCCTGGGCCAACGCAATAGCGAGGTTCAAAGTGCTGACAGTTTTTCCTTCCCCCGGCGAGGGACTGGTCATAAGAACTATCTGCGGCGGTTTCTCGGCTTGCGAAAAGAGCAGGGCCGTACGAATCGTGCGGTACGAATCTGAGATGATCGAAAGAGGATGGTGCGCCGAAATCAGCGCCCTGGAAGGAGGCGTCGGCGCCCCTAAGCCCCGTTCGCGCAGCGGCGGCTTGAGATTATTCGGACCGAAGAGCTTGCGATCGAGCGAATTCAGATCTGGAACGACGCCGAATGTGTTCAAACCGACAGCGCGCCAGACGTGTTGGGGCGTGCTCACGCTTGAATCGAGGTATTCCAAGACGAACACGAGACCGACTCCCGAAACCAGACCCAGCAGACCATACATCACAAGGTGCATCGGAATGTTGGGCCCGGAAGGAGATCGCGGCAGCTCGGCGTGCTGCGTGATTTGCATGTTGGAGACCGCAATGTCATTCGAGATGTTGGTTTCGTTCAGACGCTTGAGAACGCTTTCGTAGAGACTCCGGTTGACTCTTACCTCCTCTTCGAGAACGGCGTAGTGGACACCGACCTCCTTGAGATTCAACGCCGTTTGCTGCTGTTTTTGCGCCTCAGCCTGCAAAGCTTCTTCCTTGCTCCGAGCGGCGATGAAGGCGTCCCGGATACCGCGCACGACGTTATTTAATTCCGTGTTGATGGCGCGTTTGGTCTCGGTGATTTGCTTATTCAGCTCGATCATGCGCGGATGATCCGGCTTGAATATCGTCGAGAGCTTTACCTTCTCACCTTCCAGGTTAAGGAGATTGGAACGGAGATTCGGCACCATTCCTTGAGTCATCACTTGCGCAAGCGAGTGGGTTGACTTGTTTTCAACGACTTTATAGAGGGACTCGGCTTCGATTCGTTGCGTCCGAGCCACGGTCAACTGGCGATTCAAATCGACCAAACGCTCGACGACGATATTTTCTCCTTTGTCCATCGAAACTACGCCGTGGGTTTGGCGAAAGCGGTTCAGCGCATCCTCGGAACGTTGGAGCTTTTGTTTGAGCTCGGCATTTTTGGTATCCAAGAAATCTCGCGCCTCTTTGGTGAGCTCAAAGCGGTTCTCCAAAGTCATGCGGATGAATCCCCGGGCGTGAGCCTCGGTCAGTTGCTGCGAAAGATACCGGGAAGGCGTGGTAAAGCGAACTTCAACGAGCCTGGTGTTTCTTACCGGCCTCACCTCTAAGAACGACATGTACTTTCCGACCAGCGAACCACGAACTTGCGGCCTTGGGGGCGATGTCTTCGCCTTCGCCGTGGCGGTCTCGCCGGTGCTCGTAGCCTGGGTGTCACTCATGTCCGGAGGGGGCTCTTCGGACTGTCTGGGTCGAACCAGAGATACGACAAAGTATAGGTGGCCGAAAAACCAGTCTTGTATTCTAGAGATCGGATTTGCGCTCGTCACATCTGCTTGGGTGAAAGTCTTGTTCGAATCGAGTTTCAACTCGGTAGCGACCCTCGCCGCCAGCCCGCGACTTTCAAGCAGCCTAAATTGGGTCTGGTGATAATCGTATTGGCCGCCGCCTCCCTCCCCAAGTGGCACCATCATTCCGACACCGGTCACGGACGGATTGTGCGGCTCAATTTTCAGCGTTGCATTGGCCGTGTACAGGGTCGTGGCCGTGAAAGAAAAATAGGCCCCGACGATTAGCACGGCCGCCGCTGTCGCGATCACCAAGCGTCGCCGCTTGACGACAATCTTCCAATAATCCAGTAAATGGCCCTGCGACTCCGGGGCGTATGTGTATTCGGGCTCCACGTCACCCGGAAGAGCCTGGGGTGACGGCTGAGCGGGCAAATTATTTCTCATTTTTAGAGGCTTGCGCTAACTTCCGCCTACAAGAGTACCGAGAGAGACGCCCCCCACAAGCGTGCCGACGAAACGTCTCAATATATATTTGGCCGTACTGGTTGGGACAACGATGACATCGTCCTCTTCGATCTGAGGATCGGGTACGGTGCCTGCCATCACGGCATCCAGATCTACAGAAACTTGTTGCATTCCGGACGTTCCACTTTTCTTGAAGATCACAACGTCCGATGCGTTCAACTCCGGGTCGACTCCGCCGGCGGTGGCTAGCGCTTGGGTGAGCGAGTAGCGTCGTCCCAAGGGGTAAGGCCCAGGTCTTCTGACGGCTCCGTCCACAAAAAATGTGCCTGCGGGAGGAACGTTGATAACGTCTCCGGCTTTCACCGGCGTGGTTATCAGTCCCGCGTTATCAGCGGTAATGAGGGATGCGTTGCTTGCTAGTACGAGGAGGTCAATAACGTGACTTTCGCGACCTTTAGGGCCCTGACGGTAAATGTGGACTTGTGAGCCCGCTCGGTCGGTTACTCCGCCGGCCATCGCTAGAATGTCGATCACGGTCTTGGGACCGGTCAGCTCGAGTACTCCGGCCTTTTGCACCGCCCCTATCACCGATATCCGTTGGCGATATTCCGTTACCAGCACACCTACCTGAGGATTGTGTATGTATCTGTCATATCGTTTCACAAGCTCTCGTTCAAGGGCGGCAATGGTCAATCCGGCGGCCTGGGTCTCGCCTACCAACGGAAGGGAGATCGTGCCCTGGTGATTCACTCGCGTGGTGACTGTTCTGGGTAACACTCGTTGTTCAGTCTCAGGAACATTAAACAATGTGACCTGCAAGAGATCCTCAGGTCCAATTTGATATTCGCTTGACGGTTGCCCGCCGCTAAGCGCAAGGCTAGCGAGGGCTTGATTGATTTCAGCAACATTGGGGTTGTGACGCTGGGCCGCGGGGGCTGCCTGTTGAGGCGGCTGTGACGGAGGGACCCCACAGGCCATTACAGAGATAGCCAGTAGCAAGAATCCCGCTGTTCGAAGGATCTCCCACTGTTTGTCGATGGAAAGCTCGGATTTACGCCCGCAGCGTTCTGTGGGTAAATAGGCCAAATCTAGGGACATAGCTCCGCCATCTAAGGGTCTAACCCTTCTTTAAAGTCACCAATTGTGTTTCCGATTGATTTCCTGCCCATACACAGTTGGGAGGAACTCAATGCCATACTATTGCGTAACTGAGGGCCCCAAATCGGAAGCAACCCAGCTACCGTTCACTAGATGAACGGGCATTTCTACGTTCATCTGCCTATTCAAGAGATTCAAAAGGATTTTTACACGACCGCGCGCACTGGGCGGTTGCTGAATAATTCCCAAAATACCTTCCAACGGCCCGCCGGAAATTCGAACTTCCTGCCCGCACTGCAAGTTCGATCTCGCGGGAATAATACCTTCTTCACCGGAGCGCTGCTTTAATACGTTTATGACCTGATCCTCTATCGCAGCAGCGTGGCCGTTGAAATTCACGATCCGACTAACTCCAGGCGACCAGGAGGCCCAGTAGTATTCATCCGACAGGAGGTTAAGTTTGACGAATAAGTAGTTCGGAAATAGGGGAACAACTCGCCGGCGCGTTCGGCTGGTTTCAGGCAAGAGGAGTCTAGGGAAGAAAACCTCTAAGCCCTTGGAATGCAAATGAAACGTTGCATAATCCTCTTTTTGAGGCTTGCTGTAGACCACATACCACTGCCGCTCCGCAGTTTGAACCTTGTAGTTTTCCATCGGTGATGTCAATGCACGTCGAGCAAGGGGGATGCCAGCTTCTGATCACTGATGCATATTGATGACTAACCGAGCGTAAGTGCTTTGAATTTACTTGAAACCATCAGCGAGTATCATAGCATATAGCCAAATTAGACAATAAAAAATCGGAAAACATTGTCGTATGAATATATGTAAGTAATTGACAACACGAATTTATTATACTCGGAAATAATTGTCCGATCGGACCATGGTAGCAGTGCCTAATTTGCAGTTTGTTCGTTAGTTTATATAGCAATGCCTGATCGCTCTCTGAATTACGCAGCAAGGCTCCGCTTGGCTCAAATGGCTGGCACGATTGCCGGCAATATATTTCATGCAGGTGAAAATTGCGGCGGGCTAATTTGCCTTGTTTTCCTGTTCACGTGTTCAATAGGGCAGGAACGCCGTTGCCATTTTGTTCTCTTGTACGAGAGAGGGCTTAAAAAAGTTTAGCCTCCGCTCTTGATGGCAAGGGATGTAAGAGACGTTTATCGCGTCGTCACCAAAGCGGATCAGTTGACATGATAGTCCAAGGCGGGCTTAATGTCCATTAAAAGTCTATTCCGGTAGTGACTCATTTTGGTGAGGGAATGCCTGTTCAACTCTCGCAAAACCCAGATTCTTCGGCTAAGGCCTCAGAATGACAGCTGATGGGGCTGTCATCCTGAATCCTTCGACTGTCACTCTGAGCGCAGCGAAGAGTCTCAGGACAGACTCCGTGAAGGATCTGGAGCTAAAATAAGTCACTACCTCTTTTCCCCCCTCCGGCGCCATTCTAGAAATTAGCGTGTCGCTGTGGTAATTTTTAGCGGCAATTGAAAATCGGGCGCCCGTAGCTCAATTGGACAGAGCATCAGACTACGGATCTGAGGGTTGGGGGTTCAAATCCCTCCGGGCGCGCCAGCAAATCGACGCAAGTGCCCCTCATCGACGGATCAGGGGGCTCTGATATGACATCAATGACATAAATACCGTCTAATCTGTCAACCGGCTTGCCTTTTTGCGCCGCAGAGGCGCTACAATTAAGGAAGTGGGGGCCTCGGATGAAAGTACGAGACGTTTTTTCTAGTTATCTGTTAATTATCGGCTTCGTTTGCCTCTTTCTTGGGGTCGGCAATTGGGCGGTCGGAGCGGTGGAAACAGCAAAATATCGCGCCTTAATTCAAAGGACAACGCAGACCGGACTGGAGGAAACCTACCGAAACTTCCAAGAGCTGGATCATCAGAAGAACGAAGAGGTGCTCCGGCGAATCAACGAGGACCGGGAAAAATACAACGCTGCGAGGGTGAAGTTTAATTTCTTTTACGTTGTGCTCACCGGCGGCAAAGTTTTATTTCTTACGGGAGCACTGCTGAGTTTTGTGGGTCTGATTCGGCTGATCCGCAAGGATACTCAAGTAAGATTAAAGGGACTTCGTCATTTTCCGGTTAACGATCCTAATTGATGAACAACGCGTAGAGATCAGAGGTCAGAAGTCAGAGATCAGCAGGTGAACGGAGATTTACCCGGGAACTATTTAGAAGGTTTGGATTTCTGGTACTTGCGGTAGTCATAGCCGGTTGCCATGGCGAGCAAGATATCTTCCATGCTACCGCTTTTTTCCCGCCTGAGGATCAACAAGCGCTCATAGAAATCTTTAAAATCTTTGTAGATTCGCTGGGTATCATCGGCTTTGCGAAGGTAGAAATCCTTGATCCGAGTGACGGTGAATCGCAAAGCAGAAAAGCGTAGCTCATTGGGGAATGAGTCCCATTCCGGAAGAGACAGAGGCCTCAAGGTTTCATAGCCGGAGATGAGAGCTTCAAAACGGTCAATGCGGTAGCGTCCTTGGATAAAACACAATGCATTGACCGCAGTCGCCAAATCGTAAATGAGCTTGCCCCGGCACGCAGCTTCAAAATCTACAATCCCGGCCAAACGATGGCCTTTGAACTTCACATTGTCGGGGAATAAATCACCGTGGATTATACCCTTAGGCAGATTATTATCCAGATAGTTCTCCAAATAGGAAAACTCATCATCGATGACTCTAATGATGTTCTTTAGATGGGAAGGAAGTTGGCGCCGGGCTTCGCGATAGAAAGCGACGATTTTGTTGAAGCTAAAGCGATTGTCGATACCTTTTTTGTAGCCGCGGCCGATTAAATGAAGATTTGCGAGCGCGTGCCCCAGAACTCCTAGATGAGTAGGGTCGAGTGACTCGACCGGAAGCTCGACTCCATCTAGATTCCGACTTACCGTGAGACATTTACCCTGAATCTCAAGATAGTAGCGCCCTGTTTTGCTCTTCAACGGTTGCAAACAAGGAAACCCTTGTTTGCGAAGATAGAAGAGAAGATCAAGCTCTTGCTTGACTTCAACCTCGCTTTTGAGTTCATCGATTTTGGCAAAGAAACGGCCGCGCTTAGTTTCAAGAAGATAATGTGTATTGACGGAGCCATCTTTAATGCCGGTGTACGAGACGAGGTCGCCGAGCGCGAACTCTTCGGCAATGTTCGCTGCATCCTTTTTGCTGATGAATGTGTAGATGGCCATTTAGTCAGATCGCAATCACTCCCAGTCGGGGATTCATTAAGGCACCAACAGGCTAACTTAGCTAAATCTAATGGAAATCTTTACGCAAGTCAACATAAAAGATGAACACCTTTCGACAATCGCGAGTTTTCCTAAATTTCAATTTGCTTACAGTTACTTATGTGCTGCCTAAATTCTAGGCAGCAGGTGGCCTTCGAGGCAGCTACGGTGCCACTGAAAATTCTCACCAAGGACCCGCGGGACCAGGCTGCCGACGTTCTTGCGCGTCGCGCACGCTGAAAAATTCTTAGTTTCTATATCCTTACAGGAAGCAGGGAAAAATTTTTTTCTTGACAAGAACCTTGACGTTTATTTAATGTCGCTGGCGATGAAAAAGGGGTGGTCTTTCCTTTACCGGAATCTAAGAATTCGATCGCTGTTCGTCTCCAACTCGTGTCGTGGGTTGCGGGAAGGTAGGGCTGAAGTGCCGGTTTTGAGTGGCGCGGAGACCGCCACTGTTGAGGTCCGCATGAGAGTTCCCATCGGTGCGGACAGGAGGTTTAAGGAATGCCAACGGGAAAGGTAAAGTGGTTTAATAACTCCAAAGGCTACGGTTTCATTGAAAAAGAGGGGGGTGGAGATGTTTTCGTCCATTACACGGCGATCATGGGCGATGGTTTCAAGACACTGAATGAAGGCCAAACGGTTGAGTTTGAAATCTCTAATGGACAAAAAGGGCCTCAAGCCATAAATGTCGTTAAGGTGTAATATCGCCTTTCCAAGGCAGTTTTAGTCTAAGGTTCGGGTTGAGTTAAGTTTCGAGCTTCAAACCTCGAACTTCGGACATCGTAAACGTCAAATTCAGACCGGCCGCTAACGCTGCACGTTTCAACAAGGCTCCCGCAAATGATCGCGGGAGCCTTTTGTCGTTCTTTGGAATGAACGGGATAAACAACTCGGCTCATAATTCCGGGATTAGACTGCCGGTTGTTTGGGTTCAGGAAAGATAGTAGTTTAATTTCGTATGGAGTCGAGTATCCCCTTGCTAGCAAAAAAATCCGGACCGGAAAAACTCCTAACGGAGACCGTCGTATTGACGCGCCTCGACAAAGCAGTAGGCTGGGCGCGCAAATACTCTCTTTTCCCTTACCCTTTTGCCACGGCTTGCTGTGCGATGGAATACATGTCTCTTTCCATGTCGCCGTATGATATTGACCGCTTCGGCGCGCTCTTACCACGATTCAGTCCGCGGCAGGCCGATCTGCTTATGGTTATCGGAACCGTAAATCACAAGTTATCGCCGGTGCTCAAGCGCGTTTATGAGCAGATGTCGGAACCCAAGTGGGTTATGGCTTTCGGTGCATGTGCTGCCAGTGGTGGCTTTTATGACAATTACGCGACCGTACAGGGAATCGATCGAATCATCCCCGTCGACGTATATGTGCCGGGCTGTCCCCCTAGACCCGAGGCGGTTCTTGATGGTTTAATGCAGCTTCAAGATAAAATCGCCAAACAAAAGCATCCTCTGTGAGCCAGGTTCAGGGCGCCGAGAAAGGTTAAGGCTGAGGTTAAGGTTCAGTCCCGCCCCAACCTAAACCGGGGAGCAACGTTCAAGGTTCGAAGATCGAAACTCAGCCTGAGCCTTAGCCTCAGCTTGTAGAAATATGTCTGGGACGCAGGGAGACGACAATTACCATCACGGGGTGATAACTAAGCTCTTTCCTTCCAATAACACAGGAGTAATCCGCACTGAAGGGGGTCGTGAAGTTCCTTTTTCCTATGACATGGTGATTCTCGTGGGTGAGACAAAGGATCCGCACCATCTCAGAGAGGGAGAGACGGTGGGTTACGATCTCGGTTGGACCTCGAGCGGACTTCGGATCACCAAGATCAAAACCTACCCAGGCTGTTGAAAAAGGCCCATCTACTTCGTTCCGCTCCACCGCCTCGCTCCAACGTACTGCATAAGTACGCCTCCGCTCGTCGGTTTGTCGCGTGCCTTGTAGCTCGACCTTTTTGAACAGCCTGGTTCAGAGTTGCGGCGCGTAAACAGAGGAGCAAAAGTGTATCCGCGCCCAAAAACTTGGGCGACGAGCTTCTATGGCTGCAATGGTAGGCGACAAGCAAAACCTACCCAGGCTGTTGAAAAAGCATGGAGCATGGAGCATGGAGCATGGAGCAAGGAGCATGGAGAACGGAGCTAAGAGCAAAGCGCTAAGAGCTGAAGAGGAGACAATTGCGAATTGCGGATTTCGAAATGTTTTTTTCTGACCTCTGACTTCTGATGTCTGATCCCTGACGTCCGACCTCTGACCTCTAACCTCCGATTTCTGATCTCTGGCCTCTGCGCTTTGCAAGTTCATCAGGGATTGAGGTCTTTTCGCGTCATTTCCGTACAAACGGGAATCGAGAGTTTTCGCTTTCTGGACTCCCGTTTCCGCGGAGTGATAACCGCTCTGTTGCGTTTACAGGCTGCTCAAAAAGACCTCAGAGACGAGGCGCGCATTCCGAGCAGGTCGGAAGGCTAAGGCCGAGGTTGAGCTTAACCTTAACCTGAACCTCAACCTGCTTAAGCGGCGAGGCGATCGCAGCGCAACGAAGTATATGAGTCTTTTTGAGCAGCCTGTCAAAACGGCAGAGAGGTGAGGGTTAATATCTGCCGGCCTAAAATTTCTCCGACAAAAACCCCCAACAAGGCGATATAGAACAGTCCGGTGGCCGCCATGGTGTTGGGAATCTGTAAGGTTCGCCATATCATATAAGATAAGATCAACGGCGCCACTTGCCCCACTAAAGCTCTGGTCAACAAAAGGGTGGCATGCTTTTCCCAAACTTGGCGCAGGCCCTCAAGCGTCTTGGCGAAGCCAATAGAGTAAAGGATCGGTGGTGAGAATAGTAAAAACAGGCACTGAGCGATGAGAGTAAAAACAAAAAACTTGTAGATACGGACGAAGGGGTCCAAGGTTTGACCCGTGTCGATGAGATACCAGTGGCCCAGTAGCATGCCCACAGTCACGCTGCCGAGGAGAAGAGAGGACAAAAAGAAACTCGCGGGAAACAGCAGCGCTTCTGATGAGAGGACGGGAGCCTGATGAAATTTTTGGGAGCTCAGGATGAGACCGAGCAGTCCGGCGAGGAGGCTGATAGAGAAACTGCGCGCGCGAAGAACTCGTCGTTCTCCCCAGAGGGAGATCAGATAACAAGAAAACGCGAGCATAAAAACACCGTGAGATAGGAGCTCTAAAGCGGAAAGCAGCCCTCCGGCATCTGGCGGAGCCTCCCAATACAAAGTGGCTTTTCCCCATAACGCGAA
>JBOHVS010000251.1:0-15898 GCA_050735975.1 Binatia bacterium | reverse complement strand
GAGTCGATTTTGACGTTTGGAATCCGGTAAGCGCCGGCTGCTTTAACCGCGCCGGGTAAGTTCACGGAGGGAATCGGCTTCATCGCTCCATAGGCGCCGCCACTCCAAAACGCTTTGATTTGCCTGGCTACGAGAGTCCCATTTTTTTTCACACCGGTCTTCACGACGATAACAGCCGCGTGCCGCGGATTCCCGGCCATGAGTTCTTCGGTATAAGTCATGATCATGCGGACCGGGCGGCCCGTTCGTTGCGC
This sequence comes from Binatia bacterium, assembly GCA_050735975.1. Taxonomy (GTDB): domain Bacteria; phylum Desulfobacterota; class Binatia; order UBA9968; family UBA9968; genus DATMBL01. The sequence goes on along the minus strand of JBOHVS010000251.1, from coordinate 15,644 downwards.
GAGGAAGTAACAGAGCGGGAGGTCCATGAGCGAACCCTTACCCCCGAAGTCACCGCCAATAGTAGAAACATGAATGACGATTTTTGCAGCCGGAACGCCTATGGCTTCTGAAAGACTTTGCTTAGTGTGGTAAGGAACTTTATTGCTGATCCACGCGTGAATGCTACCCGTCCTCTGATCGATATTAAGAACGCTCGAATGGGGCTCGATATATGATTGATGCACATGCTGCGTCGTGAACGTATCCTCAAAAACGTGATCGGACTCGCGAAATCCTTGCTCGATATCCCCCAGGAGCCACGCGTCATGCGAATAGACGTTGTGGATCGTAGAGGCCTGCTGCGGCAGTCCTTTATAGTCCTTCAAGCCCTCATGCAGCTGGGGCGCTCCCTCGGTGATCGCGACCAGCGGATCGAAAACAGCCGGTAATTCTTCATATTCCACCTCGATCAGTTGCACCGCTTCTTCCGCAACATTGCGATCCTCTGCCGCCACCACTGCGACCTTCTCACCGATGAAACGCACACGATCCCGCGCTAGCATCGGCATGTCTCGCAATCGGCGACCGGTCAACACATCGGGAATGTCCGCAGCCGTTAGCACCGCCATGACTCCCGGGTGGGATTCTGCTCGTGAAGTGTCTACGCGAACGATCCGAGCGTGAGGATACGGGCTGCGCAAAACTTTTCCCCATATGGTTCCCGGAAGCAGGTGATCCGCCGTATAAATGGCCTTACCGGATACTTTTTCTGTTCCCTCGATTCTTGGCGCCGGCTTGCCTATCGATGAATAGCGAGTTTTTTGATCTCCCTTTCCGTTGATCGTTCTCACAAAGATGCTCCCGTGCAGGCGGCGGCGTTCAGAACATAAATCCCCCGCCCGTGACCATTAATGCCTGCCCGGTGATGTAGGCCGCTGCGTCACTGGCGAGAAAGATAACCGGCCCGACCATGTCGTCAGGTTGGCCGATTCGACCCAAAGGAATGCTACTGCTCAGCGATAAAAGTTCTTCCTCGGAACGGTGTCCCCGCGGCTGCGCAGTGTCTGTGACTCCGGGGCAAATTGCGTTTACAGTAATTCCATCCGGCGCCACTTCACGCGCCAGAGCCTTGACGAATCCAATGATCCCCGCTTTTGAGGCGGCATAGTGAGCTGCATTTTTGGCTCCCTTGTAGCCTACGGTTGAGGAAACGCAGATAATCCGGCCAGCTTTAACCGATCTCATGTAGGGAACTACAGCTTTAGAACAGAGGAAATTTCCACCAAGATTGGTGTCAATGACTCGATCCCAAAGTTCTTCCGTCATTTCCATGATCGGACAAGCGGGATAGATACCCGCGTTGTTGACGAGGATGTCGATCCGCCCGAAACGTCGCAGTGTCGCTTCCTGGAGTTTGTTTGTTGAATCGACATTGGAAACATCCACCTGACAAGCGCGCGACTGATTGCCGTTTTTTTGGATCTCCCCGGCCACTTCTTCGGCTGCCGCCAAGTGAATATCAGCGGCCATGACTTTAGCACCCTCATGAGCGAGCCCGCGACTGAGCGCGCGACCGATTCCTTGGCCGGCGCCCGTTACGATAGCGACTTTTTCCCTTAGCCTCATCACATTACCAGTCCGCCATTGATATGCACGGTCTGGCCCGCCATATACGAGCTTTCAGGACCAACCAGGAAAGCGACACCTTCGGCAATCTCCTCTGGCTGCGCTGTCCGCCCCATGGGGATCAGTTCCGCCCATCTCTGCCGCGCCGCGGACGTTGATTTGGCCAAAACCCGAGGTGTATCCGTGGGGCCCGGGGCGATAATATTGACTAGGACTCCGAACGGCGTTAGTTCCAGGGCTAGTGATTTGCTGAACCCGATGATCGCCGCCTTGGCTGAGGAGTACGGCGTACGCAGCGCGCAACCTGTCAATCCGTAATTGGAGCTGGTGTTGACGATCCTCCCGCTTCCCTGGCGCGTCATCACCGGCGCGATTTCCCGGCAGAAGAGAAAAGTCCCTTTGAGATTTCGATCTAGATCCTCTTTCCATTCCTGCCAAGTCAGTTCCTCTATTCGTTTCAGATAAGCGGTCCCGCCTGCAATATTTGCCAGGGCATCGATGCGCCCGTGATGAGCGACGACGCCGGCAACGGTCGCTTTCACTTGGCGTGCATTAGTTACGTCGATGACATGAATCTCCGCTTTGCCTCCTCGGGCGACGATCTCTGCTTTGACGCGCTCCGCGTCTTTCTTCTCCACGTCCACTAATTCGATCGAGAAACCTGCGGCAGCGAGGCGCAAACATACCGCCCGCCCAATTCCGTTAGCTGCCCCGGTGATGATCGCGACGCTCATACTCATCTAGGCGCTTTTTACGTTGCTCTGCGCACAAGCTTGGATGGCGTCGAATATCCCTGTATAGCCCGTGCAGCGGCAGAGATTTCCGTCAAGGCCGATCTTGATTTCTTCCAAACTCGGCCGGGCATTGCGACGCAAAAGCGCCGTCGCCGCCATCAACATCCCAGGCGTACAATAGCCGCACTGTAGCGCGCCGTGCTTTAGAAACAGTCGCTGCAATTCGCTCAGCTCTCCTTCGTGGCTTAGCCCTTCCACCGTGGTAATTTCTTTTCCTTCGCATCTGGCCCCCAATACCACGCAGCTGTGTACGGCCATGCCGTCCAACAATACAGTACACGCGCCGCAGTGGCTGGTCTCACAACCGCGCTTGGTGCCTGTCAATTCCAGGCCTTGCCTGAGAACATCCAACAACAGCGCTGTCTCTTTCGCTTCGACCTCGATCTCCTCGCCGTTGACTTGCAGTCTAAGCTTTGCCATTGGCTTTCCTTTCTGATTGCTCGAGGGCCGTCAAGATCGCCCTGCGAACGAGAACCTTAACCATTTTTCGTCGATACTCGGCGGAGCCGTGGGGATCCGTCACCGGCTGGGCCTCCAATGAAGCGATTTCTCCGGCCTCCCGAATTGTCGTGTCATTGAGAGGGACGCCGGTGGCGGCGCCTTCAGCTTTGCTCGCCCGAAAAGGCACCGGGGCCACGCCTCCTAAACCGATTCGTATTTCTCGCGCCATTCTGGATTGCCTCTCGTCCGGTATGAGAACAACAGCTACTCCCGCGATGGCGAGATCCTCGGCGCTGATCGAATGCTTCAGGTAGGTGCTCGCCGCACCGGCAGGCAAACTTGGAATCTCGACGCCGCACAGGATTTCATCCTGGGCGACGACGGTCTCGAAATAGTCGCGAAAGAGCTCCCGCAACGGGACTTTTCTTGTTCCCTTCCGATTGCGAAGTTCCGCGGCCGCGTTGAGCGCCAGAAGCGCCGGCGGCAAGTCAGCTCCCGGCTCATTGTGACAGAGATTGCCGCCAAGGGTTCCCATATTTCTGATCGCCGTCGAACCTACCTTGGAAGCCGCCTGACACAATATCGGCGCCGCGGCCCGCACCTCGGGCATCCATGATAGATCGTGGATCGTCGTCATCGCTCCGATTGAGACACCATCCCCTCGACCCTGCAGGCCGCGCAACTCTCCAAGCGGTTCCAGGTCGATCAAAACCTTGGGATCAACCAATTTATTCCTCAAAAGCACGAGCAGCGACTGGCCTCCGGCTATCGGCATTGCATCTTTTCCGTACTGATCACGTTGATCCAAAGCCTCTGCCAGTGAATTGGATCGTATTAATTTCCTCTCCATTATTACAACCCCCTTGCACTCGTCACGATGTTCTTTCTAACGCGCCTTTAACATTATCGCCGAACTCCTTAATGACCGCCTCCGCCTTTTTCTTAACAAAAGGATAGCCGAGGGTTCCCAGTCTTCCGAACACGTTGACATCGGTCTCAAAGTCCACCTGAGTATCGTTGCCCTTCGAGGCAAGCGCGAGCGCCATGGTCTGCCGTACGCCTCCAGCCTTATCTTTCCCCTCCATCGCGATTTCGATTCGTTTCAACGGCTCCAGCTTCTTCACATCCGCCAAAAATTCAAACTGCACCGTAATCGGCCCTACGCTGTCCTTTACACTCAACTCGTACTTTTCACGCTCTTTTACTGTCTTAACTCCCTGGCATCCGGGAATGCACCGGGACAACTTTTCTATGTCCCACAAAAATTCCCATACTTTTTCTATGGGCCGCGCAATCAACAGATTTCCCTGAAACTTCATCTACCCTCCTCCTAAGCGGCAAACCGCAGCATGGTTTCGACTCGCCCAAGTCAAGCCGCTGCAATTGTAAACTGGAAAATGTCTCGGCTTGTCTTGTTGTAAATTTCTCTAAAGTCGTCTTGGTTCTTGTAAGCCACACGCGGAATCAGCCTGCCCCTCACTCCGACTCTGAGAGGAGACTGATCAAACGGGTACGGGTCGGCAACCACCGTCGTTTTGTCGACCGCCCGGAGCCGCACCACTCCATCTTCCACGCCAAACCGCATCGGGGTTGGATCGATGATGGGTCCGTAATAGCCCTTCCCCGCGGAGTGGGCGCCGGTCTCAGGAACGGAAACAACGTCGAAATTGGCGCAAAAAAAGAGCGAGAGTCGATCAAACACTTGCATCATTCTGTAGTTGAACCATATCCACTCCTGGGTGTTCACTCCGGCGTATTGTTCCATCCTCGCGACCTGAACCATCATCACCTTATGGGTCGGCTCGCGCTCCTCGATGAACTTCAAAGAGTACTCGTCTACTCTCTTCGTCATGGAGACCATGGTTTCATAGCGCTGCTGCGGCAATCCGACGCCATGCATGCTGACCATCAATCCCGCGTAAAGATCCTTGTCCACGACGTTGTCGATGCCCTTACCGTAGAAATCGGATCTTATCTCTCTCGGCGTCCGACTAAACGTTAGTGGAACGCCATTTTCGTCCACTGATGGATTGACGTCCCAATTCCACCAGCCGTTGTCGTGAGCCTCGGCGGCCAGCACCATCGACTGGTAGGGATTTAGCCGCGCGAACTTTTCGTTACCCCAATGCGCGGCGAACTGGCCTGCCAGATCCCCGTGATCATTCTGCGTAATGAGCCGGTATTCCTTTGGTCCGTCCGCAACAATCATGGCTTTGTTCCTCCTGTCAGCCGATCTGTCCGTCCTTCAAAGGATCACTCAAAGGATCACTTTAAGTCGTCCAGAGAAACGTTCTCCGCGCCCGGCACTCTGACCATTTCCGGAAACGGCTGTCCGAAAGGCCTGGTCGCATCGATACCCAGGCCGGCGCCCACGCGGAGCTTTCGCACCGACGGATCCATCGCGGTCGCAACCAGGCGGGGAAAAATCACCACGTCCTCGTCCGCCTGGCTTCTCGTGGCCACGGCCCAAAGCACCTTCTCCATATCGAAAATGTCGATGTCGTCGTCAACGACGATGATGATTTTATTTCGTCTAGAGCCCAGCATGGTTGCGATGACGTTTCGCGCCTCTGATTCATACGCCTGCTTCATGGAGATAACCGCAATCATTCCCACCGTTCCTGCGGCGGGAAAGTGCACAGCCCGCACCCCCGGAAACTCTTTTTTCAGCGTCCAATAAAAAGTCGCCTCCAGCGGCAGTTGCTTCAGGATATGATTCTCGGTTGTCGGCATTCCGGTCAGCGCGGCCTGAAAGATTGGATTCTTCCGGTGCGTGATGGCGCTGACCTCAATGATTGGTTTCGGGTTGGCGGGCGTGTAGTATCCTGAAACTTCGCCAAAAGGTCCCTCTTGTTCTCTTACATTGGGCAACACCGTTCCTTCGATAATGATCTCCGCAGTCGCGGGAACCTCGAGATCCACAGTCTCGGCCTTGACGACCTCGACAGGCTCCCCACGCAACGCACCGGCCAAGTCCATCTCGTCCGTGCCATATGGAGCCATCCACTGGGTCGCGAGAGGGAGAACCGGATCGGTCCCAATTGCAATCGCTACCGGCAGGCCTTTTCCGATATTTTCCGCTTCGACGAGTTGGCGGACGAGGTGCTGTGCCATGATGCCAAGTCGGTTGGGTCCCTTGAACTGTAGCCGATAGATCGAGGTATTCTTTTGTCCGGTCTTCAGGTTGCGGCTGATCGATAAGCCGATTGTGATGAAGGGAGCGGGATCTCTCTCGGAAAATATCGGTATGGGGAGCTTTGTCAAGTCGACATCGCGTCCCGTGTGGATCACTTCCTTACAGGGGCCACTGGAAACTAACTTAGGCGGCACCAATCGCTCCAAGGCGCTTTGAAACTTATTGACATAATCTTGAGGCGAAGTTTCCAGCGCGAGAAACGCCCTGTCCCGCGTCGCAAACAAACCGCCCAGCACAGGAATATTGAAGTCCTTTACATTCTCGAACAGTAGAGCCGGCCCTCGTTCATCGCTGGTTTTACGAATGTAAGATGAAATCTCGTACTTGATATCAACGGGTTTCTTTGTTCTCAGCAATTCCCCTTTTTTTTCAAGAAACGAGAGAAACTCCCTTAGGTCCCTAAAAGGCATCTTCGACCTCCGGCTCACAATTTGATTGCAAAACTTTCCGCATACACGTTATACAAGATTATCCGCTCGGACCATCAAAGGATGCACGGCGAACCAAGAACAACCGCTGGGAGATCACGGTGATTAAGTTAAACATGGCCACCATCTATTACCCGTATTTCGGCAAACTTTTGGATGGATCTTACACATCCCACGACGTGCAGCTCACGTGGCATTACGTGATCCCGCCCGACAAGCTCTTCCGCCAAGTGATCGAATCGTCTTCGCACGATGTAGCGGAGATGTCGATGTCGGGCTACACGATGCTGAGGGACAAAGGCTGGCGAGAATACGTGGCGCTGCCTATTTTCACATCCAGACGATTTCGCCATTCCGCGCTGTTCGTGAGAACCGACAGCGAGATCGTCAGCGGTGAGCAACTGGCGGGAAAAAAAGTTGGGCTCCCGGAATACCACATGACCGCCGCGGTTTGGGTAAGGGGAATGCTCGACGAAGACTTCGGCGTGAAACCCGAACAGATCCAGTGGTTCACCGGCGGCGCGGAGCGGCCCGGACGCAAGGAACGGGTCGAGCTGCCTCCTGAGATAACGGCTAGAATTACTCCTATTCCATCCAACGAAACCCTCTTCAATATGCTCCTGGACGGCCGCCTGGACGCGGTTATGTGCGCTCATAAGCCGGAGGTTGCTCGCGGGAGGGACGCTCGCGTTCGCGCGCTTTTCCCCAATCCCCCTCAGGTGGAAAGGGACTATTACAGGCAACATGGCATTTTCCCGATTATGCATACCGTCGTCCTAAGAGAAGCTCTTCTCCAAAAACAAAATGACATTGCCCATCGCATTCATCTCATCCTAGACGAGCTAAAAAACGATTTTTACGAAAAAGTCGAAGTCCTGAGACACCACCCGGTCTTCCCCTGGTTTGACGACTATATCGACGAGGTCGAGGGCCTGATGGGGAAAGATCCATGGGCCCACGGCATTACCCAGAATTCGCGCGCGCTGAATAAATTCCTCGATTACTCTTACTCCCAAGGATTGCTTCGCAAAAAGCCTCCGCTCAACGAGCTTTTCGTCGATCTAAGCAACTGACCACGGATACGTAATCGACTCGAACTTCGTGTACTTTGCCAATGTCTCACTCGTTCCTTTTTCGTTCTCGTGAAAGTAACGATAGGCCTTAGTTCGTGCCAGCTATCGATAAAGACCGTCGATGAACCCGCTCTGATCGAGTTTTCTCAACAGGCTATCGTCGACAAGATCTTCCGCCTTCACCGTTTTGGCCTTTGGCAGCGTGCTTTCAAGATTCCGCAGCACTGTCTCGACACCTTCTTTTGCCGGATACGGTTTTCGCGGCTGGATATTCTGGATGATAATTTGGTAAGTCTCCTCGGCTTCATCCCGCTCGCTGAGCCTCAAAAACTCCCCGATGAGCCGGATGCTTTCCTCTTTGTTCTGCTTGGCGTAGGCGACGCCTTCGAGGAATCCTTTGAAGAAATCCTCCACGACGGGCCGACGTTCCCGGAGAAAAGCGCCCGACGCGGCAATGCCGCTCCCGTGGAACTTCAACCCCAGCTTATAAGCGTCGACCATCGAGACGAATCCCGCTTTCCTCGCACGCACGGTGTTCGGGGTGGTAAAGACCGACGCATGAATCGCGTTCGATTTGAGGGCAGCCAGGCGGCTCGGATTGTCTCCGATCTGAACAATGGTCACGTCGCTCTCCGATAGTCCTAAAGATTTAAACATGTATCGGATGCAAAAATCGGAGGATGAGCCGAACCGGCTCACTCCGGCTCTTTTGCCGCGGAGGTCGGCGGCCTTCTTGATCTCAGGAGAAACAAACAAGCTGAAATGCATCGTCGGATTGTTCGCTGAGAGCAGAGCGATGTCGGCACCTTGCAGCTTCGCTACCACTCCCTCCGGCCCGGCGGTCACTGTCAAAGGAACATCTCCTCCAAGCATCGCCTGAATAACCTGAGACCCCCCTTGGAAGTAGATGAGATCGACGGCGAGACCGTGCTTCTCGAAGAAGCCTTTTTTCTGCGCGATGTAGACCTGGCTGAATTCTCCGGAGAGGAGCGAGGCCACTCGTAACCTGGTGAGCTCTGCGGCATAGCCGAATTGGGAGCCCGAAACCACCAGCAAAACAGCCACTAGTCCCGTTACCATCGTATTCATGCTCACCGGCCCTTTCGATTTCTAAAGCCGGATTGTCATCTCGCCAGGCGAGAAGAGACTCCAGCGTCCTTTGGATCGCCATCTTCAATGGCCGACAGAACCCGCTCTGGAAAAAGCGGCAGGTCCTTGATTCTTACTTTCAAGGCATCGTAAATAGCGTTGCCGATTGCCGGAGCAATGCCGACCACCGCCAGTTCGCCAATTCCTTTGGCGCCGAAAGGTCCCTCCGGAAGAGGGCACTCAACCGGGATGGAAACGATCTCCGGGACCTCTTGGGCTGACGGCAACTTGTAATCCATGAAGGAAGGATTGATCACCCGGCCATCTTCAAACTGGAGCCTTTCGTGAAGCGCGTACCCTAGTCCCATCACCACCCCGCCGACGATTTGACCCTTGACGGTTATCGGATTCAATGTCGTACCGACATCGTGGGCCGAGGCGATCTTTTTGACTTTGATCATTCCAGTCTCCGGATCGACCTCGATCTCTACAGCCTGGGCCGCATATTTCCAGCCTGGCACGTACTCTTTTCCCTGCGCCTTGTGCGGAAGCGATGGATAATCACCCTTACCCCCATACCACCCTCTGCCCAGAATCGGTTTCTCGCGGTTGTGCGCGTGCTCCAAAACTTCCCTCAAACTGAGTGAAGCTTGCGGCTGTCGCATAGAGACCACGCGCTGGTTCTCGACGGCCAGATCGCTTGCCGGAATTTCCAACATTTTGGAGGCCATTTCGAAAAGCTGTCGCTTCGCATCCTCCGCGGCTTTCTTGACGGCCATCCCGGTATAAAAGGTCACTCGACTGGAGAAAGTTCCACGGTCGTAAGGCGTGGCGCCGGTGTCGGCGCACGTGATCCCCACGGCCTCCACCGGAATCCCGAGTTCTTCAGCCGCGATTTGCGACATCACCACGCACATCCCCTGACCCAATTCGGAGGCCCCTACCATGACTTGTGCGCTGCCGTCCTCGTTAAACAAAACATGAGCGCCGGAAATGCTCGAATGAGTTGTTGGAGATTTGGCAACCACTGCCAAGCCTCGCCCAACGTTCTTCGCCTTGGGTCTTCCCCAGCCAATCTCCGCCGCGACTTTCTCCAGACATTCGCGCAGGCCGATACTCTGCACGGCATCGCCGATGGAATTGATATCTCCCTCACGAAGTATATTCTTGAGCCGCAACTCCAAGGGATCCATGCCAAGCCGATCTGCAATCACGTCCATCTGAGACTCGATGGCCCAGCATCCCTCCGGCACGCCCAATCCGCGCAGCTGTGTGCCGCGAACTCTATTCGTGTATACCAGAGTTGAGGTCACGCGGATGTCCGGGATGCGATAGGGCCCTATGCCGTCCTTCATAGCTCGGTTGCTCGGCGCCAACCCCTCCGCGTGGGCTCCGGTATTCCAGAGAAAGTTAATATCCCGCACGATGATGGTGCCGTCTTTCATGACGCCGGTCTTGAGCTTGACCAGTGCCGGTGTTGATCCCGCAGATGCGGTAAACTCCTCTGTTCTCGTCATTACGATTTTCACCGGCTTACCGCTCTTCATAGCAAGAGCGATGGTGATAGGCTCGAGACGCGGTTCGATTTTACCCCCAAAGCCGCCGCCGACTTTAGTGCAGATCACCCGCATTTTGCTTTCTGGAACGCCGAAAAGAGCGGCCATCACAGTTCGTAATTCAAAGACCTCTTGGGAGCAGGTCCAGACGGTAATGGTACCGCCGCGAACTGCCACGAGCGTGGCATGAGGTTCCATGTAACTGTGATGGATTTGGCTCGGACGAAAAGTATCTTCAAAGACGTAATCCGCCTTCCGCAGCGCCGCTTCCACATCACCGCGCTGGTTGGAGGCTTGATGGATGATATTGGTGCCTTTGACCGGATGCCACGACGCCAAATAAACCGACCGCGCATGGAGTTGATCTACTTCTTCATGCACCAGCGGCGCGCCATCTCGAATCGCCTCTTCGGCGTCGAATACGGCCGGCAACTCATCGTAATCAACTTCAATCAGCGACAGTGCCTCTTCCGCCGTATCCTCATCTATAGCGGCCACCGCTGCGACAGGTTGGCCGACATAGTGCACTTTATCGATTGCAAAAATATGCTCGTCCTCGATGGCATAGCCATATCGTCGCGCCGGCACGTCTTTGGCGGAAATCACCGCTTTCACGCCGGGATATTTCTTCGCTTTCTCCACATCGACCCGCAGAACTTTCCCGTGAGGTATCGGACTTCTTAAAATCTTCCCCCATAACATGCCCGGCAGTTTCACATCGGGGCCATAAAGGGCTTGCCCGGAGAGCATCTCTGGACCGTCCACTCGCTCGACCGGACTTCCTATAACCCGATACTTAGCCATTTACCTTCCTCCCTATGGTCATGAAAATTTCTTCCGTCGTGTCTCAAGGAGCCGCTCCCGCCGCGGAGATTCAGTCCAATTTTGAATCGCTCAGCCGCAGCGCTAAGCGGCACACAGTGTGTGGGTCACGAAGATCCGCTCGGCCGTATAAAAATGCCGCAAAAACTCATCGGGACTCGTATAACTTCTCCTCGGCACCAGCCGCGCGGTGAAAGACACCACCAGCGGATCGACGTCAAACGGATAAGGAGTGAGGATAGCTCGATTCTCCGACACCGTGTCGATATTGATTTTCACGGGTTGTTCGCCGCGCTTCGTGGGCACATCGACGTCGTTCAGCGTGTTCGTCGGACCCAGCTTGCGCGCTTTGCTGTTGAGCGGATAGCGATTGCAGACAAACTGAGCGAGTTGATCAAACACTTCCATGTATTCGTAGTTGGTCCAAATCTGTTCGTCCGATGCAAAGTCCTTGAACGGTTCCGATTGGCGCAGTTGCTCCACCAGGTTTAACCGCAATCGCTCCTGATCATCGACGTAGGCTTTCACACGGGGATCGGAAGTACGATCCGGAGGATAGCTGTACTTGCCATAACCGGCGTTCATCAGCGCCACCCCGTGCATCGCCATCAAAAGCGCCGCGTATTGATCCCGTTGCAGCACGCGGTCCACGGCGTTTTTGTAGAAATCGAGCCGGAGCTGCCCGATGTATTTGAGGCTCCCATCGTGATAATCCAGCGGAAACCCTTTATCGTTGAGAGTCGCCGGCTTCATCTCCCATTCCCACCACCCGATGTCGTGCTCGTGCGCGGCCAGCACAACGGATGCATAGGGCTCCGGGCGGGCGAAATCTTGGTTTCCCCAATGGGCGGCGAAAAATCCCGCGACCCGCGAGTGGTCGATTTGCAAGGCCAGCATTAACCGTGAATCGTCGTAAGGATTGACCATCATAGTGCAGCCCTCCAATTCGTTGTGATCTCACACAGGACGAAGTGCACGAGAAGCTTTTTTGCCTGCTGGTTTTCGACCTTTTGTAGGTGTAAGTGCAGCTCTGAGTTCCCCGGCCCAAACCGCGAGTGCATCAAGGATCGCGATTTGCGCCACTCGATGCGCTCCGGTCTGCCCTCGCAGAGTTTCCGAAGGTGTAGAAATCAACAAAAGTGCATCGGCGCTCTTAGAAACCAGGCTTTGTTCAAAACTCGTAATACAAACACAAAATGCCTGCCGCTCCTTTGCGATCTGTAGTGCCTGAGCGACTTCCGGTTGGTTGCCCGAATAGGTCACAGCGATGGCCACGTCTCTAGAGGTTAGGATTCTTGCAGCAGCAATCTGCTGAATAAGATCCACAAATGCAATGGTTCGAAAGCCCAAAAGAAGAAACTTAAGCGCGGCCTCCTGGGCAATGTGGGCAGACCCGCCTGCGCCGAACAGATAAATCGACTCGCTGCGGGCAATTCCGATCGCAATCCTTTCCATCGTCATTTGATCAACAAATGAACTAGTGTCCTTTAGGGCTACTATGCAATCAGAAAACACGCGTTGCGGAATTGATTCTTTGATGTCAGCCTTAATGACGGATTGAGAAGGCATGAGGGCTGTCGCAAGTTCCAGCGAAAGTATTTTCTTCATTTCGCTCAGGCCCTTGTAGCCAGCTCGTTGACAAAACCGCACCACGGTAGCTTCGCTGGTACCACACTGGTATCCGATTTGCCTTGCGTCAAGCTGCAGAAAATCGGCAGGATTTAACATTGCAAAATGCGCGATGCGCGCATGGTGAACTGGCAAAGACTGCAAACTTGCGCGGAGCTTCAGAAGGCAAGGCGGCATACCAGAACCTTCCGGCTTGCGTGATGTAGCCGTTACAGCACTGACCATATTTTTGTAACTAACACATCACTTTTAAAAATGTCAATGCCCTTTTCTACCTATTAATCATTTTAAAGTGGACTGAAATTGGGGTGGCCTTATTCGCACGCAGATTGAGCGTAACGCCTGTGCGTCGCACGCAGACAGGAAGCATATGAGTCTTTTTCAGCATGTCTGCTAGACCGGCCAGCCATGTTGAGAGAGATCGATTGGATTTCCGTCCGGGTCGTGAACTCGATACTCGGCTTCACGGTTGGGGGGTCTCTTCTGGATTTCCGTTGCCGCTCCCAACTCCTTGCACATCGGCTTTAGTTGCTCGATATTTTCCACTTCAAAACCAAAATGATAAAGCCCTTCCTTGTATTGCGGCCGTTTTTGAATGATTGCTAAATTGAGGTAACCGTCCGACAGATAAATGGCCGGACCAACTCCGTCGATCACCTTCATCCCGAAAGCCGTCGTGTAGAACTTAACCAGCCTTTCCCGGTTCTCCGTCACGATCGCCAAATGTCGAATACGTGCCATAGTTAGTCCCCCCTTTATATGGGTATGCGCTTTCCCGTGCTATTTGTATAACCGATCGCTCTACTCCTGCTCCAATGAGCTTTCCGGATGCCGCTCCTGAACTTCGCTGATGTACTTCTGTAGCTCGCCCTGAAGCTCGGAAGCATCCGCCTTGAATCCCGTGTGGTGCGCCCCCAGAAGGAAGCTGATCCGGCCGTCATTATCGGCTATTTCCAGGAAATAGTTCGTGCCGAACAAAACCTGAACTCTCTTGAATCCGCTCTCTCGATTCCCTTCCACGACCACCGATCTTATCTTCGCCATTGACCACTCCTTCCCGTAATGGCTTTCCCTCATAACATTCGCATCAATTTGCCGTACCCGGCTATTTTCTCGTGCATCCCAATCGCTTTGAACGCTACATATAGCTGCGACGTGATGTTCGTGATTACCGGCAAACCAAAGTCGGTTTCTATCTCTTCGACGACGTCGACTACCGGAAAATTCGCGCAAGGTATAAAAGCCGCCTCCGCGTTTGGCGCTTCCTTAATCGCCCGTTTTGCCGCCCTGTAGATATCGCCGATCGAGGCGATGCTTGACTCGGTGAAAGAAGTCCCGAGACTTACGAGCGAAGCAACTTCGAACCCCCACTCCTTAAGATAAGCGGTCATTTTGGCGTTGAGATCGGGCGGATACGGATCGACAACCGCCAATCTGGAGACCGAAAGATCCCGAAACGAGTCCATCGCCGCGACTATGCTGGTCGTGCACGGAGCGCCGATGATTTCTTGTAGCTGGGTCAAAAGCTTCGTTTCGAATCCCTTGCCTTGGCTCAAAACCAACGGCGCGCCGCCGTGAATGACAAAGTCGCAAGATCGCCGGGCAAGTTCCCGGGCGCAGGACTCGACCTGGGAGAGCGCCCGCTTGTAGGCGTCTTCCTTCCAACCTTCCACCATGCACGCCACAGCGACAAGCCCGACTCCTTTCGGGACGATGCGATAGAAGTCATAGGCATTGAGTTCAATGACGGACGGCGAGATGTACCCTATTCTGGCGCGGTATCCGAACATGCGACGCCTCCTTCGGAAGGCTCAAAGCTGGCGGCTTCCCTACTCGCATATCCGTATCAAATAGATAGTACCTGTCAATCCAATTTGGACGGGGCACCGATATCGATTTCGGAGTGGTGTTGTCTGAACAACCTCCCGCAGATTCGGTTGACACTAAATTGCATCTTGACTAGGTTCGATCCGAACCGCAGAGTGCTCGCTCCCAAGGGAGTTGGCCAGTCAGTAACAGGAAGGCCTGCTCGGGCACGAGACGCGGGGGCCAATGCCGCTCGTTTGTTAGCTACGCTAGTAAAGATAAAGGCTGATAGATGAAATCCAAAAGTGCTCTTCGCGAACGCCTCGAAGCGGCGGTTATGGAGCGTCACTGTGCTAATCATCCGCTGACCGAAAAGTGGGCTGCCGGAAAACTGAGTCGCAGGGCGTTGATGGGCTGGGGCATTGAGCAATATCACTGGATCAGCAACATCTATCGAGGCGAGTTATTCAAGACCGCCAATACACCGCTCGAGGTGCAACGATTGTTGCTCGAAAATTATCTGGAGGAGACCGATCCATCGCGTCCTCATCTGGATATCATCCTGCGCTTTGCGGCCGCAAACGGAGCCGATATCCAGCAGGTCAAACGGAGCCGAGGGCTTCCTACCACGGAAGCGTGGGTGACTTTTTTCAACCGCGTGTGCAAAGAAGAGTCCTTCATTGCCAGCGTAGCGGCAACAAACGTCGGCACCGAGTCTCAATCCCCGCCTCTTTACAGCAAGATGCTCCCCGCGCTACGCGAGATCTATCGATTCAAAGAGGAGGAGATAGAGCACTTCTGGCTACATGCCGTCGCGGATACGGAACACGGAGGAAAGGGATTCGACATCCTGGACGAGTACGCCAAGACGCCGGAACTGCAGGAACTGGCGGTCAATTACGCGCGCGAGAGCGCGCGCATGCGCTGGTTCTTCTTCGATGGTATCTATATTCATTACGAGATGGGTTATAGCTTGCGCTGAACAGCACAGTAAGACACGGTCTGCTCGACGCTTTCGAAGCGGGACCAAGGAATTTGCCGGTGGTAAAAGCTTTTCCGGTCCATCAGAGTCGGCCGCGGAACCTGTCAATGAAATGAGACACGCCCCATTAAGAAATTAGACTACAAGATCCTCGCTCAGCTGATTTTCACCCCTAGCCATACCCCTACCCGATGACTGATCGTTCGTTATAGGGCAATTGTG
>JBOHVS010000250.1:0-3702 GCA_050735975.1 Binatia bacterium | reverse complement strand
GGCTCACCGTCGGCAGAGTGGGATCGTGGAGAACCAGCACGTCTTTCTGGACCGTTTCATAAGACGCCATGGCCCCGGCGGCGCGCAGCACCGAAGGCGCGTTGTCCGAGAGAATAGTATCGACACTCGGTTGCCCGCCCCGGAATTCCGTCAAGACGCGAGTCACGATCTCCGGATTTCTCGCCTGCCAGTAACTCGTCTTGATCCCGGGGTATCTTTTTGTAAACGCGTCGGTGATGGCGCGAATGTGCTCGATATCCCACACACTGTATATGATTAAATTGCCCTCCTGCTTCGCCTTGGGATAAAGCTCTTTGCTGACCTTTTCGAAGGCCTTGGCGGCCGCCGCTGTCGCATTGCCGGTAGCCGCGGCCTTTGGAGCCTGCTTTTGGCCGCCAGCTTTCGCGGCTGACTTTTCAGCGGCGCTCCCGACCGCGCCAACAAAGAAAACCGCCGCCAGTGCGATAGCAAAAGCCATTGATCTCTTCTTTCCCATTCTCATTACCCCCTTTTTTGGACTACTCTCTTTGACGTTGAGTTATAGACTGAACTTCAATTTGAACGCAAACTTGGCGATAGAGACCGCGACAATCAAGATAATGAGATAGATAACGCCGCCAGCCGCCGCTTCGGCCCACTGCCCTAACCTGAAATACTCGAAAAGCGTCACCGGCCCGTATTCATTGCCCGGCGATGTAAGCAGTATCGCCACATCGACGTTGCGGATGGCTTCAATGAATATATAGAAAAGCGCGCCGCCCACCGACGGCTTCAAGATCGGCAAAGTGATCTTAAAAAAGACATGCCGCCACTTGGCGCCATGCACCCAAGCCGCCTCATCCAGCTCTTTATGAATGTTGACGATAGAACCCGACGCATTTCTAAACGCGTAAGGGAAATACGCGACGAACAGCCCCAGTCCAAGCGCCCACAAACTGTTGTAGAGCGGGGTGCCCAGGAAAATGATCACCAGGCCCACCGATAGAACCAATGGCGGGAAAGCCAGCGGCAAGGTGCCGATAAACTCAAAGACCTTGGTGCCGTAGGCGCGGGTTCTGTAAATGGTGAAGGCCATAACGATGCCGAAGAAGACGGTCACCAGGGCAATGGTGACAGACAAGATCAGCGAATTGTAGAGACCGGTGACAAAGCTTGGATGCCTCATCACCGTGTAATAATTCGACAACACCGCGTTGGTGGGAAATTTCATGAACGTCTCGTAATCGAAGTATGGGATCATGGAGACGACGATCAACACCACAAAGGGAATCGCGATCCCGGCCATGAAGTAGACGAAGACGGCGAAAAACGTAACGTACTTCCAGGGCCCGATATCGATGATGTTGACCCGATAGCCCTTGCCGGTGATAGTCGCGTACCGCTCGGAGAACCGCGTTGCGCGAATGTAGAATAATAGAGTAATGACCGAAAGAACCACCAGAACCATGCTATAGGAAGTCGCAAGCCCGGTACTAAACTCCAGCGCCATAGAGTCGTAAACGCGACTCACGAAAACTTTTATCCCCGCCGGAGTCCCCTGCAGGACTGGAGTTTCGAAAGAGCGCAAACCCCTTAAAAAATTGAGCACAAAGGCCGATAAGAGTGCCGGAACGGCCAACGGAAAGGTGATGCGGAACATCGTGCTTATCGGCTTGCTCCCGGCGATGTACGCGCTTTCTTCCAAGGACGGGTCAAAAGATAGAAACACCGGCAGCAGGAAAAGATAGCCCAACGGAACACATGCCAGGCCAAATACCCAGATCATTCCCGCCATGCTGAAGGCGTTGAAGACCGGCTCGGTGACGCCGAAGTATTGTCGCAACATGCTGTTCAGAACGCCGGACTTCGGCGCGAGCAGCAAAATCCAGGCGATATTTTTCATGATCGGCGGCATGAGAATCGGGTAGAGCGGCATCAGCTCTACCAAAGCCTTGCCCGGCGTGTTGGTGCGCGCGACGATCCAAGCGAGCAGCGCGCCCAGACCAGTCCCCAGCGCGGCCGAGCCCGCCGCGTAAATGATAGAGTTATTCATCATCGCCAGAATATCGCGATCGGCGAACACCGTGAGGTAGTTTTCGAGGGAAAACCCGACCTCGGCTCCCAATCTACCGGTGGTCAAGCTCCGAACAAGCACGATGATTACGGGCGTAATGATCGCCGCGCCCACGATCAGGCTGGCCAGCAACGGCACAAACATTCCCTGGCGATAGGCAATTTTTAATGATTTCCAGTTAATGGCCTTTTCTCCTGACGGTTATAGCCTATGGCTAATGGCCTATAGCGGATGGTTTCCCTGATTTCATCTATATGCCATAAGCTATCAGCCATATACGGCTTCGGACACAGCCTGAGATAGAGTTTTTCACAAAGCTGCTGGATCGCGAGGCCTCGGAGCTCGGGCACTAGCCCACGATCAGACTGATCGCCGATCGGTCGATCGACAGAAATGTCTTTCCACCGCCGCCATTCACTTGAATCATGGGGCAGAGCTTGTGCGAGGTCACAACCAACTCTCGCGATCCGATTTGAATCCGGTGATCGGTCAACCCGCCCCGAAACTCGCGGCTGGTCATCTGCCCTTCCAGAACATTGTCAGTCCCGTCCGGGAAACGTTCATGGCTGAGCCGAATTTCACTCGTTCGGATGACGACTTTGCAAGCATCTCCCGGCGCTATCCGCTGCGGAGCGGGCGAGATCAAGCTAACACCGTTGAAGTCCGGAATCGTCACAGTGCAATGTCCGCCTTCCACCTTTACCACTTTCCCGTCTACGAGCGCCGAGTGCCCGATGAAAGACGCTACGAAAGGATGCGCGGGCCGGTTATAGATCTCATCCGGCACGTCGTATTGGAGAATCTTGCCGGTTTCCATGACAATGACGGCATCTGATATCGTGAATGCTTCTTCCTGGTCATGGGTGACGTACAACGCGCTGATACTGACTTTTTTGATCAATTTTCGCAGTTCCACCCGCATCTCTTCGCGCAACTTGGCGTCGAGGTTGCTCAAAGGCTCGTCCAGCAGAATCAACCTGGGCTCGAGCGCCAGGCTCCGCGCCAGGGCAACTCTCTGCTGCTGCCCGCCGCTTAATTGAGATGGATATCTCTCCTCCCGACCCTGCAGGCCAACCAGCTCCAAGGCCGCCAAAACCTTACGCCGAATCTCCTCTTCCGGTAACTTGCGTAACTTAAGCCCGAAAGCGACGTTCTTGTAGACCGTCATGTGGGGCCATAGCGCATAGTTCTGGAATACAAAGCCGATCGCGCGCGAATAAGGCGGTACGAGAATGCCGTTTTCGATCGACGTTTGGACCTTATCTGCGATCGAGATAGTTCCGCTGTCGGGAATTTCCAGACCGGCAATGGACCTCAACAAAGTCGTCTTTCCGCAGCCCGACGGCCCGAGAAAGGAAAGTATTCCGTTATTAAATTCAAAGCTGACGTTGTCGAGGGCCTTAACGTCCTTAAAGGACTTCGTAACCCCTTCGACCTTTAAAATTGACATGGTTTTAGTTCTTCCCTGAAAATTGCCTGTACTCACACGCGTCTCAATAGACTCCGGTAAACGCCGGCTGGCCTATTAGCCCACTATTAGCCCGGATTATTCACGAGGCCGGGAACACTATCAACGAACTGTCGTGTTCTCTTTCATTGCAAATTTCAAATTGTAAAGTGCAAAAGTCAAAATGAATAAAACCTTAACA
>JBOHVS010000249.1:0-3637 GCA_050735975.1 Binatia bacterium | reverse complement strand
GGCTCTTCTCATGCTCGCTACTTTCTTGTTCTACAAGCAATGTCATACGCGCTGCTGACCTTACCCTTACCGCGCTGTTTTTGGCTATCGGCCGATTCACATTATCCGTCCGAGCCTTCCAGAGTTCGCCCTGGATTTTGATGTAGCCTTGAGGAGCCAACGTTTGGTGAGCCACGCCTTTCTTGCCGACAAGCTGCTCGGAACCCGTCCGTACACCGGTTTGATAGGCGCCGCGCACGATAGGATAAATAACGAAATCCTTGAGTATCCAAACAATAAACAATCCGATCGTGGCTCGAACACTAACTGCGTCTTTATCGACCAAAAACGATAGAAATAATATCAGGATCAGCCATTCGGGGATCTGAAACAGCAGATATCTTAAAAACGTGGGCATCTATCGCGTCCTCTGAGTTGTCGAAGAAGTGAGCGGCTCTTCCCGGACTGAATTTTTCCAGGCGCCGACAACCGCGCCTGCTACCGTCAGTCCAGCCAGCGCGAGCCAGGTCCGGTTTTTGCTCATCCACACTTGCAGACTATAGTCGCACGATCGCGCATCGAAATCACCATGCGTCCCATGATCACCGGCGAGTGGCTCCCAGAGATTGTCGCGACGGCCCGGTTCCACAGGCTCGTCGGTTTGCTGCGATTCATAACCGTTGCGGGCCAGATACCAGTCGGCGAACCGTGGTGCGACTTTGTTGCCCACGATCGCTTTTACCGTCGGCCATCCGACATAAACTTCAGATCGGTTTTGGTGAGCGGCCCATACAATGGCATCGGCCGCGAGCTCGGGTTGGAAAATCGGCGGCACAGGCTGCGGCTTTCGCGGCAGCCGGCTCTTGACCCAAGAGAATTGAGGGGTGTTCAAGGCCGGCATGTGGACCTCGATCGCCTTAACGTTACTGCCGTCGTGAAGCAGCTCGCAGCGTAGCGAGTCCGTGAACCCCTGAATTGCGTGCTTGGCGCCGCAATAAGCCGCCTGTAGAGGAATCCCCCGATAAGCCAGAGCGGAGCCGACCTGCACAATGACTCCGCGATCGCGCGGCAGCATGCGTTTCAATGCTGAGAGAGTACCGTAGACATATCCGAGATAGGTCACTTCCGTCACGCGCTTGAACTCCTCCGGCGTCATCTCCTTAATCGGCGAGAAAACGGAAACCATCGCGTTATTGATCCAGATATCGATGGGACCGAACCTCTGTTCAACGGCTTCTGCGGCAGCTTCAACCTGCTCAGCGATTGCAACGTCGCCCGGCACGGCCAGGGCTTGGCCCCCGGCCGCCTCAATCTCTCTACGTGCCGCCTCGAGTCCGTCACGTCCCCGCGCAAGCAATCCGATATGGGCGCCCCGCCCGCCAAACGCGCGCGCAGTGGCGCGCCCGACACCGGCCGAGGCCCCTGTAACGACGACAACTTCAGGTTTGTTCATTACCACCTCTCCATCTAGGAGACTGTGTCGCAATGTCATCCTGAGGCAAAGCCGAAGGATCTCGCCTTACGCAACCTGTTGATCGGTCGAGATTCTTCACTGTGTTCAGAATGACATCCATAGTAATTTTACAGTGCGCCGCGGCCATTCGACCGAAAACTCAGCGGTCCGTATGCAAATGAAAAACGCTTGCGCCGCCCGACCCGTGCATCGGCCTTGCGGCTTTCTCGTCCAAAGCCTTCAAGAAAGCCCGGTAGCGCTCCTCTACATCTTTGCGATCCTGTTCTTCCGCCAAACCTTCGCGGCCACCGCGCTCGATCATAACAGCCTGCCGCAAAAGCGCCGTGCGATCCTCCTCTCTGTTGACGCTCCGGACTACGATCACGAGCGTTTCCAGAAGGCGGATCGTCACTGCCGCGCTCGACCGCGCGGACTGCCGGATCTGGTTAAAGGCAGCGTCGGCGACTCCGGGAAAGTCCACTCCATCAGCGATCACACGCAGCTTGTTGGCAGGATCATAGCGATACGGGGACGGGATCTCTCTCCCAGCCAATCGACAAAGGGCGGCGCCCAGCCGGTCCACGCAAGTGATGGCGGTAAACGGCTCGTTGACTCCCGGCGACAAAGCCCTGAGAGCGACCTCGACGATCTGGTGAACCGCGAATTCTACATCCTGGGTCTCGGTGCGTTCCGGTCCAACGATAAACAATCCTTTCATCTTGTCGATGAGCTGGTCGTTTACCTTTTCTTTCGGCCAGATAAGAGCCAACTCGCTTCCCTGGATGACGAAGTGGCCGGGGCGATATTCGAGCCGGACGATAAGATCGTTCTCGATGGCTATTTCCATCAGGCGATCGCCGTCGATGGCGCGTAGATAGCCGCTGGTCCCAGCCGGCAGAGTGCGCGCCTCGCGATCAAAGCCCTGGGGTATCTGCCTTCTTTCCCCATCGTCTTTCCTTTCCTGCACTGCTTCTCCCAAGCACTCGGGAAACAGCCGCTCGATGCCACGATCAAGCTCGTCGGCAACCCTAGCGAGGATAATCGGCGCCTGAATCGAGACCGATATGTGATGGATAAAGTAGATCAGCACGCCGACACTCGCTAAAGCCAGTCCAATCGCGATTGTGACAGAGATATGCGGAACAAACTCACCCGCATCGTCGCTCCGAACGGTCCGCAGAACTAAAAAGCAGTAGGTGAACGTGGATATGAAGGTCCCGAGCACAGTTTGCGTGCCTCTATCGCGCAGGAAAGTGCGCAATAACCGCGGCCCAAACTGAGACGATGCCAGCGCGAGCACTACGATTGTGATCGAGAAGACCACGCCGGTGACGGTAATCATGGAACCGGCAATAGTGGAAAGCAGTTCACGCGCGCCGTCCGGTCCTCCGGCCCACAGCCATCCAGCCTCTTCAATCCGTTTCTGCCTAATCGTCCAATCGATGGCCAAGGTAGCGAATGACAAGCCGACGGTCACAAGCGCCATAAGCGACGGGATAAACCAAAAGCTCGAGCGAAGGGCATCCCAATAATTGAGGATACGCGTTTTCATGCGGTTTTTGCGTCAGAGTCCCTGCTCCCTACCTGCTGGTTTCTCGGGCACGTGCTCCGATATCGATTTGGCTTCGATGAAAACATGCTTGATCTCTTCATGCTTCCGGTGAATGGCTTTTTCGAGCCGCTCGACCGCCGACTCTCTCTCTGTTCCGGACAAACCGTTGCGGAATTGAACATGCATGGTCAGGAGGACGGTATGCGGACCAAAGTGCATCGTGAGCGGCCGCTCCACGGCTCTTATCGCCGCATCTGCCTCTGCCAAAGCTTTTATGCTTTGCAGAGTCTTCGGGTCGGCGCCTTCTCCCACCAACAAACCCTTGCTCTCGTAGCCTATTAGGAAAGCTACGATTGCCAAAATCAGCCCAATGACGATGGAGGCGGCGCCGTCAAAATATGGATTCTCAAACTGATGCGCGAGATAGATTCCAACCAGTGCCGCTACCAACCCGAGCATCGCGGCCGAGTCCTCGAACAACACCGTAAAAGTCGTGGGGTCCTTGCTCGTGCGGATCGCCTGCCATGTGCTCTGTTCGCCTTTGATAGCCTGGAACTGCTTGAAGGCGATAACGAAGACAATGCCTTCGAAAATCATCGCGAGCCCCAGGACTACGTAGCTCCAGGTGGGATCTTCCAGCGGGCTGGGATGAA
>JBOHVS010000248.1:0-29196 GCA_050735975.1 Binatia bacterium | reverse complement strand
AAGATTGGATTCATTGCAGCAGGTGTCAATTCCAATACTGCCGCGCCGACCAAAATTGGCGGGAGTTCTGCAAGATTCGCTTATTGCCGCCGGCCAATGCGGGTTGCCTAATGTCCGCTTTAGACGGCCAGTACCTGCTGCGGCAATTTTATTGCCCCTCGTGCGCGGCGCTGGTAGATACTGACTTCGTAGAGAAGCAACCATGATGCAGAAAGGGCCCGGTCGGCCGGAACTCAACCGCTCAAGTTAGGTTGCGGATCTCACCCGCCGCGACTGTGCAGGCGCGGCGTTACAGTTGCGGCTTTCTCTTATACCATTCCGCGGCCCTCTCGTAGGCATGCGCCACTTGAAACAGCACACCCTCCTGGAAGGGCGGCGCGGAAATCTGCATGCCAATTGGCAAACCCGAAGACGAGAAGCCGCAACAAATGCTTATGGTCGGGAGGCCGGTCACGTTGAAAGGTATAGTGTACCGGGTCAAAAAGTTTCCAGCTCGATCCTGGAGATTGATCCTTTTGCCGTCGGCCTCTATATAGCCGCGGTTACACTCCTCGACGGTAGGGGCGGGGCTAAACAAGGTCGGCGCGACGATTACTTGTACTCTCTCGAAGGCAGCGTCGAACTCTTGGCAGAGCAGCCTCCTGACTCGCTGCGCCGTTACGTATACGGAAGCGGGAATCAAAAGCCCGGCGATGAGACTGTAAAGCAGTCCAGGACTGTAGTCACGGGGTCGCGTTCGCAGATACTGATCATGATCGGAGTTGGCTTCCGGTCGGGTGCTGGCGGCTTGCAATGCCGGAACCAGATCTATATGGGGGATCGTGATTTCCTGGGTTTTCATACCGAAGGCTTTCAGCGTCCTCAAGGCTTCCTCAAATGCGTGCCGCACTTCGCCGACTAAAGATTCATCGAAGTATCCCTTGATGATTCCGACTTTCATTCTCTTTAGCGGGATTCCGTTGAGCTTAGTATAATTGGGGACGGGCTCATCCGAGCTCAGCGGATCCTTGGGATCGTGTCCGGCTATATGCCCCAGAACCACGGCGCAATCTTTGACGGTTCTGGTAAGTATACCGAAGTGATTGACGGTGTAACCGCCGGTTCCTGCGACCCCTCCGAAGCAACTCACCCTGCCGTAAGTTGGCTTGAGCCCTACCGTGCCGCACAACGATGCGGGGTTTCTGACCGATCCAGCGCTGTCGGTGCCCAGGGATGCGAGGCAAAGGCCGGCAGCAACCGCCACAGCGGAGCCACCGCTCGATCCTCCGGGAATTCTGGTCGTATCCCAAGGATTACGAGACGTGCCGTAAAAGGGATTGATGCTGTTGCTGCCCTTGGCCCACTCGTGCATGTTGGTCTTGCCCAGAATGACAGCGCCGGCTTTCTTGAGCCTCTCGACCACGGTCGCGTCGAAGTCCGGCACCCAATCCGACAGGATCTTCGATCCGGCTGTCGTCGTCACCCCTTTGATGGCGATATTGTCTTTGATGGAAAACGGAATGCCGTGCAGCGGCCCGCGGTAGTTTCCCCTGCTGATTTCCCGCTCGGCTCTTCTGGCCGCGGCAACGGCGCCCTCCTCGGTTATCGCCAGGTAGGCGTTGAGGGCGGGATTTAGTGTTTTAATTCTGTCAAGATAACGCCTGGTCAGCTCCAGTGGAGAAACTTGCTTCTTTCTGATCAGGGGAGCAATCTCACTTATCGTCAATCCTTCGAGGTCCAACGCCTTCATTTTTACCTTTTCTTGACAGGGGCCGTCTTTTTAACAGTTTTATCAATTTTCGTCAGCGGCGTTACGCCCGTGACATCGACTTCGAAAAGCGGCCGGAACAGAAGCGCGGCTTCCTCCGCCTGCTGCGCCACCAGATCGATCTCCTGGTCGCTCAGGTTAAATCGGTATTCGACATTGAGTCTTCTTACTGCATCTTTCATGGGCCTTGACCTCCCTTCCTGCGGGCGTTTGTGTTTCTACATTCGGTCAAGGAAGCTGTCAACCGAAAGCGGGCTCTAGCGTAAAAGTGTGGTTGCAGGAGGAAAGGTGGTAAGCAGGATGCCGCGCCTCTACTTAAGGACCTCTTTCAGTCTGTCAACAATAGCAGGAGACAGCTTGAAAAGACGACGTACAGTCGTCTCCATCTCTTCTCCTGAGATTGGGTCGATGTTCAACTTGGCTTTATTAGCCTCAGACAGAAACGCCGGATCTTTCATCGTTTCCATGAAGGCTTTGCGCAATACTTGCAACCGATCTTTTGGAGTTCCAGGAGGAATAACGTAAGAGCGGGTGAGCGCATTCATATCGTGAGATCCCGCTTGGATTAACTGACGGGACTCTTCAGACTTAGCAAAGTTGATCGCCAGCGGGACATTGGCTAGTTCCGGGTGAGCGTGAGACGTTGACTGAAGGACAACAACCGCGTCGCCTGATGCTACTGCCTTGGACCATGTGGCTCTGACTGAGTCCCAGCCCCAACCGCAACCGCCCGCCACTTCTCCACGTTCGGCTGCAAGGCGGATACCAGCGGTGCCTTTGTAGCCACCGACCACTTGAATGGGAAGGTCGAGAGCAACCTGAAGTATCCTAGGATTGTCATAGGTAGTGGCGCCGGGACCGGTTCCACCAACCTTAACCGGTGTTTTCGAAGCCATCCATTTCTCGATGCTGGTGATGCCGCTTTCCTTCATGAAAACGCACGTAGGGTGGTCCTTCGCAGGGACTCCCAAGTACCCAAACTTCAATGCGTCAAACTCGATTCCCGCCCGTCCCAGAAGCTGGGCCATGAACAGACCACCAATGATGTTCCCGATGGTTAGGCCATCCGGTTTGGCCGCTCTATAGAGGTGGTTGGCGGCAATCAGGCCTCCTGCTCCCGTCATGTTCTCAACGACAATGGTTGGGTTGCCCGGGATGTGCTTCCCTAGATGGCGAGCGATGGTCCTGGAGTATGTATCGAAGCCTCCGCCGGCCGCAAAGCCTACCACAAGCCTCATCGTCGCTCCTTTATAGAAGTCATGACTGCTGCCGTACACCGGACCTGCGACAAGCACGAGGCTGACTGTTACTACGAGGGCATTCATTCCGTAACGCATAAAAACCCTCCCTCCTTTCTGACTCCGCATGGGAGACCTAGAGCCCTTACAAGAACGAAGGGTTTTATCCTTTCGCTCTTTACATCACGACAGGCCGATTTTAGCATGGCAAGAATCAAACCGCCTTCCCGACAGTTTTGGCCGGCCTGAGTCTTTTTCAGCTCGACCGGTACGATGTTAGCATCGGCGCCCACTCTCAGCTCGCTCTTATCGCCCCTCTTAGAGGCAGCTATAAGCATGGAGGAGATGTTTGTCAATTCAAAAATAGTAAAGTTGCGATTGAATGAAATTTAAGCTGGCAGACTGCTGAAAAGATTCGCGGCCGCCCTTGACGAGCTCAGTGTGAACGGAAGGAGGATTGAAAGGATTGGAGATTTTACTTTCGCGCTGAGACTGGTCCAAGAAAGTCATTTTTTTGCAGCCTGCCAGAGCGGAAGGCCGCCCGTCTTGCGCCGAAAAGCCTTTTTGTACAGGTCACGAGTGATCCGCTGAGCGTGGTCGGGCTTTTTCTTGGTGAGAGAGTAGAGCCGGTGCATCTTCCTGCTGATCGGTTCGACCCGCCGAATCAGACTCTCTTCGTCAACCCGGGTGAGACGGCCCCCCTCCACGACCACCGTGCCGTCGACTATAACCGTGTCAACCGACTGGCCCCCTTCGCAGAAGACCAGTTGGTGGACGATATCATTTAGCGGACGGAGTCGAAGGCTGGGTTTTAATATAATAAGATCAGCCCGGTAACCGGGCTTCATTTGGCCGATTTTACCTCGCCAGTGAGGAAACGCGTTAGCCCCGTTGGCGGTTCCCATCCTTAGAGCGTCGAGCGCCGTAATCCAATCATCCGGGTTCTCCGCCACGAGCCGCGATAGAAAAGCCGCCAATCTCATCTGCTCAAAGATAGAGTAGGTATCGCTCGTGTCTCCTCCATCGGTGCCAAGAGCCACGTTGACGCCACGAGTTTTTAGCTTGGCAATCGGGGCAATGCCGCTTCCCAGCTTGAGGTTGCTGGCGGGGTTGTGAACGACGCTGGCTCCAGATGAAGCAAACAGATCCATTTCTCTCTCGTTCAGCCAGATGCTATGTGCCGCTGAAAGGCGCGGGGAGAGAAATCCAATCTCCGCAAGATGTGCGCATAAGGGTTTTTTATACAGTTTGCGGGCCGCCCAGGACTGTAGTCTCGTCTCCAAGAGGTGCGTGTGTATCCCCAGGTCAAGTTGCTCGGCAAGCAGGGCGACTTCGCGCAGCAGCTCATCGCTGCAGTTCATAGGGGAAGAAGGCCCCAGCATAAGGCCGGAGAGGGTGCGTGACCCGCGCAGCCTCTCCAGTACCGTGAGCACTTCCTCCCTCCAGGGTTCTTGGGATCTTTTCTCAGCCGCGCGCCTGCGGCTCTGGCTTCGCGTCGCCAATTGAATGAAGTCTTGGTCGCGCAGCGAGGGAACGAGCGTTCCCCGGATGCCGGTTTTTTCGAAAGCCGAAAGAATGGCATCCATTTTAGCTACGCTCAATCCCGGCCGGGTTGAGAAGTGGTCCACAACCGCGGTCACCCCGTTCTTCAGCATCTCCGCGCATGCCAGCTCGGCCGCTGCTCCGATCTCCTCTGCTGCCAGATGGGCTCTGTCCTCTGTCGTAGCTCTGTAGCCGCGCCAGATTTCCATCCGTACGTTGTCGCGGAAGCTTCTTTGCAGGATCTCCGTCAGGTGGGAGTGAGCGTTGACCAAGCCGGGCATGACGATTTTTTGCGAGCAGTCGATTCGCTTTGTGATCGGAAGCGCGCGGGTATGAATCTGCCTTCCCATCTGAGCAAGGCTTCCCTGATGAATGAGGATCTGCTGCCCCTCGAGAACGGGCTTCGCCCTGTTTAGCGTGACCACAGATGCGTTTTCCAGGAGGATCGCCATGGAGTTTGTTTTCTCAGGGTGAACGAGAGTTTTTCAGCAACCTGCTAATGCTTGAGCCTGCCCTTCGGTGGTTCACCCGAAGAGCGTGAAGCCAAGCCGTATCAGGAAACTATGTGGCGCCATTTCTCAGCGACTTTGACCCGCTCCTCATGGGTCAGCGCATGGTCTTTAGGAAACTCTTTGATCCAACGGAATGGCCGGCAGGCGTCGATAATGGCGCGTGAGTTGGTGAAATCCCCCTGGCTTCTTCGCTCCGGCGGAATCCTGGGGTCGATCGGGCTGCTCCAGCATCCGCGCATGATCTCGATGGAAGTTTCCGGGTCGCACCTGGTGGCGATGGCCCACAAGACGTCAGCCATGTTTGAAGGGTCGATATCGTCGTCAACGACGATGACAAAACGTCCCAGGTATCCTCCTTCTCGCGCCCCAAGGGCTACATGGGCCGCCTGGCGTGCGTGGCCCCCGTAACGTTGCCGCAGCGAGATGACCTGCAAGAATCTCATTCCTGATTCGAGCTGCCAAACCCCCTTGACGTCGGTGACCCCACACTTTTCCATCTCATTCCAGATTTCGGCAGAGCGAAACAGGAGGGAGAGATAGCTGTCGAGAGGGTAGATCTTCAGATCTCCAACGACGGTGATGATGGGATCGGTTCGGTAGTACACGCGCTTGACATGAATCACCGGCGCCGGACGAGTTCCCGAGGCGTAGTAGCCCGTCCATTCGCCAAAAGGCCCCTCAGGTCGGGAGTCCACTTCAGGAGGCGGCATCTCGCCTTCGAGAACAATTTCAGCATCTGCCGGGATCGGCAACCCGGTATGCTGCCCCCGTACGATCGGTACTGGCTCTCCGCGTATATGCCCCGCAAAGTCGTATTCCGACACTCCCCACGGAAGCCCCAGAGATGCCGCGGCAAAAAGCACCGGTTCGATGCCGCACACGACCGCGACGGGACAAGACTGCTTTTTCATCCAGTACTGTTCAGCGATCAGCCGGGTTTGCTTGCCCGGGGAGATATAAATGCTAACCGTCGCGGGTTCTTGGATCTGCACTCTTGCAGTGCCGAGATTGACCCAACCTCCATCCGGGTCCTTTGTGATGACTGCGTCCTGCGTGCCGATATATTTTCCGCCATCATCCTTGTGGAGCTTTGGCGCGGGGAACGTGAAAACGTCAATATCTTTTCCCTGCATGACATGTTCGCTGATCGGTCCTGAAGCGACCAGCTTGGGTGGAACAGGTTTGTAATCCTCCATTCGTTTGCGGATCTCGTTAACCAGAGCTGGTCCTCTAAGCGTATCGGTAACTCCCAACGCCTGAGCTGTACGGTGTTGAGTTTGAAACATGTTGATCAAGACCCGATAGCCCTGCGGGTAGCCTTTAATCCTGTCAAAAAGCAAAGCGGGAGGTTCGGCTCCTAAACCCGACACCTCAGCCAGGGCGCCAATATCAAGATCCGCGTCCGCGTCTTCGACCACCTTCAACTGGCCGGTGGCTTGCCAGTCCTCTATCAATTCTCGTAAGTCGCGCATAGTTTTGCTCCTTTGTCTTCGGGGCTAGATCTCTGTCCTATGCCTATGGCGGTTCATTAGAATTCAGTTAGAATTCATATGGAGGAAAATTTTTCCGTCTTCTTCCGTGACAGCGTATCGTTCGATTCTGTAGCCCGCACAGTTCAACCCCTCTCCGGTTTCTAGATCGAAAGTGAAACCGTGCTGGCCGCAGCGGATCATCTTATTCCAGACCTGGCCTCTTTCTAAAGGCGCGGCCTCGTGCGGGCACCTCCGTTGAATGGCATAGAGAGCACCGGAGCAGCGCAGAACCAGTACGTCTTTTCCATCGGGCAGCTTGGCAGTAAAGTAGCCTTCCTCATCCAAAGCGGAAAGCTGTCCGAGCAAAATACTTTTCATGGCGTTGGTCCGCGCGAAATCTTAACTCTTGGAGGGTTCCTGATCTCCTAAGGGAAGCCAACCCTACTGTCAAGTGCCACGTATATCACTGCTTTTTCCCCAAATGTCAATTCTTTAAGGGAGCCGGTGACTGAGGTCCTTGGTCTCGGAAATAAGAAATAGGCGGGCGTACCCTTTCGAGAATCTCAAAACGAAAGCTGCGTAGTCGAACAGGCAGAGAAAGGATACGCCAATGAGAGAAAGCATAGCGGGGATATGGAGTCAAAGGGAATCCGTTACAGGCACTGGAGGAATTTGCAAAATCTCACTGTCTTATGCTGCGCTATCTGTTTCGTAGCCGCACAGGGACAATATGGTCAAAGCGTAAACTTTCGTCGCTGCCAAGAGATCGGCAGTTCTCATGGCGCGGTTTTGTCCCCCGCTCATCGCCTCTCTCTGTCGGGGTGGACCGTAGCATACGGATGGGATTCCCACCTCATTGAAGACATTCAGATCGCGCCACATGCTCACCTCGGCGGACGGTGGGTTAGGTGGTTCCGTACCGAGGACATAGCGGTGTGAGCGCTCAACCGCCGTTATCAAAGGCTCGGCGTTTTTCGCTATATGGCCCCTTGAGTACTGGAACGGAAGAATATCGAACTCGAGGTTTAGCGAACGGACGAGTTTCTCGAGCTCTTTTTGGATAAGCTCTGGCTTCTTGCCGGGAACCAGCCTGACATCGAAGTAAATGTCACAGAAAGCGGCCGGTTGGCCGATTCCGCTCGGGGCGCGCACGTGTATTACCTGTGCCTTCGGGATGATTGTTCCGCCCGAGAATTCATATCTCTCACGCTGTTCATAATTGAGGGCCCATTCTTCCAAAACCTGGACGACATGAGCCATTTTCACAAAAGCATTGGGATGTTCTTTAAGGGATGAGCCGCGTTCCAGCCGGGGCGTGTAGAGCTCCCTGCCATATATTCGAATCTTGAACCACGCAGCGCCGCACTCCGCTTGTACGATGCCAAAGCCCGAAGTCTCGCCTACCAGGGCGTAATCCGCTGTTACTCCCCGGTCAACCAACCACTTGGTTCCGAAGCCTTCGCCGGGAAAGTTTACTCCTTGAAACTCGTCCACCGAAGGCGTCCCGGTCTCAAAAGCAACGCCGGTAATGGTTAGGTCGCCCTTGAGGCGCACTCCCGTTTTCTTGATTGCGCTGGCGGCTATCATAAACGCGCAAAGCTGCGCCTTGTCGTTGATAACTCCCTTGCCGAAGATGAGATCGCCGTCCACCCAGGCGCTTTCAATCTTTTTTGCGGCCTCTGAAGCTTCCGGAGGCAGCTCTGGGCCCGTGTCGAGGTGCGCGTTGAGAATCAGGCTCGGACCGTTCCCGCATCCCGAAATTTTGGCCACAGCATTGACGCTTTCCTCGGTAATGAACTGAAGAGAGCCTTCAATGCCGTTTGCTTTCAGCCAAGCAAGCACTTTTTCTCCAACGTTTCGTTCTCTTCCATGAGGACTGGCTGTATTGCCCAATTGAAGACAGAGATTAACGAGTTCCGCTGGGTCTCGTTCAATTTGGTTTATGACTTGGTCGTAAATCTTATTTCGCTCCATGATCGCTCCTCTCTAGAGTGTAAGTCACCTTTCCGATCATCTATAAATGCTTGAAAACCTTCCCTCTCCCCCTCCTCCAGAAGTCCCCGTCCTGAGTGATAGAATAGTCGCCGCAAGCCGGAGTTAATAATCGCCGCACGTTGACCTCCATCGGCTTCTTGTTTTTAGAACTACATCATTAGAAACACACGGAACACAAAGTGAGATGCCGGTTACCCAAGGATTTCCTTAGGAGATACGTAGCAGAGTCAGCATGCTATAGCACAGGGAAATTGCTTGTCAAACAAGCGCCACCATGTAAAAGAGAGGCAAGAGAGTTAAAGGAGTCAGTGTGGGACTTACTCTTCCTGAGCATCGTTCTCAAATCAACATGTGTCTCAAATCAATGTTGAAAAGCCTCAATGAGTAGTATAGCGTGGGAAAAAATTTTCAGGAGACCCGACTATCTATGTCTCTTTATGTAAAAGCACAGGATGTTCCTCAGCGGAAGAGGATCCATGCGGGTGAGCGAGGCCAAGGCTCCATGGTCGTAAGAAAGGTTTACGGGAACATTGTGATTTGATGATAGCCGTTAGGGATCCGGGTTACAAAACCATGCCTCACTGGCATGAATCGGATCAAATCAACCACATTCTTGAAGGAGAGATTTGGTATTTTGTCGAGGATGAGGGTTTCCTTTGCAAGAAAGGAGACTTTCTCAGAATTCCCGGCAACAAGATTCAATGAGAACGCCGAAGGTGCGGAAGGACCGCGTGGACACGTTGCGAAGAGCATTTGAGGCGACGATGCGAGACCCTGAGTTCCTGGCGGAGGCCCAATAATCGAAAATAATCATTAATCCGACCGCGGGAGAGGAACTGCAAGAAATTATCTCACGTTTCGCAAACCTCTCTTCTGAAGTCCTGGTTAAATTAATAGAGATTGTTTTTTCAACTAAATAAAAAGATCAGAAATTATAACAGGAAGTCCATAGAATCTCATTCGATTTAGTTTCTACAAGACGAACCATGGCTAAGAAGCCAAATATTCTCACCCGTCCCTACGGAGGATACTGGCATACGGACGTGCCGGAAGAAGATCGCGAATTAACACATGTTGGCCCAGGCACACCGTGTGGCGAATATCTTCGGAGGTTTTGGCAACCCGTTGGGTTATCGGAGGAAATGAAGGACCTCCCTAAACGCATTCGTATCATGGGCGAGGAACTAGTTCTATTCCGTGACGCGAGTGGCAGGACCGGATTGCTGGCGCTTCATTGCAGTCATCGAGGAACGTCTCTTGAATACGGCCTGATCTCTGAACGAGGAATAAGGTGTTGCTATCACGGCTGGCTCTACGATATCGACGGTAAAATTTTAGATATCCCGGGACAGCCGGTTAACAGCACGTATAAAGATCGACTTTACCATCCGGCCTATCCAACGTTGGAATACAAGGGGATGATTTTTGCCTACATGGGGCCGCCCGAAAGGAAACCTGCTTTTCCGATCTATGATACGTTTGAGTTGCCGGACTATGAGATCGTTCCACGCCAGCCTAATCTATTGGCGTGCAATTGGCTGCAGAACAAAGAAAACCAGATGGATCCGATTCATGTTTCGTTTCTGCACACGATCGTGAGCGGAGTTCAATTCAAGAAGATTTTTGCAGACGTCCCGGAGTTGGATTGGATTGCGACGCCGATTGGCATGGCGTACATGGCGACTCGGCGGGTAGCAGGACACGTATGGGTACGCATGGCCGACTCAATCATGCCAAACATCGCTCAAGTGCCGTCGACGTCCGAAGAAGGCGCGCGGGAGAAACTTTTCAGTAGACCAGAAGCGACCAATTGGGCTGTGCCGGTTGATGACGCTGAAACGATTGTTTTTGCGTTCAAACGATACCGTATTGTAAACGGAGAACGCGTTGATCTTTCAGCGGCGCGGCCCTTTGACACCCGAAGTGGAGATAGGCCATACGAAGAGAGACAAAGACGACCCGGTGATTACGAAGCTCAGACGAGTCAACGGCCGATCGCGGTTCACGCACTCGAACATCTTGTCAGCTCCGATAAGGGAGTGATCATGTACCGCAAGATGATACGTGAAGGCATCAGAGCAGTACAAAATGGAAAAGATCCGAAAGGCATAGTCCGAGAGCTTAAAGCCGGAGAGGTGATTCCAACATACAGCCAAGACACTGTATTGAAAACACCTAAAGCGGCTACGCCTCAGGCTGATAAGAAACTATTACAAGAAATTGGCCGCAAGGTCGCCAACGGAGAATTCAAATCGCAGAACAAGCCTTGAGCAGCGAAGCAAGTTAGGAGTGAAAGATGACGCCTGAGCGAATCAACCCGGCCACCCTGCGGCCGCCTGCTGAATACTATGCCCACGTCACCAAAGCTGGAAATATGGTGTTTGTGGCAGGCCAGGCCGCCGTGGACAAAGACGGGAAAATGGTCGGGGTGGGTGATATCACCGCGCAAGCGGAGGAAGTTTTCCGGCAACTACAAGAATGCGTACGATCGGCGGGTACCGATCTCAGTCACGTTGTGAAGCTCAACACGTATCTTACGCGCCCTGAAGACAACCGTCCTGTCGGTGCGGTTCGGTCGAAATATCTGCGGGATGCCGGGCTTTTGCCTGCTAGTACGATGGTCATCGTCGCTCGGCTGGCGCGCCCGGAAATGCTGATCGAAATCGAGTGTATCGCTGTCATGCCTTGAGAACCTGTGATTTTGTTATATCCGGTTGAAAGCTAGCGAGATCTTCGGCCTTTGCACGCCGAATAAAGAAGCTTGATCAATCAATTCTGTACTGGAGAAACAGAAAATCCGTAGACTCCATTCAATGGATGATTCTAAATGCAAAAAGCGAACGACCGAAGTGCGCATCACGTTCAGAAGGTAGCGGATTCCTGAGGCTTTACGGAACAGCCGTCCCGAGACAGTGAGAAATAGGCAGCCGATTTGTATAAAGAAAGGCGAGCATGGCAAGATTGACCCCTGAAGACCATGAGAGACTCCAAATGGAGTTAGTCACTTTCGCGAAAGAGGAACAAGACCGCCGGAAAAAGGCGCCGATATACGTCTCCGGAGAGGACGTCGAGGCTCAATTCGGAAACTATTTTCACGTTCATATTGTCGATCCCAGGATCGGCTTTAATCAAAAAACTTTCCGCTTTTGGAAAGGTCGAATCAGCGCCAAACGGCGAAATACCGAATGGAAGTCTTTGGGTCACCGGCATACGGTAGAGGCTGTCATTTATTTTGATGAGGGGGAAGGTTACAGCGTGATCGACGGAGTGGATTATCACTGGAAGCCAGGCGATTTCATCTGTGTTCCTATGTTCGCATGGCACCGTCACATCGTCACTAGAGGCGATCAGATGGTCCATCTGGCCGCAACGACAGGTCCGCTTTGCATGTACATCGGCCTCGCCGTTTACGAAGACGAGCGGTTTCCCGAGCAGTGGATTTTCGCCCAAAAAGGTGAGGAGGAACTGAAGGGTCTCATCCCTGGAAAATCCGGTGCGCCTGAGGGCAGCACAAAAGTCGCGCTTGGCTCCGGATCATACCAGGGGCGGAGCGAAGCGGATCGGATCTACATGAGGGCCTTGAACTTTGCTTCGAAAGAGGAAGTGGACCGACGCACGGGCAAAGTGCTCGTTCGCAATGAGGACTTGGTCTTCCAGCCCACGAGAATGGCGGATATTGCGCTCGTGGTCGATCCTGAGACTGGATTTCATATGCGCACTATTGGAACTCTCGTAGCCGAGGTTCCGCCTGGCAAGCGCTCAGGCGCTCACCGGCATATTTATGAGGAGACGAATTATGTGCTAGCTGGCGAGGGTTACAGCATAATCGAAGATCAACGATTCGAATGGAAGGAGGGGGATACGCTGTGTATCCCAGTGTTTAGCTGGCACCAGCACTTCAATACCGGTAAAAAGCCAGCTCGTTTTCTTGTCCATCACAACCGGCCTTATATGGAACACATGGGCTTTCTTGTTGTGGAGCACGGGGAAGACGCCGATTTTTGATGTGACCTTAGTGCTGCCGACCTGTGAAACGGGAGCACCCCGCCGCATTACGACTATCCCATTTCAGGAAAGTCTTAGGCACGTAAAACAGAACGGTCTATCCTGACTGTGCACGATCTTGAAGCAGCTATCGGCTCGCACGAGAGGGATCATCTCGCTGAGGCGAGTCTAGGGAAGATAAGCGAACAAATCGATTCCGGAATCCTTTAGAGCTTTTACCAACTGTTGTGCAACGTTATCTTTCATGGCGGGAGTATTATCTTCCCTTCACATCAGTGAAAAATTGGGTGTCGATCAGGTCCTGGGGTATCCTTGATCTTCGGGTTGCGACTCCCCAGATTTTTCCAACATGATGGATTTCTGCTCCCACGCCGATGCCCGTGAATCCCATGATGAGCTTCTCCAACGAGAGAGCGTGCGAAGAGTTGGTGAGCGAGAAAAACAGCAGAAAAACAGAGTGACTTTCAGATTCAAAGATCGCATCGGCCTCCTAGTTTTGGGTTTTACGTAAATAGCGACGCCAAATGCTGCAGCCGAGCATGACCCATTGCCATTCGGCCGAATGGATTAGGAGGAGAACAACTGCCGCAAACCTGACGGACGCGCATAAAGGATGCTTTACCGGCGGCAGATTACGGGCGGCATGTTCAGCGGGATTCCGTCTTTCTTGATCTCCTCTTCGAACATTCGCCGCACCTTGGGATCTTCACTTTCGAACTCGATCAAATGACCGCCCGCGCCGGTGCTGACGAACAGCTTTTCATAATCGCTGATCCGGTGCTTCTGTCCAAACGGCTTGAAGGCAAGCATCTTGAGCGGTTCTTTTGCCGTATTGAAGTGTTGGTGAAACCACATGTGCGGTGGAGAAAACATACTGAACGGGCCCCAATCATATCGTTCCATTTCTGTTCCCTCGAGCCACATGAGCGAGTAACCTTTTCCTTCGAGTACCAGAATATCGGCGCCAAGCCCGTGGCGATGCGCCTTCTTGTAGGCTCCCACCGGGGAACGCGTTATATGTGCCGACATGATGTTGTTACAGAATTCCAGCTCGACGTTTGTCGCCCCCGGCCCTTTTTTGGTCCAGTCATGAAACTGGAGCTTCTCGATGTCGGCGATAAAACTAGTGTCCCAGACCCGCTTTTCGGGGACCGCCACTCCCTTCCCGCTAAAGTAATCTTCCTCGCCCCGGTAGCGATCGGTAAACTGATAGGGGCTGTTAAAGACGAAATCGTAGTTGTGGTACAAGTTGAAAACGGTTGGAGCGTTGGTATAACCGATAAAACGTGTCGTTTCGCTTCCTTGTCCGTTGAAATGCTGGTGCCAGGCGTTGAGCGGAATCGAAAATAAAGAGCGCTCCTGCCATTCGAAAGTCTGCTTTTTACCGTTGTCGAGCCAAACGCTGGTGGCGCCGCGGCCTTTGAGAACGAAGATCATCTCTTCAAACATCTGCTTTTGCGGATTCAGTTTTGCTCCCGGCGGAATCTCGCAGACATAAGCCGCCGAATTAGGGGGCTCCTTGGGATGGCCCAAAATAATGTAGCAACCCAAACCGCCGCGCCTGCGCCACGGAGAAACCTCGATCTTTCTGATATCACCGACAACGAAATTTCTGATGACGGGGATCTCTTCCCAATCGAGAAACTGATCGAAATAAGTTTTTTCGCCATAGGTTTTATCTACGTAGCTGTGGTTATTTTGCATCGTGGCCTCCTAATATTCATCTCTCATGATTGTCCTGCGTTGCCATGCGCTCCACTTCTGCGATCGTGGGGCCGTTAAGCCGGAACGCGCGGTGTGCGTTCCATTCCAAAACTTCCATGGTTCCAATGCCTCTAACATGATCCGGATCTTGAGCCGCAAGTTGTTTAGCATCGCTCAAGCTCGAGGCAAGCACGATATAAATTCCATGTGAGCGATCGGATGTCGGCCCGGAAAAAAGCACTTGTCCCAACCGATGCTGCTCCTCCAGCCATTTCCGGTGCTCTGGCAGATGGAGCTGCTTGTTTTCTTTTTGTTCCGGCAATGAGCGTGAGAGCACGAGGTACCACATGCTGTTTCTCCTGTTAAGTCCGGTGTAATGCTAAGTATACCTTTTCGGCCGTGAGGGGTAGTTCGAGTATTCTTATACCCGTTGCATGAAACAAGGCGTTAGCGACTGCTGGCGCAACTAAATCGATGCTGTTTTCTCCTATTGCTTTGGCCTTAAACGGTGCAGGACCGGTCGGCTCGACAACGAGCACTGTTTTTAGTTTTGGGATGTCATTAATGTTGGGAATCTTATAGTCTCCCAGACTTAACGTAGTAATTTGTCCCTGATCATCAGACAGATCCTCCATCAGAGTAAAACCGAGTCCCTGGATTAGCCCACCGTCGATTTGGCCCTGGTGACTTAAAGGATTGATAACGGTACCGACATCGTGTGCTGTGGTGATTTGGTTTACCTTGATGGCACCGGTCTCGGGATCAACCTCCACCTCTGCGATTTGCGCAGAGAAGTAGACAATCTCTTCATCTGGATTCGATTTCGGTTCGTACGTTTCAGTCACTTCTATTCTCTCGCGCTTCTTTTCCACCCACAATGCCAGGTCTGCAAAGGATAGTGTATTTTCTGAGGGTCCTTTGCAGAACCCGTTTGTCAAAGAGATTCTTTCCTCGCTACATGCCAAATTTTCCGCAGCCAAGCGCTTGATGAAGGCCTTCAATTTGGCAGCAGCTCGATACGCGGCCATGCCGGCGACGTGGGTCACACGCGAGGCCCCTGGAGCTGTGTCGTTCCGGAACGTGTCGGTATTCCCTACGCTGATCTTCACTCGGTCCATGGACAACCCGAGAACCTCGGCAACGACTTGAAGCAATATCGTGTGTGCTCCCGCGCCTTGATCCATAATGGTCGTGACAAGAGTAACCGTTCCGTCAGTTCCCAAGGTGAGCTGCGCTGTCGCCTGTCCTACTCCAATAACCCGGTAGGAAATGCTCATGCCTCTTCCCACATTGCGCTTCGGCTTTGTCTTTCCCCAATTTGAAGCGTGAATTGCGGCGTCGAGAGTTTTTCGTGCCTGGACATGAATCAATCGCTTTCCGTCCGGTAGAAGATCTCCGTCCTTTATTAGGTTCATCCTGCGAAATTCATCGGGACTGATTCCCAAGTCGTGAGCGATCATATCGATACTGGACTCTTGAGCAAATGTGACCTGGGCTTCTCCCGGAGCCCGCATATGGCCGCACGGGACAGAGTTCGTGTAGACGGAATAAGCGTGGATCTTCCCGTTCGGAATCGCATACGGGCCGATGGCAGCCAAAGAACCCGGTAGATTGACCGGAGGAGTCGGCTTGAAAGCACCATAGGCGCCGCTATTGAAAATCGCTTTGGCTTCCCGGGCGCATATTCGACCGTTCTTTTTCACGCCCGTGCGGATCGTAACGATGGATGGATGGCGAGGATTGCCGGCCTGGAGATCTTCCGCATACGTCATTACCATCTTTACCGGCCGGTTCAATCGCTGCGCTAGAAAGTAACAGAGCGGACTATCCATGAGCGCACCCTTTCCGCCGAAATCTCCTCCGATGGCCGACTGATTGATGACGATTTCAGTCTCAGGAACGCTGATCGCTCCTGCCATAAACTCGCGCAGAAAATAAATTGCTTTGTTGGTCATCCAAAGCTGTACGCGTCCTGAGGGCTCGACCAACACGACGCTCGCATAGGGTTCCAAATAACCCTGGTGGACGCGCTGGGTTTTGAAGGTATGCTCGAAGACTCGATCGGCGTCCTGAAATCCTTTCTTGAGGTCGCCCAACTCCCAGCTTAAAATCGAGTGGACATTGGGAATAGCAGCCGCCAGTTGTGGAACATTCACGTAATCCTTGAGGTTCTCGTGCAGAATGGGAGAACCTTCGCTCATTGCTTCGACTGGATCGAAGACGGCCGGCAGGTCTGCGTATTCGACATCGATCAGGCTTACAGCTTGTTCCGCAATACCGGGATCCTCGGAAGCGACGACCGCGATCTTCTCACCAATGAACCGGACCCGGTCCTGCGCCAGCATCGGCATGTCACGAATTCTTCGCCCGGTGAGCACAGATGGGATATGTTTGGCTGTAAGGACGGCCAAGACTCCCGGCAGTGCTTCGGCTTTAGCAGTGTCGATGCCGAGAATTTTCGCATGAGGCAGGGGACTGCGAAGACACTTCCCCCAGACGGTTCCAGGGAAGATCCGATCCGCCGAATATTTTGCGCCTCCTGAAACTTTCTCGCGGCCTTCAACGTGGCCAATGGACTTACCGATGTTGTAATAACTCATTTCAGTTTAATCTCCTCGCGGCAGCGTTGGAATAATCGTTATCCTCTACGTTGTCAAATCGGATATGGTTCGCATTCTCGCCAAAAGCAGCGCTGAATCGTCCGAGTCTCTATATCTCTGCTGGCAGATTTGGAACTAGCTTAAATTTCATTCAATCGCAGGTTGACTATTTTGAAATTGACAAACCTTTCTTGTGTTACTAAAGCTCTCTCGTAAGTATGTAGGGCGGGCGGGCTTCTTGCGCCGACGGGACGCCAATCCAAAAACACAATCCCGCTAGTGCTAAAGGAGGAAGCGGCATTATGAACCGGCAGCAGTACTTTGGAGAGGATCTGTATCCTACGGAGGCAGGTTTTGCGCTTGCAATTAAAGAGTTGCAGACAGCAGACGCGAGAGCGGCGAATCTTGGAATGTCGGATATTATCGATGTAAGTTACTTGGACGAGCTTTCGAGATCGCGTTTTTTTAGGCGTCCTAAGCAGGGCGGTTCATAATCGTTGATTCGGGTACAAACGATGAAGAAAGAGAGTGTTACAGCTATCATCACCGGCCTTAAGCTGGCCGGGATCAACTTTGTTTCTATGTTGCCCGATTCGGATTTCACCGATGCACAGAAAACCGTGATGAGCGACAAGAGTTTCACGTGTGTGCCGGTGAGTAATGAGGCCATAGGTTTTGGTGTCTGCGCTGGAGCTTGGGTGGGAGGCAAAAAACCGGCTCTTCTCATTACCACCGATGGCATCATGGCCAGCGCGTTTCCTCTGACTACGTTGAACCTGGCCAAAAACATACCGGTGCTCATGGTTATACCGTACCGCGGCAGCCTGGGTGATGGGATTTGGTTCGTCGGTCCGATGGCGTTGACGACGGAGCCCATCCTCAAAGATCTGCAGGTAGCTTACACGGTGATCAGCAAAATCGATGAAGTTGCCACCGCCATTAAAGAAGCCCAGTTGTCGGCGGAAGCATGGCTCCGTCCGACTGCCGTGCTTTTAGCGGGGGAGGTAATCTTTGAAGAAGCCTGAATGCATTAAGATTTTGGACCAAAAGCTGGATCCGAACGTTTTGGTGGTCACACCGACAGGGAAGACTTACATGTATTGGGAGGCAACGCAGAGGGAAGCACAGTTTTCTCAATTGAATTTGGGTCTTTGCACTCCTGCCGGCCTGGGGCTGGCGTTGGCGTTGCCTCACCGGAAAGTCGTTGTGCTCGATGGGGATGGAAATTTATTATTCAATCTGGCTTCGCTTGCGGATCTTGCAGTCCAAAAACCGGGAAATCTCATCGATATCGTCTTTGACAATGAGTGCTACCAATCCTGTGATAGTTTTCCTTCGGTTACATCGAAAGGTGTTGACCTGGAGTCTATAGCCAGGGGGTGCGGAATCAAAAATACTTTGACCGTTAGAACGTCCGAGGCGTTTGAGGCGGCACTGGACAAAGCGTTGGCAGAGAATGAGCTGACTTTTATAGTCGCTAAAGTGGAGCCCGGCGAAGATCTCGTTACGCTTCCGCGGCAGGAAGGTCGGGAGAATAAATATAGATTTGTAAGATACGTGGAACGCACTGAAAATATTCGAATCATCAATCCGTACTCACGCCGCCGCAAGAAAGACTTCATGCCTTCAAGTTAAAGAACCCCTATGATGGCCCGGGCGATTTCACCTATGAGGTTCCTAAGGTCGTAGGCTATGCTCTCAATCTGCCCATACAGGTCGTGGCAGGCTACAAAGGAACTGCTGCAATAGGCTTAGCAGTCGAAAGCGGCGAGGTGGATGGCGTATGCATGGACTGTAACTCGATTCGGTTGCTGACCTTGGCGGTGTATCATTGGGAGAG
This sequence comes from Binatia bacterium, assembly GCA_050735975.1. GTDB lineage: Bacteria > Desulfobacterota > Binatia > UBA9968 > UBA9968 > DATMBL01. The sequence continues at coordinate 10,541 of JBOHVS010000248.1, read as the reverse complement.
ACCTAATTGCCGCCGAAGGTGCACGCGTAGCCATTCTCGCGAGATCCAGCTCAATGGCTCAAACTCAAGAGTCGAAATGGCAAGATCTATTTTTGAGGAGGTGACAGTATGGATAATCATGCAGACCGTAGAGTCATGGTCTTTTTCCTATTGCTCTTCATCGCGTGGAACTTAACGCTTATTCGTAACAGCCAGGCTCAAAGTGTGACCTTTTATAAGGGTAACACCATCAGGATCATCCCTGGGTCTGCTCCCGGAGGGGGGATTGACTTCTTGTCACGACTCATGGCGCGCCATATGGGTAAATATATTCCGGGAAATCCCGATTTCATTGTGCAAAATATGACCGGTGGTGGGACGATGGTGGCGGCCAATTATATTTACGTCATAGCTAAAGCCGATGGTTTGACCTTTGGCCTGATAAATCCTGGGCTTTACTTTGATCAACTTCTTGGAAAAAAGGAAGTGAAATTCCAGTGGGAAAAATTCAGTTGGATAGGCTCACCTGAACGTAGCAATGCGATCATGTATATTCGATCAGACGCCCCGTATGAGGACGCGGAAGATCTTCGCAAGGCCGCTACCCCACCGAAGTGCGGTGCTGTGGGGACAGGGGCTCCAGATTACTTTTTTCCCCGACTTCTTCAAGAAGCTCTTGGATTGCGACTTCAGATGGTACTCGGTTATCAAGGCACCGCAGATATAAACCTAGCGATCGAGAAGGGGGAGGTACAGTGCCGGGCGGGCACAATCTCGACCCTCTTTGGTCGGGAGCCTATGCGAACCTGGGTTAAAACAGGCTTTGTTCGCGTACTTGTTCAAGGAGGATTAAAGCGCGATTCCCGTTTGGCAAATGTCCCTACGATCTATGAGCTGATGGATAAGTATCAGTCCCCTGATCGAATTAGGCGGCTGGTTAAAGTAGTCCTTTCTGCCGGCGACATCGGCCGCCCGGTAGTAGGTCCACCGGGGATTCCTGCCGACCGTCTCCAAGTGCTGCGGGAGGCGTTTAATAACGTCATGAATGATCCGGGTCTTTTAGTAGAGGCAAGAAAAGCGGGCTGGGAGATAGAGGCGGTGAGCGGTGATAAGCTACAGTCTTTAGCAAAAGAGATCATCGTCCAACCGCCGGAGGTCATCGAAGGACTGAAAAAAGTGCTCGGGAATTAGGTGAATAAAGCTGTTTAAGCGGTAGTTCAGGGTATCCCGGAGTTAGTAAAGAAGATAAACCTCCTTTGGTTAAGTTTCTCGCTGCATCCCAAATACTCCATCAGGCCGAATTCATATAGTGAGCTGTTTTTTTACTAATGAGACAGAAGCGGTGAAGCGGTAAAGAAGGTTCAATCAAATTCGTTGGCGGTGCGCTTTATGATGGTCAATCCTTATGACGACTCCAGATTGCTGCTGACTTTACAAATCGATCATTCACGGGTCGCCGGTTACCTGGCTGCCCACTGGGGCAACGAAACCTTTGCAAAACCACGCCCGTATGCTTCCGTGGTTCTGGCGGCTCAAGAGCACGACAACGGGTGGTGGGAATGGGAGATGAAACCGTCGACCCTGAACGATAAGGGCTATCCGCTGGACTACCACGACGGCAGTCTCAAATACCTGGGCCAGTTGCGGCTCGACTTCTACAAAAACGGTGTGGATCGTGTCGTGCAGCGTGATGCTTATGCCGGGTTGCTTATCTCATTGCATGGAGTCGGACTCATGAACGCGGGATACGGCAGACTGGCTTACCCCCCTGATCGTTCTGCGGACCCGAGAGTGCAGGAGTATATTCGCCACCAGGAGGCGTTGCGCCTCAAGCTGACTGACGAGTTGCGCCAGTCGGAGGAGTTTCGAGAGTTCTCGTCGGATGAACAGATATGGACAAACTACGAGCTGGTAGAGGTTTTCGATCAGTTCGCGCAGTTCCTTTGTAACCGCTATCCCTTTAACAGTAAGGTGCGCAAGCACGGGCCTCACAAGACGCTGAATGACGTTGCCGTTCCCGTACGCCCTGGCGTCGAACACGTCAAGCTTACCGTGGATGTCGTGGACGAGAAACGTGCGCTGGTTAGACCTTACCCGTTCGACCTCGATCCTGTGGTAGTCTCGTTTACGGGAAGGCTGGTGCCGAAAAGGAGCTATTCGGATGGCGAAGATTTTTTGCGGGAGTTCTATAAGGCTGAGCGAACCATGGTGAGCTACACTTTGAGCGCCGGGTAATCGGTGAGGCGCCGGTTCATGCATGCCCATCGATCTCGGTTTGTCCCGTAATACCGGAAAAGACCGGAAACGATCCATTTGACTTATGTTCTCCAACGATTAGGGAGGTTTGGATGTTTATGCGAACCAAGTTTTTCGTCATCGCCGCAGCTCTGACCTGTATGATCGCTTCGCCGCGGTACGGCGCTGCGCAGCCTTTGCAAGAAATTCGCATCGGCTCGAGCGTGATTGGCTTCAGCAGCCTCATGACCTATTTTGCCCGCGATCTAAAGTTTTTCGAAAAAGAGGGCCTCGATGCCAAGATCATCTACGCCCAGACCAACGTGGTCTTGGCGGGTCTGACGGCGGGCAACTTCGATTATACGAATCTAGCTACGTCCGCGGTCGAGGGGACATTGAGGGGATTGCCACTGCGTCTAATCGCGGTGACGAACGCTGAGCCGCTCTGGGGCATCGTGGTTCGAAAGGATATTACGCAGATGTCCGATTTGAAGGGGAAAAAGCTTGGAGTCAGTTCTTTCGGCGGAACGAGCTATTCCGCAGCCTTGTATGTTCTCAAACATTTTGGTCTGAGGCCCAAAGAAGACGTGGTCCTTCTGGCGACCGGAGGAACGACAGAGCGCATCGCGGCCCTGAAGCACGGATCCGTCGATGCGGCCATCATTCCTGCGCCGGGGGACATGAGGGCCGTGCAGGAGGGTTTTAAGATTCTGATGGACGCGGGGTCGGTTTACAAACTGCCCAACGGCGGCATGAGCACAACCGTGGCAAAAATACGGCAGAACCCTGCTGAAGTGAGGCGTGTCGTGAGCGCCCTGGTGCTGGCGACTAAGTTTTTCGTCGAACCTCAGAATAAGGCGGAGGTCACGAAGTATCTAAACCGTGTTTTCAAGCTTGATCCGGCCTCGACCGAGGAATTCTATCGGAGATTCGTGCCATCGTTGAGTCCCACGGGCACGGTCGCAATGGACAAGATCAAGCTGATCGTCGACGCCGCTCTAAACCGTGGGGTCATCAGCAAGCCTGTCGATCCGGAAAGCCTGGTGGACTTTTCTTTTGTAAAAGGTCTCTAAGCGCCGTATCTAAAATCAGGAAGGAGTGACGCATGAAAGAAAGTGTGGCGAATGAAGTCGTCGAGGGACTCAAAGAGAGCGGTGTGAAGTTCGCTTCGTTTTTGCCCGACAGCTGGTTAAAGCCGATTTACTTTCGACTAGCGCAGGACACTTATTTCACCACCGTCCCTGTTTCTAACGAAGGGGTCGGCGTTGGATTGTGCTGCGGCGCCTGGTTAGGCGGAATGAAGGCCGTCATGTTGATGGAAAATACCGGAGTGCGCATGGCCTGTGACCAACTGGCGCGCCTGGGGATCAGCGTCGGTCTTCCGTGTTTCATGATCATTCCCTACAGGGGAGATATGGGCGACAAGCTGACCTATGCTGTAGCGCATGGACAGACCATGATTCCGGTTCTCGACGCCTTGCGGATACCTTACCATGTTGTCCGGGAGGAAAGCCGGATTCGCCAGTCGATCCGGCGCTGTCTCACGACGATGAGCGTCACGAACTATCACGTGGCCATGATCATGGGCGCAGAGGTCTGCGTCGAAAATCTTTAATGCGCGAGAAAGGGAGTCGACCATGGAGCGAATCGATTGTCTAAAAGCGCTGGTGCCGCATATTCAGGATCAGTTGGTGGTGGTCACCTTGGGCCGGACGGCGCAAGAATGGGCTGCGGTGTGCCCTCGTGACGGCAACATGTTCAATTCCGGAATGGGTAACCATATTCCGGTCGCGTTGGGATTGGCGAAAGCGCTACCGCACCGCCAGATCATTCTGCTGGATTCGGATGGGAGCGTTCTCATGCTGCTTTCAGCTCTGACGACCTTGGGCTCTTACCCTGCCCCCAATCTGAAGGTTTTTGTCTTCGACAATGAGGCCTACGAAGGCACCGGCGGCCAGCCAACCGACACATCCCGGACGGCGGATATCGCGGCCATTGCCCAAGGGGCCGGCGTGCGTGAGGCCGTCACGGTGAGAGACCTGGATTCGTTCAACGCCGCGGCGCGCAATACTCTGCGCCAAGAGGGGATGAGCTTTGTTGTGGCGAAGGTCGAGCTGTCTAAGGGTGCCGCACCGCGCAAAGACGTTGGCCATAAAGAAGGCCTTCTCCGCTTCATAAGGTACGTCGAAGCAACGGAGAAGGTGGCTATTCTTCATAACGAGCATACCTGAGACTTCGGCAAAATAGAAAACGCGTTATTGATGGTGATCGATAACGCGGTGGAGAGAGGTCTCACGAACAAGCCTCTCGATCCGGAAACTGTGGTGGATTTCTCTTTTGCGAAGGAACTCGGCTTCTAGGACGCTGCTCGACTAGCATTTGAGCGAAATACTGGATAGCTCGGCTACGGTCTTAAACGATTATCAGCGCCCGCGAAAACCCGCGGCTCAGTCCCTTGGCATGCGGTTCATCGAATGGTAGCTACTTCCCTATGCGCGGTCGTTCTTGTTTGAGGGTTTGCTTAACTTCTTCCAAGGTCATGACATCTGAATACTTGTGATGTAGATCAAACAGGTTAACCTTGTGCGACAGCAAGCTCCTGTCAAAGACACATTCTTCGACGATAGACACGTGATATCCGAATGAATAGGCATCGACACAGCTTGCGCGCACGCAGCCGCTGGTCGTCTCGCCGCATACGATAAGACTATCGATGCCTCTTTGCGTCAGATGGGCCACCAACGGCGTGCCGAAGAAGCCACTGGCGCGCTCTTTGTAAATGATGACATCGCCTGGCTCGGGGTTGAACTCCTTGCGAATTTTAAAAGCATCATCATCGATCTTCACATGTTCCCGGTTGGTGGCGGAAACTGTATCTGGATTTACCTCTTTTCGCGTTTCCGTGGTGGTGTAAAAAATCGGAATCTTTAGCGAGCGGGCGAGCGCGAAAAGCTCCTGCGTAGGTGTGATGGCGTTATATGCATAGATGCCGCACGAGCTCCTATGGGATTTTATCAATTCGTGAGGCTGTTTCGGGCCACCTTCATAAACCAGATTGTAGAGGTCGATGGCCAAGAGGGCCGGTCGTTGCCCAATGTAAGTCTCGCGATGATAGGGTGTGTAGGTCTCGAGAATCTCCGGGCTAACGATATCTTTCCAGCAATGATCTTCGAAGTTGGCGATTGCCATAATTGAGCTCCCATTATTTGATTGCCGAGAGAGTTGAGTCGAACTTTATCGATTGCAGAACTGCTTATAGCAGAGCGCGAGCAAAATCAATCGCCTTGCACGTCGAGAATTGCGTCACGAGCAAATATCGTTCCTAGGAGCAACACATTATGGACCATTTTTCAGTAGTTGGGAGAACTGTACCGAGAGTCGAAGGACCTGAGAAAGTGAGCGGAAAAGTCACTTATGCGGCGGATCAAGCTTTCCCGCGAATGGTTTGGGGAAAAGCGGTACGCAGCGCGTTGCCTCACGGGAAGATTCTCCGCGTGGATACCTCGAAGGCAAAAGCTCACCCGGGAGTTCTTGCCGTCCTTACGGCAGAAGATGCGCCGGATGTCTTAGTAGGCCGGCAGTTGCAAGACACTCCGGTTCTCGCTCGAGAGCGGGTGCGCTTCATCGGTGAAAAAATAGCGGTTGTCGGCGCCGAGAGTCGTGAGATTGCCGAGGAAGCCGCTGCCCTTGTCGACGTCTATTACGAAGACCTCCCGGCGGTCTTTGACCCTCTGGAGGCGATGCAAGAAGGAGCTCCTGTGCTCCATCCGAAATTGGGTTCTTATGTTAATGTTCCGCGACCGATTTCGAAGCTTCCGAATGTCCATTCGCATGTTCAATGGCAAACCGGAGACAGCGAAAGGGGTTTTGTAGAGTCGGATTTCATCTTTGAGCAAAGCTTTGCGACGCAGCGGACCCACCAAGGGTATATCGAACCCCATGCGGGCGTGGTTCTTATTGATGGGCAGGATCGAATCATTGTCTGGTCTTCGAACAAGGTTCCTTTCCCAACCAGGAAATATCTCGCCGAAGCAATCGGGGTGGACGAGAAGAGGATAATCATCCAGCTGAGCTCGGTTGGAGGCGACTTCGGCGGAAAAGGCGCGCTCATGGATGTTCCGCTATGCTACTTCCTTGCCAGAGCAACTGCACGGCCGGCCAAGATGATCATGAGCTACGCCGAGGAACTCATGGCTGGTAACCCTCGTCATCCCTCGAACGTGACGATTAAGACCGGAGTTAAAGCTGACGGGAGAATCTGGGCGAGAGAAGTGAAGGCGATCTTCAACAGCGGCGGCTATGGCGGATTTAAGCCGAACGTAATTGTGAATCTGCCAGGAGCCCGTGCCGGCGGCGGAGCTTACCGTATCCCTCACGTCAAGATTGACGCTTACTCGGTATACACGAACTGCGTTCCGGGCGGGCATGTGCGAGGCCCGGGCGAAGCCCAGGTTATCTTTGCCGTCGAGTCGCATACAGATTACCTTGCCCGAAAAATGGGTTTCGATCCTTACGAGTTTCGGATGATTAACCTTTTAAAGTCCGGCGACCTTCTCCCGAACGGCGTGCGCTTGGAAACCAGCAAGGCTCCGGAACTGTTGGAAAAGCTCAACGCAAAGCTCGGTTCGCGAAAACCAAGCCGAAAGCGGCCTGTCGTAGGCAAAGGGATCGCTATTGCCGTCAAAGAGGGTCACTATGGGGAGGCAAACGCTGAGGTAGGGTTCGATGACGCCGGACAGGTTTATATTCTAACTACTGTTCCAGATACGGGAACAGGGGCTCATACTATATTTCGCCAGATCGTAGGGGAAACGCTCGGTCTTCCTGCCGATGCTGTCAGGGTCATTTTGGGAAATACCGATAGCTTTACCAGTGACGTCGCAGTCGGTGGTAGCCGCGTAACCTACCTATCGGGCCGCGCTGTGTACAACGCCGCGATGATGGTGCGCAAGAAGCTGATGGATTTGGTGGTCTCCCAGTTTCATTGCTCGCTGGATACTATTAATGTCTCCCGGGGTGTCGTATCAGCCCCGCAAATAAAGAAAATCACCATCTGCGATCTTGCGTGTCTGGCAAACTCGCTTGGCATAAGCCTAAAGGCCGCCGGCAACTTTAAGTCGGAACCTGGAGCGGGGGGAGCTTCGTTCTACGCTCAAGGAGCCGAAGTCGAAGTGGATCCTGAGACCGGACAGGTCAGAATCTTAAAAATCGTGTCCGCGCACGATATTGCAACCATCATCAATCCGCTGATGCATCAGGGGCAGATCGAAGGTGGAATGATTCAAGGTGTTGGTTTTTCTCTGATGGAGGATCTCGCAGATGAGGATGGTAAAATCATGCCAGTTAGCTTGGGCGATTACAAAATGCCCAACATCAAAGATGTGCCTATGCATCACACCGTATTTGTAAGAGATGTGTGGGGACCGGCCCCGTTCGAAGGCAAAGCAATCGGAGAACACAGTACCAGTCCCACAGCGCCTGCCATTGTCAACGCCATTTATGCCGCGACGGGCATACAGATTATGGAGACCCCCGTTACGGCAGAAAAGGTCTATAGGGCTCTCCGAACGAGCCAGGGCGGTGATTCCGACCAACGCGGATGAATTCAGGTCTTGCGCAGCACGCGCGCGAATTAAGTTACGTGCCGTAAGGTCGGAGCGTAAAATGTTCTTCTTGAATTCCTCCAGAATCAGGTCTGAGCCTTGACATTGACAGGTCATTTCCTTATAGACAGCTAATTTGGTGAAAAATGGAAGCGAAGCTTGCAACGAGAATTGTCGGCGGGTTGAAGGAAGCCGGAATCAGTTTTGTTTCGTATCTGCCTGAAACCAGGCTCAGTGAGATTATGCCAGTCTTGCGTGAGGATTCTTCTTTTATGGTGGTCCCTGTTGCCAACGAATCGGAAGCGGTTTCGATAGCCGCAGGCGCGTCATTGGGGGGGAGGCCGGCGGCGGTTTATTTCGAAGGTAGCGGCGTTTATGTCTCCTCTTACAACCTGCTCGTGTTGGGCAAGCGACTTGGCGTTCCGATGTTGCTGATCGTCGCATACTACGGCAGCATCCTAGACAAAAGAAACAGCTTCCTTTACGCATCTCCCGGCATTCATTTAATTCCGATCCTCCAATCTCTCGACATTCAGTATGAGGTTTTACATAACGGCGATTCTTTGGAGGACAAGATGAAAGGTGCCGTGAAGATGATGCATGCTATTAAGCAACCAGTGGCGCTGCTCTTCACGGGTGAGTTTACCGTATGAAGCGCTACGATTGCTTCGAGTTCTTGGCTCCATTGATCACGTCCCAACTCGTTGTCGGTTCTTTGAGCGGACAGCGGGTCGAATGGGGACATGTGTGCAAGCACGAGGGCAATCTCCTCGTAGCATCGATGGGTGCCGCGCTGGGCATTGGCGTAGGACTGTCTTTGGTTCTGCCGCATCGGAAAGTAATCGCGCTGGAATCGGACGGTAGTCTTCTACTCTCTCTCTATAATCTCCCGACTTTGGGAAATTTAAACCCATCCAACCTAGTCGTGTTTGTCTTTGACAATGAAGTCTATAGCGGCACGCGGATTAGTGAGCCGAGCGCGACTGCAGGTAAGACTGATCTGGCGGCCGTGGCGCGAAGTTGCGGCATCGAGCGAGCCATCACCGTGCACGATCTAGAGTCATTTAAGCGCGAGGCGACAAAAGCGCTGGAAGAAAATGTGCTGAGCTTTGTAGTGTGTAAAGTGGACAAAACAACTGGTCACCGACAAATTCAGCGACCGACCGAAGACCTATGGGAGCATAAGTATCGGTTTGTGAGGTATCTGGAAAGAACCGAAGGCAAGCAGATCTTTCTGGGCCGCGGTTAGCATACCTGTTACTGCCGGTTTTGGACAATGGTCGGTTGGATCTTGCTGAGAGATTTTCATGCAACATGGGGAGAGCCTGCCCGCCTTTATCCGTTCCATGGGATTCGCATCCTTCGGTTAGCTCCCCGCAGTTGGACTCGATAATGTTTTTAGCAATGGCGCGCTCCTCAGAGGCCGTGAGCGCAATTTTCTCTTCCGTGAAGCGGACGTATTCTTGGATCCTTTCGATAGTTAACGATAGCCTCAATAAAAGCGTGGTCGGCCCTTGAAATAAACTTCCCCTTCCTAAAGATGAGATTCACATTGGTAGAGCCGAAAATCGGGGTGATGTCGACGACCCGCAAAGAGTTTTGTTCCTCCGGAACGCAAATGTCGTGGACAATCCCTGGTCCTAGTCCAAGCAACACACATTCAATAATGTCTGCGCAACTCCACGCCTCAAAACAGACATTCAACACGTAACCCGATCGATAGAACTTTTCCTCAACTAATCGCCTAGAGGTGGTGTTTCTCGGAAGAAAAACGAACCGGCAGTCTTTCAGGTCCGGGAGGGAAATCTGTTTCTTCGTATACAAAGAATGGGTCTTGGGAAGGACCAAAAAAGGACGGGGGGAGATCAAATGGCGGGTCAAAAACTGTCCGGAAGGAGGATTGATCCTCGCCATCCCAAAATCCGCCTGTCCAGATGTAAGGAGCGAAAGGATCTCTGTGTTGTCACGTGTGAGAATCGTTAGATTAACCCGCCCATGGGTTTTAGCAAAGTCCGCCAGCAAGGGTAGATAATACTGCTTGATATCGTAGACAGAGACAATAACGATACTGCCGGTTAATTCGCCGGCCGTGTCTTTGACCATCACCTCTGCGCGGTGCAAGCTTTCCATGGCGGGGAGCACAATTTTCAAGAATAGTTTGCCACTTCCTGTCAGTATCAGCCCGCTTCTTGCACGATCAAACAAGCGAACACCTAATTCCTGCTCTAACTTTTTAATCTGTATGGATACAGAGGAGGGAGTCCGGTAAAGCTGGTGAGCTGCTTCAGTAATCGACCCAGTCTTGGCAACGGCAAGAAAGCCCCTAAGCTGCTGGAGTTCCACGGATGCAATCTATAAAAGAGCCCGAGCAAAGACAAGGCGGCGAGCTAAATCACCACGTCAGAAATTTGTTTTATTTCATGGCTTTTCTGAGATGACATCGGTGTTGATGAGGATAGTCTGATCCGAAGGGTCGAACCCATCGGAGAAAATGCACCGCCTTTACCGCCGAATGAAGAAAAAACCGATCGCTCCGAGCTGCTGACTCGGGCCCTGTACAAAAAGGTCCTTCATCATAAGTGGGGCTCGTACGCGCCCTTAGTGTCTCCATCGGGGATGGTGAAAACCCCTCGCCTTGAGGCGAAGCACGGTGTCATTTCGAGGCGAAGCCGAGAAATCTTATATCAAGGTGACAAGACCCTTCGCTCACGCTCAGGGTGACTC
>JBOHVS010000247.1:0-8185 GCA_050735975.1 Binatia bacterium | reverse complement strand
GCTTTGGGGCCAATCGCTGAATAATTAAAAGCCAGCGTTGTTGTCAATAGGAAACCGGGCGAATCGCCGGGGTTCTTGACATTTCCAATTATATTACTTAGAAAAGGGAATCCGTTAACGAACAGGTCTCTGGTATGAAGATCGGCTCGAAAGGTCATTACGGGATACTGGCTCTCGCTGAGTTGGCGGGTAACTACAAAAGCCAAAGGCCCATTCAGGTAAAGGAAATCGCAAGAAACCAGAAAGTTCCGTCAGAGTATCTCGGCCAGATCATGGTTTTGCTCAAGCGCGCCCGCTTGGTCCACGGGGCGAGGGGACCCGGGGGCGGATATGTGCTTGCGCGCGCGCCCGAGCATATCACGCTCAAAGAGGCGATCGAGGTACTAGAAGGACCCCTGATCGGAATGGACATTCGATTGAGACGAACCGGGCCGCGTTCATCGGTAGTTACACAGAAATTAATCGAGGCATGGGCTAAAGGAATCGCGGCGATGGAAAAAGCTATTGAAGAGACGACGCTCGCACAACTCTGTAGCGGCGATGAGCCGGCTTACATGTATTACATCTAACAGGCTGCTGAAAAAGACTCATATGCTTCGTTGCGCTCAATCGCTTCGCCGCTTAAGCAGGTTGAGGTTCAGGTTAAGGTTAAGCTCAACCTCGGCCTTAGCCTTCCGATCTGCTCGGAATGCGCGCCTCGCCTCTAAGATCTTTTTGAGCAGCCTGCAAGGAGTTTCAGCAAACGGCTAGCGCGCTCAGGATTTTTTTGGGCCATAAAACCGACTAATTAAATTGGTTAAGTGGGTTGTTGGCTGATAGATATCAAAGGAGCTCGACAATGGAAGCGGCTCTAACCTGGAAAGAAAAACTCAAAGGAAAGCTACCGGCTGGCTTGTCTCGTGAAATCGATATCTTCGAGCAGCAGATGGAACTCCGTAAACAGGGCAAGATCGACGAGAAGGTATTTGCCGAGACCCGGCTGCGGCGGGGCATCTATGGGCAACGTTACGATAATGGCCAACGGCATGACGGTAAACGAACTCAGAGGTTTCAACTTCCGGCGAAGGCTCTCAAAGGACCGGACACGCTCTGGGACGCGCCCGGCATGATGCGGATAAAAATACCGTTCGGAGGTTTGAATCCCGAGCAGCTGGAAGTGCTGGCCGAGCTTTGTGAAGAGTATGCCGATGGCGTAGCGCACGTGACGACGCGCCAGGATTTTCAGTTCCATTTCGTTCATATCGACGATACGCCGTCTTTGATGCGCCGGCTCGCGGCCGTGGAAATCACGACGCGTGAAGCGTGCGGGAACGTCGTGCGCAATGTGACTGCCTGCTCATTGGCCGGAATCTGCCGCGACGAAACTTTCGATACGACACCCTATGCGAAGGCATGCTCGAAGTTTCTCATGGGCCACCCCGATACTCAGGATTTCGGCCGTAAATTTAAAATCGCTTTTTCCGGCTGCCAGCAGCACCCTTGCGGGCTGGTTACCATGCACGACATGGGGGCGATTGCGAAGTCAAAAGTTGTCGACGGCCAGGAAAAGAGGGGATTTGAATTCTACGTTGGCGGCGGTCTGGGTTCCGTTCCATACAAGGCGAAATTGTTTGATGAGTTTCTTCCGGAGGAGGAGCTCTTGCCGATGGCCCAGGCGATTTCGCGGGTCTTCGCGCGCCTGGGCGAAAAGCGCAATCGCGCGCGGGCGCGCATCAAGTTCCTGGTTGCGAGTTTAGGACTCGACCAATTCCGCAAGCTGGTACTTGAGGAGCGCGAGAAACTTTCACCTGACCCACGCTGGACGGCTCATCTCGATTCAGTGAATGATCCCGCGGAAAGGCCGCTCAAACCCGGCGTGAGCCTAAACGGCGTCGAGCGGCCGGAGGGGTTCGATGCTTGGTGCGCCACCAATGTTTATCGACAGCGCCAACCGGGCTATGTGGCGGCTACTGTTACGCTGCCGCTGGGGGACCTCAGCGCGGATCAGCTGCGCGCTATCGCCGACATCGCCAGGCGCTTTGTCAAGGATACTTTGCGCACGACCGTGGAGCAGAACATTCTTTTCCGCTGGCTCAGCGAAGCGGACCTCCCGGAATTCTACCGGGCCATCCGCGCCATCGGTCTCGGCGCGCCGGACGCCGGAACGATTGTCGACGTGACCGCGTGCCCCGGCACAGATACCTGCAAATTGGGGATTGCTTCCTCGCGCGGACTCGCGCGCGAGCTGCGCTATCGGTTGGGCGAGAAAAGTTTGGAATTGGACAAGGCGGTCAAAAACCTTCGCATCAAGGTGAGCGGCTGCTTCAACTCCTGCGGCCAACATCACATCGCGGATATAGGTTTTTATGGCATCAACCGTAATGTCAAAGGGTTTCAGGTGCCGCATTTTCAAGTGATACTCGGGGGTAAATTCCACGAGAATGCCGGGGAGTACGGAGTAGCGATCGGAGCCGTGCCATCGAAGCGGATCCCGGAAGCCGTCCTGTCGATCACGGAATATTACGTGCGAAAGCGCGGGAAGGACGAGAGCTTCCAAGACTTTGTTCGAAGGATCGGCAAGAAAGAAATCAAGGATCTCCTGGAGGATCTCACTCAGATTCCCGCGCACGACGCCGACCCTTCCTATTATAGCGACTGGGGAGACCCGCGAGAGTTTACTCTCGCCGACATGGGCGTCGGCGAGTGCGCCGGTGTGGTTGTTACGCGAGCGGAATTCAGTTTAGCGGCGAGCGAGCGCGAGCTGTTTGAGGCTCACCTGCTGTTGGATGGCGGGAGTTCGCAAGACGCGGTCCGGACGGCGTACCTATCGATGCTGCGCGCGGCTCAGGCGTTAGTGAAGGCGCAGAACCCGGAAGCGTCCGAAGACGAGGATTTTATTCTCGCGGAGTTTGTCCGCCGATTCTGTGACACCCAGTTGTTCTACGACAAATACGCCGGCGGCAAATTCGCCGAGTATTTGTTCAAGGCCAAAGAGTTTATCAGGGAAGCCAGGGCGGTCGACGCCGATCGCGCCGTTCAATTGCTGCAGGAAGCGCAGTTATTTATCGATGCCGCGCACAGTTGCCACGACAAGCTGCGCGGTGCGGTAGAGAGCGGGGTGAGAATCCCGGCCGGCGCCCGACCGGGCGCTTAGCCATCTCGGAGCGAAGATGGAACTACAGAAAGTCAACGTTAAATTCTTTATGGCGGAGGCCAACACCGTGCCGCTGACGGATTTTATCGATCTCTTTCACGGTTGGATCCAGGCCGGCGATGGCGTCTATCTCGACGTCGCCGACTACAGCCATATGCAAGCAGGTCCGGGAATCGTTCTGGTGGCCGGCGACGCTAACGTGAGCATCGACGAGACCGGTAATCGTCGCGGCCTTCTCTACAACTATAAAAATCATCTCTACGGATCGAATAACGAGCGGTTAAGAGGCACGGTAAAATCGGCGCTGGAAAACTGCATGCGATTGGAAGACGAGCCATCCCTCGGGGGCAAAGTGAGATTCCTAGGAAATGAGTTATCAGTGTCCGTCAATGATCGACTCGTTGCTCCCAACTCTGAAGAGTCTTTTCGAGAGATCGAAAATGAAATCGTGTCTTTCGCGCGAGACCTTTATGGCGACAGCGAGATTCGGCTTGAGCGCGACACGGACCCGCGCCGGACCTTTAGTATCCGCATCAAAGCCGCTTGTGCGCTGAATTTAAAGGAGCTGCGGCAACGGCTGCAGAAAAATCAAGGAGAAGGAGAAGAGCGTGACAACGACGTTAGACGCACAACCTTTAGCTAATACCGAAATTACCGCCGGGTTGGAAAAACTTCCAGCCGAGGGAATTCTTAACTGGGCTCTGGAAAATTTTTTTCCAAGAATTACGCTTGCGTGTTCCTTTCAGGCCGAGGAGTCTGTGCTGATCGATATGATGCATCGCGCCCGCGGGTCAGATTTCAGGATCTTTACCCTCGATACCGGCCGGCTCAATCAGGAGACCTACGATTGCATGGATGCGATCCGCCAGCGCTACGGCATCGGCATCGAGGTGTATTTTCCGGATGCAATCAAAGTCCAAGAGATGGTGCGCAGCCACGGGCTGAATCTTTTTTACAACTCTATCGAACTGCGTAAATTGTGCTGCGGGATCCGCAAGGTCGAACCGCTCAACCGCGCGCTTAGCGAGGTCAACGCCTGGATGACGGGTTTGCGGCGCGAGCAAGCGGTAACCCGTTCGGAGGTCCGCAAGATCGAATTGGACAAAGATCACGGCAACATTTTGAAGATCAATCCTCTCGTGGATTGGAGGTATGAACAGGTATGGAACTACATCCGCGACCATAACGTTCCCTATAACCGGCTGCATGACCAAGGCTATCCCAGCATCGGCTGCGCTCCCTGCACGCGCGCCGTCAAGGCCGTGGAGGATCTTCGCGCCGGGCGATGGTGGTGGGAAAACCCGGATACGAAGGAGTGCGGTCTCCACGTGAAGAGCGAAAAGCGAGCATCGGGAAAGGAAGGTTAAGGCTAAGGTTAGGAAAGGTTCCGCGGTTGAAACTCAACCTCAACCTGAACCCGGTTGGGCGCTGGAGAGGCCGCTTAAGACAGACACATTGCCGCTTTAAGGCGTTCATCCAAAGATGAAGTGGAATTCGATGCAGTTCTATCCAATATGCCTGAATATGACAGGGCGCTCTTGCGTCGTCATCGGCGGCGGTATCGTTGCCGAACGCAAGGTATTGGGCCTCATTTCCGCAGGAGCGTCCGTGACCGTGATCAGCGCGGAAATCACCCATCAACTTTCAGCTTGGGCTCAGAGCGGAAAGATCAAGCACGAGCCGAGAAACTACGTTGTGGGAGATCTCGCAGATGCCGAAGTCGTCTTTGTGGCGACGGGTGACGGAAAAGTCAATGAGGCCGTTTATCAAGAAGGGAGGAGCCGCCGAATTTGGGTGAACGCCGCCGATGATCCCACGCACTGTGACTTCATTCTTCCTTCCGTGCTCCGTCGCGGAGATTTCATGGTAGCCTTTTCGACCGGCGGCAAAAGCCCGGCTTTAGCGAGAAACATTCGCGAGGAACTGGAAAACCATTTCGCGGACAATTTCGGATCGCTTATCGATGTAGCGGCCGAAGTCAGAGCAGAGCTGCGTGAACGTTCGATTGCGCCTGGTTATGAACTTTGGCGAAAAGCGCTGAACGGCGATGTCCGGAGGCATATCGAGCATGGCGATCTTGCTCGAGCCAAAGAGCTGCTTTTGAAGGAGTTAGGAGAGAAACTATGCAATTAGGCAAGGTCTATCTCGTCGGCGCGGGACCGGGGGATCCGGGCCTCATCACCGTGCGCGGACTCGAACTACTGCATAAAGCTCAGGTGATTGTCTACGATCGATTGGTGAATCCGATCCTTCTCGAACAGGCTTCGCCGGTTGCCGAAAGGATCTTTGTCGGCAAGCGGGCGGGACGGCACTGCATCGCCCAGGAAGAAATCACCCGGATTCTCGTCGATCTCGCCCGCGTTGGTTACCAGGTGGTTCGACTCAAAGGCGGCGATCCCTTTGTCTTTGGCAGAGGAGGTGAAGAGGCCGAGGCTCTTGCCGACGCCGGCGTTCCTTTCGAAATTGTCCCGGGGGTCAGCTCGGCGGTGGCGGTGCCGGCCTATGCGGGGATTCCGGTTACCCATAGAAAGCTTGCTTCATCCTTCGCGGTGGTCACCGGCCACGAGGCGAGCAAGACGCAATCGTCGGTCGATTGGGCTAAGCTCGCGCTTGCCGTGGACACAGTGGTGATACTGATGGGCGTAAAGAGGCTTCGCCAGATTACGACGGAGCTGATTCTTCATGGTTTATCTGTCGACACGCCGGTTGCCGTGATTCGCTGGGGCACGACCAACGCTCAAGAAACCATAACGGGTACTCTTGCCGATATTGTTGAAAAAGCCGCTCATATTCAGTCTCCGGCGGTCATCGTCGTTGGCAGAGTGGTTGAGCTTGGAACGAGGTTGGAGTGGTTTACGCCGGCTTCAGAGCATGCCGATCGATTTGGGTCACACGGTCAGCAAGATCTCATCAACCGATCTGTGGGAGGATAGATAGTTTACTGTATAAGACGGCCGGCATCGGCGGTTTCTTTCTAGACCGCATTATTCGCGGACGATGGAGAAGCAGCGACACTGGGTTCCCGCCTTCGCGGGCGAGCCCTTCCGGCCGCGGCCATTGTGAATCAACTGTTCCGATGGATATGAACGTGAGAGCAGGTTTGCAGGGACTCAAAGTCGTCTCGTTCGAAAGCCGGCGGGCGCGCGAGACGGCCGAACTCATCCGGCGACAAGGCGGCGAGCCGATCGTCGCCCCTTCAATGCGCGAAATTCCGCTCTCTGAAAACACCGCGCCGCTGGAGTTTTTCAAAAAACTCATTGCAGGCGAGATCGACGCGGTTATTCTTCTCACGGGCGTGGGCACGCGAACAATGGTAGAGACGCTCGCGGCACACTATTCAAAAGAACGCATCGCTGAGCTTCTCGGCAGTGTTGCCATCATCGCTCGCGGGCCAAAGCCGGTTTCGGCCCTCAAAGAACTAGGCTTAAGCCCGACGATGACCGCGCCGGAGCCGAACACCTGGAAAGAGGTTCTCTCGATCATCGACGGCAATATGGAGCTCAAAGGCAAGCGAGTTGCGGTCCAGGAATACGGGGTCACGAATGACGAGCTGCTTTCATGCCTGGAGGCCCGTGGTGCGACCGTAGCTCGGGTGCCGGTATATCGCTGGGCTCTGCCGGAAGATATCGGCCCGCTGCGAACCGCAATCAGGGAAGTCAAGAACGGAGGAGCGGATATTGCCGTTTTCACCAGCGCCACTCAAGTCGAACATCTTTTCAAAGTAGCCCGGCAAGATCACGTGGAAAGCGATCTGCGCGCTGCATTTGCGCGAGTGCTGGTGGCTTCCATCGGGCCGGTTTGCAGCGAAGCGCTCGCCAGAGTCGGGCTTCGCGCCGATTTCGAACCTGAGCATCCCAAGATGGGCCAGCTCATCGGCGAGCTGGCGCAACATGGACGGGAGGCGTTGGAAAAGAAACGACAAGCCTGTGCTATTCTTAACAAGTAGGTCGCATCTCCAGATTGTTGATGTTTGTACGCCGATAGCCCCACCGCCGTACCCTGCTGTCCAGGGGCCGTACGTACACGCAACGCGCTCCAAATACATCCACACTACTGCCACACCTAAAATCAATAGGGGCGGCATCTCCTCGCTTTCCGGCCGATACTCCCTGTCGAGCGGAAGCAATTTCTTCCTATTAAGTCGTTCAGGGATTACTAAGGAGTTCATAAGTATCTTGACAACGGGACATCCTCCTAAAAGCGCCGCAACTCTCGGGCCGATCCCTTTCGAGCGCGGTCAATAGGTCTGTGCCTTGTAGGCCACCGCCCCGTCCGCTCCAAGGGTGGTGATACCGAGGTCGGGGCCTGAACGCGACCTCCACGCTCCTGTGCCCGCGCTCTCAAGGCCTCGCCCCTCGGTTGCTCGATGTCTACTTACCAATGAACTCCTTAGTAATATACCCGCGACTGGAATCCAACAAGCGTTTCCCGGAAGGTTCGGGGACAAACCATGCGTCAATTCATGAGTTGCGATAATCCCCGCAAATGTGCAATCTCTAAGGCGCCGATTTGAACTTTTCGCGAAGGTGCAAAGTTAAACCGGTATTCATTGCCGCGGACGTTACGCTTGTTAGCGCATGCTTCCATGAAGACAACGGGGTGAAAAGATCATGAACTATGTGGTTGGTGTAGATATCGGTGGAACGTTTACAGATTGCGTAGTGCTGGACGAAGAGGGTACCGTGACCGTCGGCAAGTCGCTTTCGACGCCAGCCGATTTTTCCGAAGGGGCGCTGAACTCAGCGGGTGATGCGGCTAGAAATCTCGGTCTCAAAGGCGCCGACGAGGTGTTGTGCGCGACCCGCCTGTTTTTTCACGCCTGCACCATCGGCGATAACACGCTGATCACTCGCACCGGTGCCAAAACCGGCTTGATCATCACCCGGGGTTTCGGCGACACCCTGCACATGATGCGCGGCAAGATCGCCGAAGGCCTGACGGAAAACGAAACCGCGCATCGTTCCGCTCTGGATAAGCCCGAGCCGTTTGTGCCGCGCAAGCTCGTGGAAGAAGTCCCGGAGCGCATCGATTACAAAGGCACGGAGCTGATTT
>JBOHVS010000246.1:0-5707 GCA_050735975.1 Binatia bacterium | reverse complement strand
ATGCATCTTCCCGTGAACCCGCCGGTTCTGCCGATGCTCGCCAAGCGGGTCGGCGAATTACCGCTAGGCGGAAGATGGATCTTCGAACCGAAATGGGATGGGTTTCGTGCCCTGGTGTTTCGCGACGGCGACGAGATCCTGCTCCAGAGTCGCGACGAAAAATCGCTCAACCGCTACTTTCCGGAACTGCTCGAGCCGCTCCGGTCACAGTTGCCCGTCCGCTGCGCGCTTGACGGCGAAATCGTCGTCGCAAACAATGTCGCGCTCGATTTCGACGCCCTCCAGCTCCGCATTCATCCCGCCGCGTCGCGGGTGAAGCTTCTCTCACAAGAAATCCCGGCATCGATCGTGTTCTTCGACCTCCTCGCGGAGGGGGACCGAGATCTCCGCGGCATGGCGTTCCAGGATCGCCGACGAATGCTGGAATCGCTGCTTTTATCTGCAGCGCCGCCAATACACCTGACACCCGCAACCAGCGAATCAAGCATAGCGGCGGATTGGTTTCGTCGCTTCGAGGGGGCGGGTCTCGACGGCGTCGTCGCCAAGCCGGTTTTGGGAACCTACGAGCCCAATAAGCGCGTGATGCTCAAGGTCAAGCACGAGCGCGAGTGCGATTGTGTCGTTGCCGGCTTTCGCTGGCACAAAAAAGGTGAGCGCACGGCTGTCGGCTCACTCCTGCTCGGCCTTTTCGACCACTCCGGCGCGCTGCAGCATGTCGGCGTCTGCGCGAGCTTCACGGACAAGAAGCGACGCGAGCTGATAGAGTTTCTCGCTCCATACCGCAAGAACGCGCTGGCCAAGCACCCTTGGAAAGATTGGGCCGAGCACGCATTAACGGGCGGTGGTGCCGAGCATCGCATGCCCGGCGCCCAGAGCCGCTGGAGCGGGGGCAAGGACTTGTCTTGGGAGCCGCTCCGTCCCGAACTGGTCGTCGAAGTCGCTTACGACCACATGCAGGGCAACCGCTTCCGTCACACGGCGCAGTTTCGCAGGTGGCGCACGGATAAGAAGCCGAGCGACTGCACGTATGCCCAGCTCGAAATCGTTCCACCACAAGAGCTGGCGGTGATTTTCGCCGGCGGTCGCTAGTGTGGTGTTTCTGAAGTTTGTTAAATAGTATCTGCATCATTCCGCTTAAAAATCTCCCCTTTCCCCTCTTTTTCAAAGAGGGGGTTCGATACGCGCAGAGAAAATTTCCCCCTTTGGAAAGGGGGACAAAGGGGGATTTGAGAATGACTTCAGCTCTGATGCTGCTTCGAAGCGCGCCGGTGACGCCATTCACGCGTTGGATCCTCGTCTGGGTCGGGGGTTTCTTGCGGCGGGCGCAACCCTTCCGGCACATTTCGGAGGTTCACTCGGATGCGGGTCCAGGTGGACGACCTGCCGCGCATGGAGTCGATCAGCACGTCGTCGACGGCGAGAAGCGTGGCCACTTCGGGATGTTTACTCTTCCATCTTGCCAGACCGGCGAGGGCCGCTTCTCGGTCCGGAGAGTTCGCGACCACCAGAAGTGGCGCCCTGGTCCGTGGCTTCTTCGCGGTGGGCTTCTTCACCGCGGAGCGGGCGCGCGAAGGGGCCACGCGCGGTGCTTCGCCCTCCATCTTACGAAAGTGTGGAGGCCAGGGTGCGTCGCCGAGACCTGCCGCCTCGTCTTCCGCCGCGAGCTCTAGCAGCTTTTCGAGCGAACCCGGCGCGGCGTCGATGCCAGCGTGCGGATCACCGAACTCCGCGAAGCGCTTGGGAACCGTGAGCACGGTGAAATCGGCCGGGTCGCAGTCGGGGACCTCATGCCAGTGAAGTGGCGTGGACACGCGAGCGTCGGGAAGCGGGCGCACGGAATAGGCGGAGCAGGTCGTGCGGTCCTTCGCGTTCTGGTTGTAGTCGAGGAACACGCCATGACGCTCCTCCTTCCACCACTTCGAGCTGGCCAGGGCCGGTGCACGCCGCTCGACCGCGCGCGATAACGCTAGTGCGGCGCGGCGGACCTGGACGAATGTCCAGTGCTGTGCGATCCGCACATTCACGTGCATTCCCCGTGAACCGCTCGTTTTGGGCCAGCCACGAAGCCCCATCTCCTCGAGAAACGATTTCACCTCGAGAGCAACGCGGCGCACGTCCTCCCAGCCGACGCCAGGATTTGGATCGAGATCGACGCGCAGCTCGTCCGGGTGCTCGAGATCGCCGGAGCGCACGGGGTGTGGATGGAGCTCGATGCAGCCCATGTTCACGACCCACGCGAGCCCCGCCGCGTCATCGACGACGACCTCCTCCGCTTTGCGGCCTGATGGGAATGACAGCGTAACGGTTCGCAGCCACGAGGGCCGACTGGCGGGCGCGCGTTTCTGATAGAACGGCTGGCCTTCGGCACCGTCGACGAAGCGCTTGAGAACCAGCGGACGATCCCGGATTCCAGCGAGAGCGCCCGGCGCGACCGACAGATAGTAGCGCACGAGATCGAGTTTGGAGAGCTTCGTCTGCTTGGAGAAATACGGCTTGCCTGGGTGGGTCACCCGGACTTCGCGTCCCTCGATCGACAGAACCTCGGCTGTGTCATCCTTCATCACTGACTCAGGCCGACGCTCAGCGTTGGCGTCAGGCCTTTACAGCTTCCACTCAATTGACAGGCCAAAGACAAAGCGTACCCCGTGCCGATGACGGGCAAACCGTCGCTAAGTCCGCCTGAACGGCGCTCGTGCGCATTGGCGCCAACTTCGATGCTGCTGCTGATTACAGGGTGCCATATTCTTTAGAATAGTCGGTGGTCAGCCATCGTTCCGGACGCATGCGGATGAGTACGTTGTCGGCATGCGTAGGTAAGTTTCGCGTCTCCTCCACATAGCGGTCGCCCATTTCTTTTCCGAGATAACGATGCGCGAGCGGGCGCAGATCGCGCTCGATATCCGCCGCTTCAGTAGAAATGATGGCGCCCTCCACGCTGACGTACTTATACGGCGGACTTTCCGTCTGCGCACATAGACTAAATCTGCCGGCCCGCGCGAGCAATCGTCCCTTCCGCGACTCCCTGCCGGTCATGATTCGCAGATCTCCTCCCGGATCATAGGCATACCAGATCGGTACCGTGAGCGGTCCTCGGCCTTCGTCGGAAATGCTAATGATGCCGACGTGAACATCGGCCAAAAACGCCTCGCGCTCCTGTTTCGTCATGATCAGCGACATTTTGGCCTCCATATTGGCTGGGGCTTTCAGATTGGGAGCATCAAACCCATCGTTGACTTCAGGAATCGATTGGACGGTATTGCCATCGAATTAGGCTCTACGGAACCTTAAAGAAGCTAACTACTTGATCGGCATCAAGTCAATTCAGGCAGTGAACGCCGGTTCCTACTTCAGATTTATTGATTGTTATTTCTGAGCCCGCTAACATCTCCTTCGTGCTACCTTGTGGAGGCGCGGCTTAAAGGCAGCGTTAGAACGTATGTCCGAACACTACCGAAACCATCCGCTCGCAAGAGTGCAGGGGGTGTTTGCGCTTGTCCTATGGTCGCTTTACTCGCTGTACGCCGCGCTTTACTATCCTGATGTTCTTACCTCAGTGCTCATTGCCGGGTTCTTCGGCTTGGTCGCTTGCTTGGCTGTGGTCTTTAATTTCACCTATTGGCGTTTCACTGTTTTACTGGCTTCATCTGTTTATTTATTGCTTTATGTGATTCGAATCGTCCGCATGACGGCGATCGCGGAAGATCTCTCATTTCTGTCTGCGTTTTTCTTTTATTACAGCGTCTCGTGGCGCGTGGCTATCGGCGCGTTTCAAGAAAAAGGTTTGGCGGGTGGTTTGACACATGCCTTTATAGAATACGTCATGCCCGTGCTGGTTGTCGCCCTAATCTCAGTTATTCTGATATCCTCGCGACGGAAGCCTGGCCTTGCGCGGATTGGCTGACCCAGAGAAACGGGCAGCCTGATCTCCCTGGACAGCGAGGGAGTACGCCCTGTCTTGAAGATTGGAGGTGCTCAATGCGGAAAGGTCAGCAAATAAGTCGCCGGACGTGGTTGGCCCGGGTCGTGTGCAGTAGTTTCGCGGTATGGAGCGAGCTCAATTTCGGCCTCGGGCGCAGGGCCTGGGGTGTCGCTATCGGAAGCCGCGACCTCGCGATCGGGGTCGCCCACGCTCAGAACCTGGGGCCAGCCGAAGCCCTTCGGGTCAACTTGGGCTTCGTCAACGCCTACGTCCTGATCCGGGGCAAGGCGGCGGCGGTGGTCGATACGGGCACGCCCAACAATGCGTCAAAGATCGCGGACGTCGTTCGCACCGCAGGGCTCAGTTGGGATGCGGTTCACCACGTGATCCTGACTCACTATCATCCCGATCACATTGGCAGTGTCGGCGAGGTACTGGCGGCGGCCGCCAAGGCGACGGCGTACGCCGGCGCCGCGGACATCCCGCAGATCAAGTCGCCGCGCCCGCTCAAGGCGGTCGGTGACAACGACGAAGTTTTCGGCCTCCGCGTGATCGCGACGCCCGGTCACACACCGGGTCACGTATGCGTGTTCGATCCGGCCGGGTCGCTGCTCATCCTGGGCGACGCCATGAACAACACCGGCAACAAGCTCGCCGGTCCCAATCCCCAGTACACCGCCGACATGGCCCAGGCCCACCAGAGTGTGAAGAAGCTGGCCAAACTCAAGTTCCAGCGCGCCGTCTTCGGCCACGGGGAACCGATCGACAAGGGCGCCTCGCAGGCGATCGCCAAGCTGGCGGGCACCCTTTGAGGGAGATAGATACCCACACGAGCTGGTCCCTCGCGACACGAGTGACGATAGTCAGGAGAGGGGTTTGATCCTTCAGGTATGTAAATGGACGAGGCGGTAGTAAGTTTGGCGAAAGCTCATTTGCGAGTGGCACGTTCCACGGACAATCTGACCCAGGTTTTGAAATTCTACCGAGATGGGCTTGGTTTTGAAGTGCTGTATGAGTTTCACGACCATGACGGCTTCGACGGGGTCATGCTTGGTCACAACGGAGCAGCCTATCACTTGATTAAAAGCCGGTGTGAGCCGGCGTGGGTCAACTCTTGACTTAGGTACTTAGCTTCACGAGATCGTGAAACCACTTTCGGACCTTCGGTTCAGTCTCGATCTTTTCCCGGATGGCTCTGCGGTCGCGGCTCACTAACCCCTCGTCCAAACCTCCAAACCTCTCACCGATCATCCGCTGCTTAAGCCCGCTGGATCGATGCAATAGCTCCATCACTAGAGCTCGTTCTTGCCGATGCCGCCCCCGTTTCCTGGTTAGCTCTGCTTCACCTAGCCGGAAATAATCCGCCGCTTGCTTGATTAGTGCGTCGGCATCGACGCTTTGAATCATTCGATACGGCGGTTGATCTTTAGCGTTGCCCTTGATCACCGCATTCTTCATTCCTCTTAACCTTTCGACGAAATCCCGATCCCCCAGAACCATTTGAGCTAGCAGATCTTCCCATGGGGTGGCGAAACCTTGGCGAATTCCGTCTTGAACGAATTCCCCGTATTTCTGCCGCGATCCGCCGACGTAGCCGAGCACCGTATCGTACGTAATCCAGGAGTCCTGTCTTTTTCCGTCGATATACCCGGGAAGGCTGCTCCACCGGTACCGAAGGATTTCTCCAGTCCGCTCCCTCTCCGGCCGCTGCAGTTTCGATTTGATCCGTATCGGATTTAAATGAACGTAGCGGCTCAGTTCCAATAAATAACTGTCTTTGTCCACCAC
>JBOHVS010000245.1:0-6130 GCA_050735975.1 Binatia bacterium | reverse complement strand
TACTCCACGCCCAGGATTACAACCGCGCCGCTGGTGGTCGGCACACCGCGCCAGGATTGCGCCAAGCCCATTTTTGGATTTGCAAGTTGACGCGGCCCAGCCTCGCCGCGCAACTGAAAGACGATCTCGGCGAGCCGATAAAGGCCGCTCGCCTCCAGTGTGTATCCCACTCCCAAGCTTCCGCCGGAAACGTTTACCGGCATCTTGCCTTCCACCGCGGTTTCGCCGCTCTCGACGGCGTTGGCTGCCGCGGCGGCTTTCGGATAGAGTCCCAGAGCTATGAGATGTTGCAGCTCTTTGTAGGCGTAGGTATCGTCGACTTCAAAGATATCGATCTCGCTTCTCGGATTGCGTATTCCGGCTTGACGATAGGCCATTGACGCGGCTGAGCGAATGTATTCGGCACTGATCCAATCGCGCGATTCCAGTGTAGAACTGTCGGTCGAAAAGCCCAAGCCGCGCACCCAGATGGACCGGGAGCCTGTTTGACGAGCTTTGCTTTCGCCGGCCAACACCATCACAACGCAACCGTCCGCGCCTTTGGCCATCTCCGCCTCGCGTAAGGGATAGAATAGGTACGGCGATGCGGCGATATCATCAGGGCGAAGGTTCATCGGATAAGCCGCCGCAACATTCTTCAACGCATTGGTTCGATTCTTTGCGACCACCTGCGCGCAGTGCTCTTGGGCGATGCCGGTGTGCCGGAGAAAGATATTCATTTCCAATCCGGCGATGGCGTGCGGGTTAAAAGCGAGCGGGCGGGAATACAGGGGATCCAGGGCGTAGTCGAGAAGCCAATTAAAATCTTTCAGGTTCGAGCTTTTGCTGTGCGCCTCGACGGCCACAAGGCCGAACAGGCCGGAGCGAATCTGCATAGCTGCGTCGGCTATGCCGTAAAGCCCATCTTGGGTGAGGGTATGCATGGGTTTCTGCGCGCCGCCGAGCTGGTCGGGCGTGTATTCGTCGAAAATGGAGATGCCTTCGGTGATATCTTCCGCGCAGGTTACAAAAGACTCGATTTGATGAGCCTCGATGCCGGCATCGGCATAAGCCTCCTGCGCCGCCTCGAACATCATCTCCTTGAAGGAGAGATGCTCCGTGGCCGGTCTGGCCGACGTCATTCCGACGCCGACGATTGCGACGCGCTCGCTCATAACTGCGAAGTTTCGAGTTTAGAGTTCCGAGTCTCGTGTTTGCAACTGTTCAAACCGTTCAGGCAGTTCCAGCAGGTTCAACCGTAAAGCGATCAGACGGTTTGAACGATTTGAACGGTTGAAACGGCTTGAACTCGTTTTCCCGGTTATCGCTTTGCTCAACCCACGCTACGAACCCTTTCCCCCCTCTCTTGCCCTTAGCTCCCGCTTCAGCACCTTACCTGACGGATTGCGCGGCAAAGCGTCGATGAACTCAACGCAGCGCGGCGCTTTATAGACCGCCATCCGATCTCGGCAATAGTCGATCACCTCCTGTTCCGTGAGGCGCGCGCCTTCCTTGATCACGGCGAAAGCCTTGACCGCCTCTCCTGAAATCGGGTCAGGGATGCCGATGACAGCCGCTTCGGACAATCCGTCAAGTTTCGACAAGACCTCTTCGACCTCGCGAGGCCAAACTTTAAACCCGGAGACATTGACCATGTCTTTCGCGCGATCTACGAGGTAAAGAAATCCGGCTTCGTCCAGCTTGCCTATGTCACCGGTCAGGAACCAACCATCGCGGAGCGCCTGCTCCGTGTCCTTCGGCCGGTTAAAGTATCCCTTCATGACGTTCGGTCCCTTGATCGCGACCTCTCCGAGCTCTCCCGGCGACAGCTTTGCGCCGTTCTCATCGATGATTTTAATCTCGACGTCTCTGATCGGCGTGCCGACGCTTCCCTCGCGGTAGTCGAAATCGTGGTTGTACGTGGCGAAAGGCGAGGTTTCGGTTAGACCATAACCTTCGTAGATGATGTGTCCGAAGCGGGTTCGCCATCTGCGCACTACTTCCGCGGGTAAAGGCGCGGCGGCGGAGAAATAGTATCGGACGGTTTGCAAATACCGCTCAATGCCGGGTTGCGAAAGGAAGCGTAGATAGACCGCGGGAACACCTAAGAAAATCGAAGCCCGATGGGCCAGCGCGGATTCGAGGATCTCGTTTGGAACGAATCTCTCATGCAGGATCAAGGTCGCTCCGGCATTCACTGCTGCGTTCATGATGAAGTTTTGCCCAAAGCAGTGAAAGAGAGGCAGATAGCAAAGGAGCCGGTCGTCGGCGGTCATCTTGGTGTGGTGATTCGTCGCCACCGCGTTAGAAAGAAGATTGCCGTGAGTCAGCAGCACGCCCTTCGGTTGGCCGGTGGTGCCGGAAGTGTAAAGGATGGCGGCTCCATCGTCTTGATGGAGGCTCACTTCAGGAACTTCAGCGGCGGGAGATTCCCTTAGCAGTTCGGAGAGCTCATCGCAGCCGGGGCGATTTGCTGCGCCGATAGTGACGACCGCTTCTACCGTCGAGATGCCCTCCGGAACCTGCTCCAGAAGCTGCGGCACCGTGATCAGCAATTGCGCGCCGCAGTCCCGGAGAATGAAGGCCACCTCGTCACGCTTGAGCATCACGTTGAGAGACACCGCGATCGCCCCGATTCTTTGGACGGCGTAATAGCAGAGTATGAACTCCGGAATGTTGGGCAGAAAGATTGCGACCCGGCTGCCCGGTTGTAGGTTCCATCGTCCCCTCAAAACCGCGCTCAAATGGCAGGCCCGCTCGTAGAGCTCCCGGTAGGTTGTGTTTTTCCCCTTGAAGATCAGAATGTCTCGATCAGGAAATTGGCCTGTGGCGCGCTCGAGAGAATCAAAAATGTTCATAAATTCTCCGTCTGGTGGATCGCGTTGTCGATTTTCTGCATGGTGAACGAATCCTGTTCGTTCTTAGAAAGAGTCCCTGCCAGAATTTATTCCCTCTCCCTCGACGGGTAAGGGTGAGGGTGCCGTTTTCGGACAAATTCTTTTCCCTTATAACTCGGGAAGCGGAATGGATCTCTGCATGATCAATGCTGCCACTTTTTTGATATCGCGGTCCAAAGGCCGATCTTCGTCGAGGAACCGAACGTCGCTTCGAACCCGCCGGTAAACCGCGCGGCACCCTTGCCCAAGTCCTTCGCTCCCGCCGCGCAAATCCACAGCCTGGCAGAGCGCGATCAGCGCGATGGCTACTGCATCGCGCAGAAGCGCGGTCATTTGCATGGCGGTCAATGCCGAGTGCATTCCCAGACTCACGATGTCCTGATTATATTGCTCGGTGGGTAGAGTGTGGATCATACTCGGATTGGCCAGTTGCCGCAGGGCGCAAACCAAGCTGGTCAGACAGAGCTGCATTCCTTTCAGGCCTGAGAAGAGCCCTGGATTAGGGGCTAGGTTGGCAGGCAGCCCGTTGTTGAAACGCTCATCGACGATCATTGCGACCAAGGCATGCAGCCAGTTCCCGAGGGTCGCCAAATCGATCTTCCAGCTGTCGAGGGCGCGCGCGACGTGGCCGCCGTAAAAATTTCCCGTGTGGTACACCCGCCCTTCGGCGCCATCGATGAGCGGGTTGTCGTTAGCGGAGTTAATCTCTCTTTCGATGACAACCTGGTGTGCTTGCACCGCTTCCATTACCGGACCTAGCCCTTGCGGGATGCAGCGGAGCGAGTAGGGGGTTTGAATAGCCTCGTCGGAGCGGCTGATCGCCCTGTCCGTTTGCTCGTAAGTCTGTTCGATGGTTTCACGGATCTCGTCCAGGTTCCGCACGTAGCGGCTACCCTCGATGAGCTTTCGACAAAGGGCCGCGGCTTCGAGTTGCCCCGGATGATTCTTCATCGCTTGCACCGCTTCGCGCAGCGGATCATCGGTGCTTTTCATCGCCTCGAGCGCGAGGGCGCAAGCCGCGAGAACCAAGCGAGCGAGATAGGCGCCATCGTGAAGTTGCAGCGCGGCGCTTCCGGTCATGACGGTCGTGCCGTTGATCAGGGCAAGTCCTTCCTTGGCTTCCAGAGTCAGCGGTTGCAAACGCGCTTTTTCGAGAGCCACGCGAGCCGGAAACTTCTCGCCTTTAAAAAAAACCTCCCCTTCACCGAGCAAGACACGGCCGATGTAGGCCGAAGGGATGAGATCGCCGCTCGCGCCGACGGAACCGAACGTAGGGACGATGGGCGTAAGGCCGCTATTCAGGAGATTCAGAAGCCCCTCGATCACTTCGATCCGGACAGCCGAGTATCCTTTGGCCAGAGCGTTGGCTCTTAGAAGCATGGCCGCGCGCACAGCATCCTCGGGCAGGGGATCGCCGCTGCCGCAGATCAGAAAACGAAAGATATTTTGCTGGTGCGCCGCGAGATCTTTGGCAGGCAGGATGAACCGCACGTTACCGCCGAGTCCGGTGTTGACGCCGTAAATGATCTCTCCGCGCCGCAGTTTTTCTATTAAGAGTTTGCGCGAGGCGAGTATCCTGTTTCTAACCGCAGGAGCGCGGCTCAATCCGACGCGGAGCTTCTGCCGGGCCACCGCAGCAACTTGCTCCACCGTCAGTTGCGCGCCCGAAATTTCAATCATCTGTTTTGGCGTGGAGTTTTTCGGCCGCACGGGCGGTATCCTTAATATATGTGGTTCTCCCGCATAATTCCGTTCACCCTACCCCTTTCGGCGTCGGACGGGGCTGCACGATTTGGTCTATGGCCCCGAATATCGAGAGTCCTTTTTCGTCCAACATCTCGATCCGCACCCGATCGCGGTAGCGCATGTATGGCGTCGTCGCCGTGCCGCCCTCGATGATTTCCAACATCTGCCTTTCCACGAGACAGGAGGAGCCGTGAGAACGGTCACTGTTCGATATCGTTCCCGAGCCAATGATCGTTCCGGCGCCAAGCGGCCGCGTCTTGGCGGCGTGACGGATCAAGGCGGGAAAATCAAAATGCATATCGGTTCCGGCGTCCGGTCGCCCGACGAGATCGCCGTTCATATGGGTGATGAGCGGCAGGTGGATTTTCGCTCCATCCCAGGCGCCGCCCAGTTCGTCCGGCGTAACCGCCACCGGAGCGAAGCTGCTTGGCGGCTTACTGTGAACAAAGCCGAAGCCTTTGGCCAACTCCGCCGGCATCAACCGGCGCAAGGAAATATCGTTGACGAGGGTCAGCAGTTTTATATGCGCCGCCGCTTCAGATGCGAGCACGCCGACCGGCACGTCATCCGTGATCACGGCGAGTTCCGCTTCAAAATCGATGCCCCATTGTTCATTTTCCACAACGATAGAATCGCGCGGGCCGAGAAGGACGTCGGAACATCCCTGATACATCAACGGGTCGCTCCTGAACTCCGGCGGCAGCTCGGCCCCACGCGCCCTGCGCGCCAGCTCCACGTGGGGAAGATACGCGCTGCCATCGAGCCATTGATAAGCTCGTGGCAGCGGCGCGGCGAACTCGTCAAAATTCACCGGGGACGCATCGGGCACTTCTCTTTTGTTCAGGGCTTGATAGACCGACTGCAGCCGGGGCGCCATTTCGCTCCAGCCGTCCAGAGCCGCTTGTAAAGTACGCGCGATCTCCGGTACCGCTACCGCCCGCTCCAGTCTGCGGTCGGCTACAACCAGGGTGCCGTCGCGTCCTCCCGCTTTCAAAGTTGCCAATTTCACCGCGCGCGCTCTTGCCAGGAGTTGACGTACTCGGGCCATTCGGCGTCTTTCAGCGATGGAGCCACATCAAGTGGATCGCGGGCGTCCAACATGACGGCGACTTCATCGGTTTCGCTCCGCGTGCCGGTCGCCGCGGCTCGAAACGCTTTGGGATGCGGGCCGTGAGTAAAGCCGCTGGGGTGCAAGGTCGTCATTCCGGGACGGATGTTGTCCCGCGATAGAAACTGCCCGCGGTGGTAAAAAATCACTTCGTCGTAGTCGTCATTGTTATGGAAGAACGGGAGCTTTAGCGCTCCCGGATCGGTTTCCAACGGCCGCGGACAGAAAGTGCTCACGACGAAACGCGACGACATGAAGGTTGTATGAGCGGAGGGCGGGAGGTGATAGCGATGGCTCATGAGCGGCCGCAGGTCGCGCCAGTTGAGGCGCACCGGAGCGAGGGTGCCGTGCCAGCCTAACGCGTCCAGTGGGTTGAAAGGATAAGTGATGATGCTCGCCG
>JBOHVS010000244.1:0-10201 GCA_050735975.1 Binatia bacterium | reverse complement strand
TCCTAACGTCGGAGGTTGGCGAACTCCAGCACTTGGGGGTTTACGACATTGATAGGGTTTCCTGACGCATAGGAGACGATCTATCGAATATGTCCGCAAATCGAATTTCGTACTCATCGCGTGTGACGTGCCCGATGTGCGGCGTGCATACGACGTTGTCCGTCGCGAACGACGGATAATGGGGATCCAGCACCGGCTCCTCTTCGTAGACATCGACGGTCGCCATACCTGGGCGTCAGGCTTTCAAGGCGCTTATCAATGCGCCGGGTTCGATCAGCAGAGCGCGGCTGGTATTGACCAGCAAAGACGTCGTTTCATCCCGGCAAGGTCGGCTGCCGTGACGATGCCGCGCGTCGCTCCGACCAGGCGCATGGGCAACTAAAGTGCGTCGCACTCCGAAAAGAACGCTTGCTGATGCGTGCCTGGATGCCGGCTCTCTCAGCCAAGGCCCATGGCTTGAAGCGTCGTAGAACCTAGTCCTGGATGAAATAGAAATTGACAGCCCAGTGCGATGTGATATGTCTCCGGCCGTATAGCCTTCCCGAATCTTTGGCGAGTTCCTCCAGGAATCACAATGGCTTGGGAGTACCGTTTAGGATTGTGGCGCCGAGTGGTGAATTGGATGATTCGTGCCTTACTGCGACTCGGCATGAGTCCTCCGCATACCTATCTTTTGACGGTGCGAGGTAGAAAGACCGGTCAGCCCTACTCAACGCCCGTGACACTGGTGGAAAAAGATGCGGAACGCTGGCTCGTGGCTCCGTACGGCGAAGTGGGCTGGGTGCGAAACGCTCGTGCAGCCGGGCAGGTAACGCTAACGCGCGGTCGAAGATTGGAGACCGTAAAGATTTTGGAGCTCTCTGCTGAGGCCGCCGCCCCGGTGCTGAGAGAATATCTTGCTCAAGTGCCTGTGGTACGACCGTTCTTCGACGTAACGCCGCAGTCGAGTTTGCGCGATTTCACTGCCGAAGCGTCACGACATCCAGTATTCCGAATCGAATAGCCTATCCCGACATCTTCTTTAGATGGTACGGACAAGCTGAATTAAACTGAAGCGGCGTACAGTTCAATCCTACGGCGATAACAGAGCGCTTGACTCTAGTCTCTCAGGCGAAATAGGCTCAAGCCCGAATTGAGTTAGACGCGCGAAATGATTGCAACCCATCGTCGATATGCGCTGGAGTTCCACACTGCGTTTTTGGCGTACTCCGGAAAGTGCAATGCCGGCGCATTATAACATTGATAAGCACCATCTGAGGGAAGACAGCGCAATGATAAAAGAGACCCTTCGAATCTTCGCAGCGCTTTACGTCATTCTTCTCCTTCATCCTGGCTGCGCGATGGTTCGAACCGGGCAGGAGGCGAACGACGGCTCACAGGCGGCCTCTATAGTTGTCAAGGAACTCGTTAAGACCACCAAGAGCTGGGATGGCGAGTCATTGCTTGCGTATCCGCAAGGACAGCCCGAGATCACGATTCTACAGATCAGCATACCTGCCGGAGCCCGGCTCGACACTCACAGTCATCCGGTGATAAATGCCGGCTTGCTGATGAGCGGGCAACTTACGGTGGTGACCGGAAAGACGCTGCATCTAAAAGCGGGAGATCCCATCGTCGAGGTGGTTAACACGTTACACTATGGGATTAATCAAGGAACGGTTCCCGCGGAAATTGTCGTCTTTTATGCCGGTGCCATTGGCACACCGTTAACCGTTGTCAAACAGTGATGAGAGGTGTCATTTCGCACCTGCAGACTGGACTCCTGACTGAATGGCATTATGGTAAGGGCTTGCCGAACCAGCCGGATGCACGCGACGGCTTGAAGCCGCACGTGATCCGGAACGTTAGACCAGCGAACTTGCGCCGGAGGACAATCGTCTATACTCTATGAGCGGGCGGTTCGAATGGGACCCGGCCAAAGCGGCAGCGAACCTACGCACTCACCGGGTCAGTTTCGCGGAAGCGGTCACCGTTCTAGAAGACGAATTCGCTCTGACCCGTGAAGATCCTGACACAGTGGGAAGAGCCACGCTTTGTAACTCTAGGCCTCAGCAATTTTGGAAACCTGCTTGTCGTGGTCTACACGTACCGCGAACCGGATATCATCAGAGTGATTTCAGCTTGGAAGGCGAACAACCGCCAGAGGATACGCTATGAAGAAGGTCGTAGCTGATAAATACCGCGATATCGACTTCTCGCGTGCGAAGCGCGGCGCCATCGTTAAGCCTGAGCCGGGAAAGACGAAGATATCCATCCGGCTGGACAATGCCGTCCTGGAGTATTTTCGGAGTCTTGTGGACACCGCAGGGGGAGGAAACTACCAGACCCTTATCAACGAGGCCTTGCTTGAGTATGTCCATTGCCGTTCGACTCTCGATGTCGTGCGCCAGGTAGTCCGAGAGGAACTCGCTCCCTACGGCATAACTCGTCGGTCTAATACCGCACTCCAGCGGACGCGGCGAGCGCGCCGCTGACGCCGACGTTGGGCAGGTAACGTCAGGAGTCGGGAATGAAGAAGCTGACGCGATGGATGGAACCGGTGTATATCACTCAGGTTCTTACCGGACTTGCGGGAATTGGTGCCATCCTGATTGACGACGCCTTTACTAAGTGGCACGCCTTCCTCGTCGGAATCATCGGGTGTTCGCTAATCACGTCGCTGATCGTGACTGCTCGCGCGGAGACCGATTCGCAGCGGAACAAGAAACATGTCGAAACACTGCTGCGCGCGATGGAGTTGCCTTATTTCATTATAAAGGCCTTGACCCTTTGATTGAGTCGAGCGCAAGGGCTAAAGGGTGGAGCCTCACGAGACAAGAGAATCTTCAGCATGAAACCGTATATGAATTCCAGTCAAGCGGGAGCGAACAGGGTCGTTTGGTTGTTCCCGAGCAGGAGTTCAAGAATCTCTGGATACTTGAAGACAGTGACCGTCTGAAGGTCATTGAAGGCCGGCTCTTTGTGTTGATAGTTTGGACGGAGAGCACCTTGCGACGGTAGTTCGTGAAGCCATTGGAGAACAGACTGTCGGGCCGTACTGGATCAACCAAGAAACGGCACCGGATGGCGCTCAAGTCCTCAGAGTGACCACCCAAGGTTCGGGTTCGGCGGTTGTGAAACTCTCTGTTCTTCGACTTCGCGAACTGTTCGCGATGCCACCAATACGCCGGTACCACGCCGCTGCCGAGGAAGTAAGGCAAGCGTTAGCAGGGCTAAAGATTGACATTATGTTTTCGTTGTTGCGTTTCGAAACTGCCCAACAAGCACTTCGAGGGGACGTTCCGCAAGCGGCGTTACTAACGGCTCATCGGCATAGCGTTGGGTTGCTTTCGCATCCATATGGTTAATGAACAGTCCGTCTGTTTGGAGGCGGTCGTGAAATTCGAAGCTGGAGGCAAACGCTATGGCTACTGTTACGACAACGGTTAGAGCGAAAAAAACACGACCGACCGCTCCCCCAACGCCCGACGGCATTCTGCAACTGGGCCTGGGCTTCTGGGGCTCGAAAACGCTGCTGAGCGCCATTGAACTCGGGTTGTTCACCGAACTCGCCAAGGGGCCGCTCGACAGCGAAACGCTGCGCCAGCGCCTCGGCCTTCATCCTCGGGGTGCCCGTGATTTCTTCGACGCTTTAGTTGCGCTGGGCATGCTAGAGCGGCGGAGCGGACGTTACGCGAACAGGCCCGAAACCGATCTTTTTCTCGACCGCTCAAAACCCAGCTACGTCGGCGGCATACTTGAGATGGCCAACTCTCGGCTCTATCCGTTTTGGGGCTCGCTCACCGAAGGGCTTCGCACCGGGATACCGCAGAGCGAGGCAAAAACAGGTGGCAACTTTTATGAAGTTCTCTACCGCGACCCCGCACGCCTGAAGAACTTTCTCCAAGCGATGACGGGCCTCAGTATGGGCGCTTGCCGGGCAATTGCAAAAAAGTTCCCGTGGAAAGGATACAAAACCTTCGCAGATGTCGGGACGGCACAGGGCGCGTTGCCGGTCCAGCTCGCGCTTGCCCACAAGCACCTGAGCGGTATTGGCTTCGACCTTCCTGTGTGCGGGCCCATTTTTGAAGAATACGTGCGCTCGTTCCGGCTTTCTGACCGGCTGCGTTTCCAAGCCGGCAGTTTTCTTAAGGACCTGCTGCCCGAAGCCGACGTGCTCATCATGGGCCACATCCTGCACGGCGAGAGTCTCGATGACAAGCGCGCGCTTATTCAGAAGGCTAACAGGGTTTTGCCCAAAGGTGGCGCTTGCATCATCTTTGAAGAACTGATCGACGACGAGCGACGGAAGAATGCTCTGGCGTTGCTAATGAGCCTGAACATCCTCGTTGAGACACCCGGCGGTTTCAATGCGACGGCTAGCGATTACTCAGGCTGGATGCGAGAGGCGGGCTTCCGCAAGATCCGCGTTGGGCATCTAGTGGGCCCCATCTCGATGCTTGTGGGGAGCAAGTAGTCCATGCAAGGACGCCCTACGTTTGTGCGGCGTCCGTAGGCGATGTTGCATAGCGTGGGCTGCGTCGTTTCAGGGCCGGCTGGAGCACAGACACCGGATCGACCCCCATCGTCAACTACTTCTCGACGAGATGCTTTGGTTCGACGGCAACGAGCTCGTTCACGCGGACCCGTCAGAGTTCCGACTCTTCTTCCCGCAGGAGCTTGCCTACTTCGTGGCGTCGAATGGTTTCGAGGTTGTCGAGTTACTGGGAGGCGTGGACGGCAAAGATTCTGCGCTGAAAGGGCCACGACTCGTTGTAGTGGGAAGGGCTTCGGTGTGGGGCATGGTGCGCGCCGGGACCTGACGGCATAACAATCGGCTTGACTCAGATCTTCAGCCCGCTCGCTACGCTCGCCGGCCTCGGCTGGTCAGCCTGATACGTTAGCCGTGACGTTGACTTATTTCGCCCGTTGCGCCGCCTCGGAGAGGAAGCTAGACTTAACCACGATAT
The DNA here is from genome assembly GCA_050735975.1 of Binatia bacterium. Lineage (GTDB taxonomy): Bacteria > Desulfobacterota > Binatia > UBA9968 > UBA9968 > DATMBL01. The sequence goes on along the minus strand of JBOHVS010000244.1, from coordinate 5,252 downwards.
GGATCCTGTCACGTTAATTGAAACCCATGCCGCTAAGTTACGAGCGTTGGGCGCGCGGAAAATAGGCGTTTTTGGCTCTTTCGCTAGAGGAGAGCAGACCCCGGAGAGCGATGTGGATGTTTATCTGGAGTTCGCCGAGGGAATGAAAACCTATGATAACTTTTTCGCCATTCATGAACTGCTCCAGGAAGTCTTCGGTAGACCAATCGATGTCGTAACCGACGGTTCGTTAAACGAGAGCAAAGCACGCCTTATCCTGCCGACGGTTCGCTATGCAGTCCTCAACGCTTGAGCTTCTCCGCGATATTCTTTCGAAGGCCGAGTTTTTGGCGACGCAAGTAGGCCAGACAAACTTTGACACGTTTGTCCGCGACGAGGTGAAGAAGCGGGCTTTTGTGCGGAGTCTTGAGATCATTGGAGAAGCTGCCAAAAAGATTCCACTGGAGACACGCGAACAGCTGTCCGAGATTGAATGGAAGAAGGTCGCCGGCATGAGAGACCGTCTGATTCATGATTATGGCGGTGTCGACTATGTCATCGTGTGGGATGTAGCCACGAACAAGGTGCCAGAGTTAGCGAAACAGCTGCGGCCGATCGTCGAAGCGAACGACAACAGCTAACCATCGGGTCGAGAAGGACGCGGCGAACCGCGCCTCTCACCCAAAAGCGTTCTCCGCCCAACAAAGACGTCAATCTCGCTTCGCTGTTGCACTTGCTGGACCGATGGCACTCAGGTTAAACTTCCGCCATGAGTATAACCTTCGACAAGGTTAGTGCTCTCGTTCAGCGCGCGGAAGTAATGATATCGGACCACGGCTACGGTGAGATGTCTGACGAAAACATTCTCGTCGGGGAAGTCCTGGCAGGTGTTTTCGACGGGATCGTGGTTGAAGACTATCCCACATATGGCAAAGGGCCATGTGTGCTTGTGCTGCAAAAAGATTTCAACCAGCAGCCGATCCACGTCGTTTGGGGAATTCCGAAAGATTTATCGTCACCGGCGGTTGTTGTCACCGCCTACAGACCTAATCCCGATTTCTGGTCCGAAGATTTCACGAGGAGAAAAGCATGAGAAAAAAGCGTCATACAAAACTAGTTCACGAAGGACAGTACGTAGCCGAAGTTGATGTTGAACTCATCGAGACCGACGAAGGTTGGTCTCCATACTTGTCGCTGGACGATGCATATAAGCTGGACGATGTCCGTGCTGCGCTACGTCGTGGAGATCTGAAAAGCGCAGCACGTCTATCCCGTGTGTTCAGCCTGACCCCAGTGAGTGCGTGAAGTTTGATCGGAGAACACCCGGATGGAGCCGGCGCGATAACTGCCGCGCGGCTCACCCGAAACGTTCGGTAGCACCGGGGCGGCCGTGAACGAGGGAGGATCAGGTGGAAAAGTTGGGAACGACACAACGACCAGCGGTTCTTCGCGTGCAGTCGATGGAGCGTGCGGACGAGATAATGGCGGCCGCTGAACGGAACGGCTGGAAGGTAATCGTCGGCGTTGAGCCGGAACAGCCGGAGGACACCGCCGACCTCGAGACTCTCATGCAAGGAGGAGCCACCCCGATACGCCGACAGCAGAATGTCGGTCGCAATCATCCGTGCCCGTGCGGCAGCGAGCGCAAGTTCAAGAAGTGCTGCGGACGATGATGGGCGTGCGGCGCGTTGAACAAGCCGCTGGAGCCGGCGGCGGGTATGCGCTCGTCGTTTGAATCGAGGGGCTCGTTCACCCGCCGCGGCTCAGAGCGACTTCCTGAAGAGGAGTTTACCGAGCTTGTCAGGTGGCTGTCGGAGAAGGATTGGGATGAGGTGGGACAGGGAAATCGAAGGTCTTGGCTATTGTCCTCAGACCGGAGGCTGCAATATGGCTGGAGCAGTTCGGAAAACCCGAATAAAAGCAGTCCCGTTATCTGAGATCAAAGATGATCTTTCCCGATTTCTGCGCGAGGCGGAGAAGCAGGAGATTGTCATAACTCGCCACGGAAAGCCTGCGGGGGTCTTGATCGGATTCGAATCAGAGGATGACTGGTTTGATTACAAGCTAGAAAACGACCCGCGTTTCCTGGAGCGCATTGAACAGGCGCGCAAGAGCTTGAGAGCCGGTCAGGGTACCCGGTTAGAAGACGTTCCGAAGTAAACGGTTGCTCTAACAATACGTTTGAGTCGGACGCTTTTCGGCACCGCTTAACGCCGTGTTGGGCGGTAAATGCGTGGCAGCGATGAAGGGAAGAGTTCCTCCACGGATCTACTGCATTCCAGCGACAAAGGCGCCGATAGTGGCGGTGTTCCGGCGCGGGCCGACGAATTGGTCCCACGTGGGCCGCTGGGATCTCGGAGAAAGACGCTACGAGCCAGGCGCGTGGCTGGGTGGACGGATCTTTCCACGACGGTCCGATCTCTCCCCCGACGGTCGTTTCCTCTGCTACTTTGCGCACAAGCCCAGCGCCACCTGGGAACACGGCGAGGCGTACGTGGCCCTGTCGAAGCTCCCCTGGCTCACCGCGCTCCACGCCTTCCGCACATGTGGCACTTGGACGCGCGGCTACTACTTCACCGAGGATAAAGACTGCGAGAACCGTGAGGATACGAAACTCCCGATCCCCTACGGATTGCGCTCCATTTCTGTGCTTCAGTTTGCGAACGAACGGCGTCGCGGCTGGGAGGAAGCCAGCGACTCTCCTCAACGCGACCCGAGGGACGCATGGGATGAGCGCCGCAACGCCCGCATCCAGAAACGCCAGCCCGGCGGCAACCGCCTACTGTGTGCGGAAAGCCGCGGATCGGCTGGAGGCGAGTTCGGCGTCGATCAGGCGGTGGACGGCCTGCGTGTCGGCTACTGGCTGGAACTGGATGGAGAAATGCAACTGTTGAATCACCTTCAATGGGCGGACTGGGATCGAGACGGACACCTGCTGGCCGCCACGCGGAGCGGCAAGCTCCAAGTCTGGAATTTCGATGGAGACCGCTCGGAGGTACTGTTCGAAGAAGACCTATCTCTTTCCGACCCGAACCCTACCCCCGCGCCAGCATGGGCCCAGCGATGGTAAGGGCTTGGAACGCCACCTAACAACCGGTCGCAGCCGACGGCGCTGTGCGCCGCCGCTGAACCGGAGCGTGTTAGGCGCGGCACACCGCCGTGTGGTATGCTACCGCCGTGCCAACCGTTTTAAGGAGTGGTCCATACCGCGTGTATTTCTTCAGCCACGAGCCGAGCGAACCTCCTCACGTACACGTCGACAGAGATGATTTGTCGGCGAAATTCTGGCTTCAGCTGTTGGCACTCGTGCGCAATTTCGGGTTTTCACCCAGAGAACTGGCGAAGATCAGAGCATTGATTGAAGAGAATCAAAAGCAACTGATGGAGGCATGGCATGGGCATTTTGGCACTAAGCGCTGACGAGCGAGTCCGGGATGTGCGTGTCTCGGAAGACAGTTTGACGGTCGACTTGATGGACGGTCGAACTATCTCTGTACCGTTGGTGTGGTATCCGAGACTGTTGAGTGGGACGCCGAAGGACCGATCGAATTGGAGGGTGTGTGCTGCTGGTTACGGAATTCATTGGCCAGATCTCGATGAGGATCTCAGCACGGAGGGTTTATTGCGTGGTGCGCCGGCACCGGCGGTTTCGGCACGTCGCCTAACAAAGCGCTCGAGGCGACGGCAAAAAACGCGCCGCTCCTGAGCGTACGCGTTATACTAATTCAGATACGGGAATCCAAACAGACCGTTGATCGAGATAAGTGAGATTAATGGGAAGATACATCTTTCGGGAGTTCCAGTTTCTGGAGTTTGGATTACTCAAACAAGAGCAAAACAGCAATAATTTGAAGTTAAAGCGGAGCCGGCTGACGTGGATGTATTCCTGCTGATGGAGGACACGTTCGACATAGGACAACTGACTGGTGAGGCGCGAGTTCTTTTCGACCATGCGGCGGCGCAGGCACATTTTGGCGCAAGCGTGTTCTGGTTGCGCCGTCTTGCAGCCCTCGGAGGCGAGGAGCAGGCTATTGCTGGCTGGCAAATCAAGCGCGACGGAACTTACAGAGGAATCGTCGAAATCGTCGAGGAGCAGACATGATTGCAAACGATAACGAACTCAAGGTGACTCTCGAGCGCATTGCTCGGTTTCAGGAGCAGGTTGCCCATCTACGGCGCGTGGAAACAAACCCTGAAAACTATCACGGTGCGGTCTCGGGGTTTCTCGCAGAGATCGACCGCATGCAGCTCGAAGTGCGGGAATACCTAAGCATTCACCCCGCCGAAGTAGCTTCAATAAGTACCTCGTAGCCACGAACGGCTAACCAACGGCTTGAGATTGACGCTCTCACAGTCGCGCAACTCAGCCTTGGCGTTAGATTGAAAGTGGCAACATTTGAGGTGTAGTATAGGGCGATGAAGCAAGACCCAAACAATCTGCTAAAGGAAGCACTCAAGCTTCCGCCGGAGGGGAGAGCCGCACTTGCAGGCGCTCTTCTCGACAGCCTTGACCAAGAAGTGGACCAGGATGCCGAAGCAGCCTGGGAAGCGGAGATTGATCGACGGTTACGGGATCTTGATTCCGGCGCGGTACGGCCGATTCCATGGTCGGAAGCTCGCCTTAAAATCTCCGGTCGGTAATGGCGCGGCGGGTCGAAGTTCACCCCGAAGCTGTCCTTGAAGCGCAGGCGGCATCCAGGTGGTATCGCGATCGGAATGATGCTGCGGCAGAGGCTTTCCTCGCGGAGCTGGATTGGGCCGTCGAACTGATTTCCGAGAATCCTATGCGATGGCCGATTCACCTTCACGGTACCAGACGTTTTCTATTACATAGATTTCCTTTTGGTGTTGTTTATCGTGAGGTCGGTGAGACCCTTCAGATCGTAGCGGTCGCGCACGGACGCCGAAAGCCCGGTTATTGGAGGGCCGCTAAACAATTCAATCTAACCCGCCGCTTAAGCTGGCGCTCGCAGCTTAGCGGCATCTCGTTAGCCATCCGGTTCAGCGCATGGAGGAGTGACCGATGGACGTGCCATTCTTCGGCGGGTGTGCCTGCGGTGCTGTGCGCTACGAGTGCTCGGCGGCACCGGTAGCGATGGTGTACTGTCACTGCCGCGACTGCCAACGCGCTGGCGGCGCAGGATTCTCACCCACGGTTGTGGTGCCTGCCGGATCGTTCCGGCTGCTTCGAGGCGAGCCGAAGCGTTACTCGATCAAAGCCGATAGTGGACACACCGCTCACCGAGCCTTTTGCGGCGACTGTGGAGCGCCGC
>JBOHVS010000243.1:0-2881 GCA_050735975.1 Binatia bacterium | reverse complement strand
TATCCCATCTTGTCAACATTTTGCTGACGGCTAAACACCGCTGGGACAGCGGGCTATTTCCCTAACGTGCAGATGAGCCCTTGCAGGCGCGAGCCTGAAATAGGCTTTATCTGATGGTTCGCCAGTTCATCTCTTCTTGCCCTCGGAAAAGAACAACGAGAGCTGATAGAACATGAGCAGTCCAATTGTGCTCGATTTCCAGTGAGAAGGCGAGCAACGTGTGCACCATATGAGGGGAGCACAGGTGCCAGCTGGGGAAGCATGGAGAGGATCTCCTCCGGCAAGCCCTCCAGCGCGGTAATCAGTTCGTCTCCGTCTTCAGAAGAGACGAAATCAAATGTCGAACGATCACGTTTTCACCGCCACGTGCGGAACTCACAGCGTATCCTGCGGGTAGGTTCTCAAATCTAATCTCGTAAGGCATCTACTCTCCATGGTTACCGTTTACGCTCAGCCGGCGCGCCTTTCAGCGATCGGCCTGAAGCGATAAATTAGGTGGTTGGTACACCTACATCTCCAAATGTTGAGGCAAGTCTTCTCAGGAACCCCTCGACTTTTACATCTGCGCGGCAAATTAGGAGGCAACCGTCTTCTCGGAGGAATAATTTTGAGAAAGGAAACCCTTGCCTGTCTCCCAGAACGTAGATACGTGTGACCCCCGAGGACAAACCGGAAACCGTCAAATTCACCGCTTCTTACCGGAACCGGCTGGACGATTAAGTCAGTAAGAAGTTTCCCTTCAGCTATCAGCGGAATCATAACGCACCCATACTCCGTGCATCTTCCTGGATCTGCTAGCAGCAGCATTTTTCGAAGCAGCTCCTCGTGATGACCCAGTTCGACTTGCGAGAAGAACTCCTGCTGGGCAATACCAGCCCGCCAGGCAGGTGTTTTTTAGAGCGGTTGGCCAAAAAGCCGAAGTGACGGATGCGCATGAAGCCATCGGGCAAGATGTGGAGCAGGAAGCAGCGGATGAATTCGTGGGCATCAAGGACGAGGGTCTTTTTCCGATCACCATCTTTCCGATCCCTATAGCTCAAGGTGACCTTGAAAGGCCATGATTTCTCCGAGGATGATCGCTCAGCGGCGTGTGCTTAAAGCCCTGGCCTTCTTCTCTTCAGGGGCTTTGATTTTGTCCAGATTTCCGAGCGCATAATCACCGCTGTTTACGACCCGGTCGTCTTTGGCGAACCGGGGCTTTGCCGCGGCCTCCGCCCGGGCGCCGAGCAGAATCATGTACTGGTCGCCGGTATTGTCGAGCTGATACAATTGACCGGCGGGAATGGTCACCAGCATGCCGGGAGTAAGTTTTCGGGACGAACCATCCGGAAAATGGAAGGTGCATTCGCCTTTGACGCAATAGAACTGTTGATTGGCGGTGTGCTTGTGCATGGGACCTTTGGTTCCCGGATAGTCGCCATGAACCCAGGTGTGAAAATGCTCCGAAGTAAACAGCACTTTCTTGCTATGACCGATATCGAGTTCCGGCATCTCAAGTATGTTAATGAATTCCGCAGCCATATTAATTTTCCTCCTTCGCTGGTTTCATAGACTCAATCATATCGCGTCACGGTAAGAGACAGCCGGCGACAGAAATCCATCCGCGGCTATTGACTCACGGCTCAGCCTCCCCGCGATCGATAGCGGAAGAGGCGGCTACGGCGGGTCGTCCCGCTCAGCTCCGAAAAGAGAACCCCACGAAAGATCATCAAGAAAGTAAGGAAAAGTCCGATGCCGGCTAAAATAAACAGCGAATCGAGAAAAAATGGGAGATAGCTCGCTGCTTGACTCAACCAGCGCAACAGCAGCCAGCCCGCCGCTGTTATCAATACATTAGGGATAAACCACTCGATCCAGTTCGCAACGATGAACTCATAACTGGCCGATAGCAGCGCTAGACCGGAAACGCGACCTTGGTAAATCAGCTCCGGTACGGGATTGAGAAAAACGTACAGCAGGAGTTGAACGGCCAGGATGATGAACGATCCTTCGGGCGTTGTATAGGCGAATCGCGAAAGCAGCATCATGGGAATCCAGAGAATAAACGCGATCGTGAGAATGTCCCCGAGATAGACGGAGAAGCCCTTTAGGAAATCATTCAGATTCGCCTTTCCCATACGGACGACGTTGTCGAGAAGGTAGAGTCCCGAACTCGCGCACGCCGCGGACACAGCCGTCAGCAGCATCCCGCCGATCAGCCCGAACCGCGAAAGGATGACTCCGGCAATCGAAATAATAATACTGTATGCGAGTGGCGCGAAGATGATCGCCCAGTTTCCGGCAAGAAGCTCGACTGAGCGGGACCAGGACGCTCGGTAGACCCATAAGAGCGCTTTGATCGATTCCATAGAAAGAGTGTCACTTTAGATGTCGAACGTTGCACGGTCCCCGAAAGGACCCGAAGTATGACGTAGCCCCTGACTTTGCGGCATTGTTTGCCGAGCCTTCAATCTCAATCTCGAAAAGCCGCCGTTGAACGGGTTCCAGGTCTTCATCGGTCCCGCTGTGTCGAGACGTGGAATGAAAGCAATGCTGTATACCACGACCCTTGTTGCCCCGGTCAATCGGGTAGAAAGCTCGCCGCGCCTCGGATCCAGGGTTCGCCTTGGATTCGGCTTACGGGCTGAAAAAAGAAACAGAGGATTCCATCACTTTGGTGCGATGGGATCTATATCAGGCTTGAATGTCTCCCGGCTTCGGCCAGTCGGCTCCTTCGCGGGAATGAATTGCTGTGAAAACCAGCGCTGGGCCATGAATGCACATAGAACCACGATCGCCATCACGACGATTTTTCCCGTTGCCGGAGCGCGCAGCAGGCTTTTGAGCTGAGCTTCGAACAGGGTCAATGCCAAGAGCCCGGGAATCCTGCCAAGGACGCTGC
>JBOHVS010000242.1:0-13794 GCA_050735975.1 Binatia bacterium | reverse complement strand
AAAACTATGACTCGCGCAAAGGCGCAAAGGACACCGAGTTAGACAAATTAGAAATTCATATCCTTTGCGTGCTTAGCGTCTTGGCGCGACAAGATCTTTATGGATGGAAAGAAAATACTTCTGGTTGAAGACAATCCGGTAAATCGTCGTCTCGCGGGTTTCTTGCTGCGCTCGCAGGGATACGAGGTGCGTGAGGCGACGACTGCGCAGGAGGCGTTCGAGATTATCGAGAAGGAGCGCCCCGATTTGATTGTGATGGATATTCAGCTCCCTGGAATGGATGGACTTGAAGTTACCCGGAAACTAAAGGAGCAATCGGCGACGGTGAATATTCCAGTCATAGCCGTAACCTCGTACGCGATGAAAGGGGACCGGGAAAAAGCGCTGGCAGCAGGGTGTTCCGGCTATGTCACCAAACCGCTCGACAAGAATGTATTCATTCAGGAAATAGCCGCGCACCTGGGCAATAAGTGACGGGCCGCAGCCCGTCATCCCGAGTTAATGCGAGGGATCTAAGAAAGATTTCTCCCTTCGGTCGAAATGACAAAGCGCGTCTCTTTGCGCCTTGGCGTCTTGGCGCGATAGATTTTGTGAGAGACGATTATGCAAACTAGTGGCGCAAGCGTGCTGATCGTTGATGACGACCCTGCCTCACGCCGCCTATTGGAGGTGAGGCTTCGGCCGCTGGAATGCGACGTGGCCATAGCTGGCAATGGCGAACAAGCTCTTACCGCAATCCGGAAGGACATGCCGGATTTGGTGTTACTGGACCTGGAAATGCCCCAGATGGGCGGGATTGAGGTGCTTCGCAGGCTACGGAAGGAAGGAATCCATGTTCCGATCATAGTCATTACTGCGCACGGCTCTATAGAGACTGCAGTTGAGGCGATGAAGGAGGGAGCCTATGACTTCATCACCAAGCCTGTCGATGCGAATCATTTCGATATTGTGGTTCGCAAATTACTGGAGAGAGAAGGGCTAAAAAGGGAGTTAGAACTTTTCTCCGAGGATGCGGACAAGCGCTATCGTCTAGTTATTGGCAGAAGCGAAAAGATGAAAGAGGCAGTCGAGACGGCCAGGAAGGCTGCCACAAGCAAGGCTACGGTTTTGCTGCTGGGACAGACTGGTACCGGAAAGGAGATTTTTGCCCGAGCTATTCACAATTGGAGCGAAAGAAGAGACCAGCCCTTTGTGGCAATCAATTGCGTGGGCTTGTCGAAAGAACTCTTGGAAAGCGAGCTTTTCGGGCACGAGAAGGGCGCTTTCACGGGAGCGGACCAACTTAAAAAGGGTAAGATGGAGTTGGCGAATGGTGGGACCGTGTTTCTCGACGAAATAGGAGATGTCTCCCAGGAACTTCAAACCAAGCTCTTGAGATTTCTCCAGGAGCGCGAATTCGATCGCGTCGGCGGCGTCAGACCGATCCACGTTGATGTCAGGATCATTGCAGCAACCAATCGCGACCTGGAGCTGGCGGTGAAGGAAGGCCGTTTCCGCGAGGATCTTTACCATCGCCTCAACGTCGTGCCCATCATGCTTCCCCCTCTAAGGGAAAGAACGGAAGATATCCCAGCTTTGGCCCAATATTTTCTCGAACGTTACGCTAAAGAGGTAAAAAAGAACTTCTCTGAGTTCAACGAGGAGGCTGTGGAAAGATTATGCGCTTATGTCTGGCCGGGCAATGTGCGCGAGCTAGCTAACGTCCTAGAACGGGCTGTCGTCCTGGGGCAAGGTCAAAAGATTACCTCCCAGGATCTACCACCCCGAATCGTTGGGGAACGAGCAGAGCCCCGATCCGACGGTGTTTCGTATCGTGACGCTATGGATGCTTATCGGAGACGGTTGGTCATGAGGGCGCTGGCCCAGACTCAGGGAAATCGCGCTGCGGCGGCTAGGTCACTTGGTCTCCATGAAAAATATTTTTTAAGGCTGCTAAAGTCACTCAGGATCGGTGAGTAGATGCGCTCAAACAGATCCACAGACTGTTCTGGCTCGCCGTCCAAAAGTATTAGCTCCTGTTTAAAAATCCTGTTCGCAGGCCGGTCAAAAAGGCTTCAGGTGCGAGGCGCGCGATGTTCGACGAGCGGAGGCGTACTCGAGTAGTACGTCGAGCGAGTCGGGCGAGTGCAACGAAGCAGATGAGTCTTTTTCAGCGGCCTGAGTTTATTCCTCGATAAATGCATCACGCAGCAGCTTCGATTGCCGCTCGAAAGCCTGGCGCGGATTTCTAGGATCTTTCATGAGGGCGATCTCTTGGGAGAGGAGCCGCGCGATATGCATCGTGTGGGCATCAGCTTTTTTGGCTTCCCTTTTATATAGCGGGTGATCGCGGTTGATGTAAACGATCGTTCCCTCACTGAAGGACTCCGGACCGCTTTGGCCAAAATGGTCCAGGCAGCAAGAGATCCCTGCCTGACCCATTTTGAGGCGGCGCACAACCGCATCCGGAGTAAGCTGCTTGGCGGTAGGCCGTTTCTTGCGTGCGAGTTTTCGAGCTGCGGGGTTCATTCCGACGGGTTTCGCCTCATGTATTTTTTCCGCAGTGTCCGGGGATTTCGTCGTCGCCGCGCCGCCAATTCCGCCGGGCTCGCCGATGGGCATAGGTCCGAACGGTGAAAAATCTGGATTCTTCATCAGCGCCTTGCTGATCCGTCCTAAAGCTTCCCCCAGGGCGCGTGACGCGGCCCTTTTCTCTCCCTTTCCCATCAGACGACCAAGGACAGAATGAACATCGTTCATTACCCGCTGGATGGTTTGGACGAAGGCACTGTACTCAGGGGAGTCGATGACAAAACCAGAGCGATCGCTGGTTACGGGCAGAAAGTCGGCATGGATCTCGCCGCGAATTCTAGCGGCGACTTTGCCCCAGGTTTCCGCCCCGAACAGTTCGCGCCGTACTGTAACTTGCTTGACCTTGACTTCAATCCCGAGATCCTCGACGGAGGCTGCCGAAGCGGGCAAAATAATAATTTCGCCTGATACCGGTCCAAACTCGGTGCCCTCCAGAAAAGGAATACGATGGCCGGAAAAACTCTTCGGCCTGACCTGTCCCTGATTGAGAAACACCGTGAAGTTAGGCGCCTTGAGCGGAACCCCCTCCATAATCTTTCGTTCCACGTCCTCGGGCGCGAACTGTTTGTTCAAACCCTCCAAAGTCACCGTAGTGCCATTGCCCCTCTGCCAGTCCGGCGCCAGGGTTTCCAACGGAAGCCGCCATTCACCGACAGCCTGCGACCATTCTTCCTTGTCAAAAATCACCCGCGCGGCGAAATTGTCCCGTTGGGTGTAAACAATAAAGCGTTTGCAAGCGGAAAGCGTGGCAAATTTGCCGATCCCAAATTGGCCGATTCGGTCGCGCTTGAAAATCGGCGACCTCGGGCGCATCAGCTTTTCCTGGGAACCGATGACGAAGTATTGCGCCAGCCCGTCCAAATCCATACCGGTTCCGTTGTCGGCCACGGATACGGAGTCCGGCGTGACTGTTACCTTCGCTTCAGTCGCATCGGCGTCGTAAGCATTGTTGACGAGCTCGCGGATCAGCTCGATGCTTTCGGCATAGAGCCGCTCGCCGATCGTGACCAGATGGCTCTTATCAACCGTGACCGGGAGATAGCTTCTCGTATTGGGAATATTGTGGCGGTAGCCAGCTTCGGTAGTGGGCTCTGACATGGGTTATTACAACTCAACAAAGCTCTATATCGCCCGGCGGCGTCGAAGGCAAACGCCCGGACATTCTTTCATCGCGCCAAGCCGCCAAGCATGCAAAGGCTCTTTTGTTGTCCTTCTTCCTTGGCGCCCTTTGCGCCTTTGCGGGAGATCTCCTCCTGTCTGCTTCTAAGGGTTTTGACAGAAAGTCAGCCCGATTTTCGAATATTCATGGGTTGAAATTGAGAACACTACAAATGTCCCCAAACCTTCACGCTTGCCGGCTTAATAACAATCATCGGGCGATCTTCTATCGCCATGGAGTGATACTGGCGATATTTCCTGCGCAAAAGGCGGACAGCTCTGCGGTGCTTCCGACCGCCGAGCAGAACTCGGGCCTCTCCCCTTATCAAGATGTAAGCTAGCTTCCGCCAGTCCTCGTCGTACCTGTCGATCACTAACGAGACATGGGGGTTCTGCTCGATGTTCCGCAAACGTTGGAGTTTCCGCCGCGCCAACCGCTTGGGTTTTTCGTCGATCGGGGAAAAAAACTCTTCGCCGTCAAAGGCAAAACAAATTGGAATGACCAGCGGCTGCCGTTTGGCGTCCGCGGTCGCTAGGTGGGCGACGCGGGCGGAGCGAATCAGGCGTGAGGCCGAAGGTGTGAGGCGTGAGGAGGAAATCTTACTCATACCTGTTTCAGCCTGAGGCTGATCAGCCAAGGTCTTGTGGCTGAGCCTCGTGCCTAATGCTCTCTAGAGTTTGAACTCTCCCAGGGAGCTCGGCGCAAATATGTCCTCGACTTTCACCGGCTTTTTCAAGAGCCCTTGCTCTCCCATATAGCGGATTAAAGATTCGAGCACATGGCGGTTGGCTTCGACGCCGTAAGGCCACCAGTCGGGGCCGAAGATTTCCCTGAGCTGCTCTCTTTCCCACGAGAGCCACGGCAGCGTGCAGGCATGAGAATTGGAAATGTGCATGGTCTGCATCGCGCGGTCCTTGGCTTCGCAGAAGGCCTTATACAAACTTCTGGCGACCCACGGGTAGCGGTCATAAACGTCTTTGCGAACCACCAGGATATGCATGATGGGGAAGATTGTGCTCCGCTTGTAATATTCGATTTCCACTTCCTTGTAATTGGGAAACAGGCGTTGTACCTGCCGCGAACCGTTCGCAAAACAGGAAGGAATGCGGGCCGAAATCAACGCATCGATTTCCCCGCTCTCCAGCATGGCGTTCAGAGTCTTGTCCGCGGGAATCGGCGCGAGCTTGATTTCCGGCGGAAGCTCCAATTTCACTCGTTCTTTTCTGCCTGGTTCTTCCTGTCCGCCCACGAACCACTGAACATCCTGCGCTCTCACCCCGTAATCGTCGTGAAAAAAACCCCGAATCCACACGGCTGCCGTCATAGCATACTCCGGAGTGCCGACTTTCTTGCCTCTAAAGTCTTCCGGTTTTTTGATTCCCGATTCGACATTGAAGAAAACAGACGAATGCCTGAAGAAGCGAGAAGGGAAAATCGGGATGCCCACAAAGGGGGAGTCTCCTCGACTGATTATGGTGATATGGTTGGAGAGAGACATTTCCGAGGCATCGAATTCCCGGTAGTTGCCCATGCGCCAGAAGATCTCTTCCGACTGTAGCGCAAGGTAGTTGAGTTTGATTCCTTCCGGTTCGACCGAGCCATCCTGTAAAGGCTTGGTTCGGTCATAGTCACCACAAGCGACAGTCAGAAACAACTTTTCCATCAGTCGAGCCTCCGGAGAGTTTGTCGAACGTTGTCTATCTGGTTTCCCAACGCGAGAACCGTTGGGCTACGGCGATCAGAATGACACAGATCAAGGATATGATCAGTCCTAAGGCGGCCATCGGTCCATACCAGCCGTCAAGATAGAAAAAATAGATCAGCGGGCCAAGGGGTTCCGACCCTGGACTGTAGAGGAAAATAGACGCACTGAACTCGCGCATGAAAATCGTAACCAAAATAATCCACCCGGCTACCACCCCCGGACGCATCAGCGGGATCAGGATGCGTCGGAAAGTGGCAAGAAAGCCGGCGCCACAGGCTATGGAAGCCTCTTCCAGTTCCTTGTGGATCTGGATAATGGTACTGCTCACAGCGCGCAGACCATAGGGAATGAAACGGGTGACGTAAGCAATCATAATGATCCAGATGGTCGCGTAGACAGGAATCGGAAAATTCACATAGGCCCACAGCAACCCCAACGCCAGGGCTGTTCCGGGGAATGCCCATGGGATAAAGACAAGCCCCTCCAGGACACTCCGGCCCGCGATCTTGGTTCTCACTGTCAGGTAGGATGTTAATGCTGCGAGCAGCATGCAAATAGTGGCTCCACCCAGCGCAAGAAATAAACTGTTTCCGAAGGCTTTGTAAACTCTATCGTTGTCAAGAACCGTCTTGAAATGTTTGAAGGTCAGATTCTGCCAGGTCTCCCAGGTCGGTACGTGATAATAGGGAAGAAAGGAAATCAGCAAGAGTACAATGATCGGGAGCAGGACCATCATGATTAGCAGCAGCAGAGCAGTGGTCGAGGCCACATATCTCCATGGTCCCAAATCAATTTGATGAGGCTGAAAAGCTTTCCCCGTTACCGTTGAGAAGCTTTCTACCTGCGATGTAAAACGACGGTAGAGATAAACGAAGAGTAGGGCAATCACTAGTATTCCGATACCGTAAGCGGCAGCCAGATTGTGATTGGTCGGAAAAGAGCCTAACGCCTCGCGCCAGATCTTCGTCGTAAAGACTTCGATCCTGGCGGGTAAGGCAATGATAGCCGGTGTATCGAAACTTTCGACCGCCCGGACGAAATTCAGCGTCCCAGCGGCCAATAGCGCGGGGCGCATTAAGGGGAAAGTAATCCGTGTTGCAACTCCGAACTCGCTCGATCCCAGCGTTTTCGCCGACTCTTCCAGGGACGGATCCATTCCTTTGAGCGCCGCGGAAATGATCAAAAAGGCCAAGGGAGTTAAGATCAAACCCTCCACGAAGATCAAACCGGGGATGGAGTAGATGTTAAAAGGACCTTTCTCCAGGCCAAAAAGCTGGACCAACGTGACGTTGATCAAACCATTGTTCGGGTTCAGCAGCATGACCCATGAGATCGAAATGAGAATCGGCGGTAAAATGTTGGGTACGATAGCGGTGAGCTCGAATAACCTTCTGAAGGGAGCGTTGGTCCGGATCGTGATCCAAGCCAGCGCAGATGCCAAAATTACCGACATACCGGACGCGCCGATCCCAAATATGAAGGAATTGAGAACCAGCGGATAGGCCGACGGATCCGAGTAAGCCCGGACATAGTTCTGCAGCGTAAATTGACCGGGTACTCCGAGCGGGGCGTCGGTGAAGCTACCGTAGATCAGAAAGGCCGTCGGGTATAAACTCAAAAAACCGAGAATTCCCGCCATCCCGAGAAACACCCAACTCACAGGCGTGCTTAGGAAATGCCTGACCCGGGTGAAAAATGAGGAGGCGGGAATTGCTTGCCCGATGGTTACGGCTCTGCCGTTCAAGGCGCGTGCCTTACTTCAAAAAGATCGCCTGGAATTCTTTCTTCTTTTCCGCGAATTGTTTCTTGTTCAGGTCCAACATTTCGACAAACTGGATTTTGTCCGCGCCCGGCAGCGGCGGATAGACGCCCTTGCGGTTCACAAACTCACCTTCCTGGGCTAAAATTTTCATACTTTCATTGTCCAAGAAATAGTCGATGAAGGCTTTACCAGCATTCGGATGAGGTGCTTTATTGCTCAACGTCAAGTAGTGGCCATCGCCCATCATTTTACCGAGCCGTACGTAATCCAGCGGCGCGCCCTCTTTGCCGTAAACATACGCGTATTTAACATAGGTAATGGCGATGGGGGTTTCACCCGTGGTTACGCGCTTTGCGGCGGGTAACAGGGATTCCACCAGAATAGGTTTTGTCGCCGCAAGGTCACGGATAAACTTGTCGGCCTTCTCCTTGCCGCCCATGACTTTATATAGGCTCGCCACCCACTGCGTGGTTGTGGTGTGTTGGGTGGGATCCGGCATAACCAGTTTACCCCGGTACTGAGGTTTCACCAGATCCTCAAGCGATTTCGGCGCATTTGCAGGCTTGACGATGCTTTTGTTGTAAACAACGCCAATGATGACATTTCGGTATCTAGGGCCTAGATTCGGATCGATGGCTTCTTTGGGGAAATCCTTGAAAGTTGGCGATTCGTATTTGGCGAAAATCCCCTCTTTAAACATGATCTGCATGGGGTTGTCGTTGGTGAGAACGATATCGAAGAGCGGTTTCCCGGCTCGATATTCACTCAGCGCCCTGTCCATAACCTTAGTGGCCGAAGCCCGCCAGTAGTCGACGTCAAGGCCGGTTTTTTTCCGGTAGGCCTTGATGATCGTATCGACGGTGCCCGACTCGAGGGATCCATAAATAACCGCTTTCCCCCCTTCTTTCTTTGCTGCCTGAATAAGTTTCGCATCCTGACTGAATGCCGGTTGGCTTGCGAAGATCAAGTTTGCAGCCAACAAGATAAGAACCGGAAATCTGTGTGACATGAAGCGTTCCTCCTAATGTGTTGTCATTTGCCCTCAGTTGTGGCGAAGATACTTTCATCAAATTTCGGCTACAGAGTCAAGTCGCTGGTATTCATCCGACCCATAAGAAGTTCTTATAGAGAGCGCTATCGAGTCTGCCATTCTTGCCGCCGCGATGGGCTGGTTGACAGCCGTAATAGCCGATCATATAAGAATTTTTCGAGAACCATCGAAGGGAGAATGCTCATTAATGGATAAATTCGATTTGCTCGTCAAAGGCGGCGAAGTCTGGACTCCTGGCGGCTTCGTTGAGGCCGATGTTGCGGTGGTTGGCGGAAAAATTGTTGCTCTCGGGAAGTCTCCGGCCTTACCAGATACGGCCGGCGCCATCGTCGATGCTAAAGGGAAAAAAGTTATTCCAGGCCTCATCGATACCCACACCCATCATCGAGATCCGGGGTTTACGCACAAAGAAGATATGACCACGGCAACCATGGCTGCCGCCGCCGGCGGTGTGACTTTGTCCGTCGGGATGCCGAATGTCGATCCGCCGACGACAACCGTCGAGCGGTACCGAAACTTGATCGAAGATCACAAAAAGAAAGCCATTGTCGACTTTAACCATAATCCGTCCGGCACTGTGCCCGAACAAATTTCAGCTCTCGCGAAAGAGGGGCCTCTGGCGTTCAAAATTTTCATGGTCAAGGACACCGGGCGGGACTATCCTCATATGCCCGGCATCGGCCTGCACAATCACGGCGAACTCTTTCGCTGTTTCGAGCAAGTCGGAAAAACCGGTTTGCCTTTGATGGTGCATCCTCACGACCAGGACTTGATGGATGAGATCGAGGGTCGCTACTGGAAAAGTGGCGATCACAGCCCGCAGGCCTATGCCAAGGCCTACCGGGATTTTGACGGCATTATCTGGGATACGGCGATCGCCACTCTGTTCCGTTTTCAAAAGGCGGTCGGAAACAAGCTGCACATCATGCACATGAGTACTCCGGCGGGCCTGGATATGCTTCGCCGCGCCAAAGACGAGGGCAGGCCCTGCAGTTGCGAGGTCAATCCATGGGCGCTCTTCCTCGGCTCCTGGGAGAACGTCGAAAAACTCGGTCCCTACTGCTTGGGTTTTTGGGTGCCGCCGGCGCACGTCGATGCATTATGGCAAGGAATCAACGACGGGACCGTCGACGTGATCGGAACGGATCATGCGCCCCACACAAAGGAAGAAAAGGACGTTGGGTGGAAGGATATGTGGAAATCTCCCGGAGGAGAGCCGCAGATTCAAGACTATTTAAGATTGTTCTTGACCGCGGTGAACGAGGGAATGCTGACCTTGGATACCCTGGTGAGAATCACCTCGTACAATGCAGCGAAGCTCTTCGGCGTCTACCCGCGTAAAGGGATCATCCAACCCGGCTCGGACGCCGATCTCGTCATTTTGGACATGAATAAGGAAGAGACTATCAGTAACGAAACCACCTACACTAAAGTCGGTTGGACTCCCTATCACGGCCGGAAAATCAAGGGCGCGCCGATCCGCACGATCCTCCGCGGCAAGACTGTCATGCAAGACGGCAAGATCGTCGGCAAGCCCGGCGACGGACAGTTCATTCCGCCATTGCGATAGGAAACACGCGCTCTCGAAGGATGGTTAGCCCGTAGCGCTGTCAGTCCGGCGAATCCTTAATCTCCTCTTGCGGATCGATTTTGTTAATGAGCAGGCCGGAAACGAGTTTGGGGTAAAAATAAGTCGATTTTTGCGGCATTGTCTCGCCGCCGTTCGCTATCGTAAGAATTTCTTCTGCCTTCGGTGGATTGAGGATGAAGGCCGCTTGATAGTCTTCTTTTTCCAGCGCTTGTAACACTGCCTCTTCGTCTTGGGAGTAACGGATCGTTCCGTCGGTGATTTGTTGTTCAGGAGTGAGTCCCAAAATGTGTTCGAGCACCAGAAGGTGCAAGGTCGAAACGTCGAGTTCACGCAACGGCGCGCTGAGATCCTTCGCCAGGCGCTGCATGATTCTCTTGTTCTTCAGCCGCAAGATTAAGTAGCGCGGATCGCGTTTAAAACTGGCGCCGATAAGACGCTGCTTCTTGCCGCTTTTTAGAGCTTTTAAGAACCAACTCTGTCCCACCGGCGTTTTGGGGTATTGCTCGACATAGAAATACTTCTGCAGTGTTTCCTCCAACTGCAAGAACGGCTGGGGTAGGTAACCGCGGACCAGGCGGTGGGTTGGCAGGATCGCCACGTTATCGTCGTTGATGTTCGCGAAGTAAGTCATTATGTAGTTAAATGGTTCCCGGCCGTTCCACTGCCTTCGGTCCGCGCGCTTTTGATCGCGATACTGGAGGGTGGCCTCGTATCGATGGTGCCCATCGGCGATCAACAGCCGCTGGGCCTTCATCTCGCGCTGGACCTCACGAATCATCCCTTCCTCGTTAACGCGCCAAAGCCGGCACTCGTCTCCGCCGTCGGTTTCGAGCTCGATGAACGGCGCGAGGCCTTCCGCATACTCCGCCAGCATTCGGTTGATTGTCTGCTTTGGCTGGGTATACAGAGCGAAGATCGGACTGAATTGAGAGTTGCTCGCCAGCATCAGTCTTAACCGGTCTTCTTTGGGCGCAGAAAGGGTCTTTTCGTGCGGCCGGATATCGCCGTTGGAGAAATCCTGCAGCTCCGTCAAAGCAAAAAATCCCTGGCGCTCTCTCGTAGCCCCGCCTTTTAGAGAAAAGCGATGGCTGAGAAAATAAACCGTTGGTACTTCGTCCCGTTCGAAGACACCTTCGCTCTGCCAGGTTTCGAAAAGCTGAGCGACCGCCGCGTATGAATCCGGTTCTTGGCTTAAATCCAGCCTGACGAAGTTGTACGGCGACTTGCGATGGAGCTTTTCCTGATCCTCCCGTGAGATGACGTCATAGGGGGGCGTAACAACTTTCGAGAGATCGCGAATTTTTTTTGGGTTGTAGAAAAGACCGCGAAACGGCGCGATACGTATCATAGAGAGTCGATTCCTCGTGCTTATCGTTCAAAAAAGAGGCTGGCGATGATTGAGGGAAAATCATACACGCTATGAGCGAAAATGTCATTGCCGGCGCGGGGATTGTCCCGGCCGCTCCCTAAGATCCGGTGCGGCGCCGCGTTAACTTTCTTTGGCGACACCCAGGTTCATCGCGCCGATTCCCTCGATCTCCGCCTTCAAGATATCACCCGGTTGCAGCTTTTGTTGGAACTCCGGGGAATCCGGATTCCCGGTGGTAATGAGATCGCCGGGGTAAAGCGTGGTCACCTGGGACAAGTAGCTTATGAGTGTGCCGATATCGTTTACCATCGCGTCCGTTTTGGCCGACTGCTGGAGCTCGCCGTTGATCCAAAGCTTCATCCAAAGCTTATGAGGATCGGCAATCTCGTCCTTGGTGGTGATCCACGGTCCTATAGGCGCGAAAGTTTCAAAGCCTTTGCGCACGCAGCGAGTTCCCGGTAATCCCGTGCCCGAGCCATAGCCGCGCGCCGTCACGTCAAGCATGATGGTGTAGCCGAAGATCGCGTCGAACGCTCGCTCCTTCGGTAAATTTCGCGCCCGTCTACCGATGACCACGCAGAGCTCAAGCTCAGGAAAGATCGTCTCGGCGTTTCTGGGGATGATAATGTTCTCTTCGGGTCCCGTGATCGCTGAAGGCGGTTTCAGAAAAATCCGTTCAAGAAGCTCTTCCGGTGATGTTGTTCCCGTGCTTCCCCGGCCGCGGGCATCGCCGAGACCTTGGCTTCCTCGTTTGTAATTGCCTGCTGCCGCCCAGATCTTGGAAGGCTTTTCCACCGGCGCCTTAAGCATCTTCTGGTTGAGTGTTTTTGCCATCCCCGGGTTAGCCGCGTTGGAGAGAGCGTTCCTTAACGCGTCGTAATTCTCAATGAGGTCCAGCATCGAAAAGTTCTTCTGGATGGCGCCCTCTTGCGCCAAGGCGCCTCCCACTGGGACCAGTGTGTCATCTCTTACGACAGCGAGTTCGTTGGGCTTGATCGAAGCCAGTTTCATGCTGCTGCTCCTTTCGGTTTGTTATTGTCCATATCTGGAAGCAGCAAGTTTGACAAGACGGTTAAGCTTCATCTCAGTCTTTTTTTCGGCAGGGTTTGCTGCCGCGTTTTCTCTATGGCATAAAAAATAGTGCCTTCGTCCTGGTTACAGCTGTCGTTGCGAACCGATCCCTCGGCCCTGGACGCCGTTTCCAACTTTCTTATCGAAAGGGGATCCCCGGGCGTCGTTATCAAGAAAAACGAGGTTCAGGCTTATTTCGCTTATTCCGCGGAAAGCTCATCCGTTAGAAAGGACGTTCAACGATTCCTCCACGGCATCCAGGGCATATATCCCGAGGTCAGCGAACACCATCTGCGCTGGAGGATTCTGAAAGAAAGAAATTGGAACCGCGCCTGGCGCAGATTCTTTGCGCCGCAAAGGATCGGCACGATGTTTTGGGTGACCCCCCCTTGGACGAAGCCGCCATTATTTCGCCGCCGGAAAGTGATTGTCATCGAGCCGGGAATGGCCTTCGGTACCGGCACGCACGCAACCACCCGGGGGTGTTTGGAATTCATCGAGCAAGTCGCTGGTTCCTTGAGCGGCAGGAAACTGATCGCTCTTGATGTCGGCACAGGCTCGGGTATCTTAGCGATCGCATTGGCTAAACTGGGGGTCAAGAAAATTATCGCGTTGGAAAATGACCCGGTAGCCCTCAAAGTGGCCAGAGAAAACGTCTGCTACAACGGCGTTCAAGAGCAGATCGTGCTTTCGAGATCGAAGTTGATTCAACTACGAAACTCTTTTCCTGTCGTCGTCGCTAATCTGACAGCCGAGACGATACTCGAGATCGCCCGTGAGTTGGAAAGACGAGTGGCTCCCCAAGGATATCTGATCCTTTCCGGCATCCTGAAACCGAGAGCCAGAGATGTCTCGAGTCATTTTTGTTCGAACGGCTTCCGGATGGTCGCCGGCAAACAGGAGAAGGAATGGATGACTTTACTCCTGAGGCGACGCTAGAATGGCTCGCTTCTTTCTTCCGAAAGAAAATATCCAAGACGATCGCGGCATAATCACCGGCGAAGAATTAATACACATGAGACGGGTGTTGAGGCTCAAACCCGGCGACCGCGTTACCGTCTTCGATGATACCGGCTTGGAGCATGAAGCCATAATCCGGTCCTTCGGGGATGACTACGGCGAAGTTGCACTCATAAAATCTTATCGTGCCGAGCGTGAGTCTCCATTGGAAGTTACGTTGGCTCTCGGCCTGACCAAGGGAGAGAAGATGGATCTCGTCGTCGAAAAGGCGACGGAACTTGGCGTCCGGGCCATAGCGCCATTCGTTTCCCGTTACACAGTGCCGAGATTGAATGAAGCCAAGATCGCCCGACGCGCGGACCGATGGCAGAAGATCGTGCTCAACGCGGCCAAACAGTGTGGTCGCGCTCAAGTTCCGAATGTCTTAGCACTGGCCGATTTTCGGGAATTGCTACGACAACCATGGCCCGGCGCGCTGAAGCTGCTGTTCTGGGAAAAAGAATCGAGCCATGCGCTGGGCGAAATTTATGAGACGAACCGCGATCTTCGTTCGGT
>JBOHVS010000241.1:0-15963 GCA_050735975.1 Binatia bacterium | reverse complement strand
AAGTGCTCAGAGATACGCTCGGCCTAACCGGCACCAAAGAAGGCTGCTCCATCGGCGTCTGCGGCGCATGCAGCGTCATCATCGACGGCCGGGTCGTCAGTTCATGCCTCACGTTAGCCGCCGGTTGCGCCGGCAAGCAAATCGAAACCATCGAAGGGCTCGCGAAAGACGGCAAGCTCCATCCTCTACAGCAGGCATTCATTGAATATGGCGGTTTTCAATGCGGCATCTGCACGCCCGGACAGATCATGGCGGCCAAGTCTCTACTCGACGAAAACCCCAAACCGACCGAAGATGAAGTCAAAGAGTGGATGTCCGGCAACCTCTGCCGTTGCACGGGCTATTACAAAATTCTCGAAGCCGTGATGGCGGTCGTGAACAACAAGATCGATGCCGATTTTGCATTTCGCAAGCGCGAACAGACCGCTAAAATTCAAAGCCTGGACGTTTACAAACCGGTTGCCAAAACGAGTTGAACCTAATTAAGAACGCTTGAGTATGGGAGAAGAAATGACTCGCGCAAAGCCGCAAAGGACGCCAAGTTTGGAGTCTTAGAAAATGTTTTTCCTTGGCGCGCTTGGCGTCCTGGCGCGAGAAACTCCATTCACACGTTTTGTTTAATTAAGCCCCAGAACATAACGATATGGCGAAAGCAGAAAAATTCTCGATCGTCGGCCGGCGCGTTCAAAGAATCGAAGGCTTCGACAAAGTCACCGGCGATTCGAAATTCATCGCGGATATTTTTCTCCCCAATCTGCTGGTGGGTAAAGTTCTTCGCAGCCCCTTTCCGCACGCGCGGATTCGTAGCATCGATACCAGCAAAGCCGAAAGATTGCGCGGCGTGCGCGCCGTGGTCACGGCCGAAGATACGATCAAACGGCCGTGGGGCGCATTTTTCGCCGACCAGTATATCTTTTCGGTGGGAAAAACCCGTTACGTCGGCGAAGAAGTCGCCGCAGTCGCGGCCATCGACCCGGACATCGCCGAGGAAGCCATTGATCTTATCGAAGTCGAGTGGGATCCCCTGCCCGGCGTGTTCGACGCCGAAGAAGCGATGCAAGACGGCGCGCCGCTGGTGCACGACGACAAACCGAACAATATCGCGATGACGATGGACATCGAACGCGGCAACATCGCCCAAGCATTCGCCGAATCCGATGTCATTGTCGAGGAGACTTTTCAAAGCATGCCGCAATGGCATTGCTCGATCGAAACCATCGGCAGCGTTGCCGAATACGCCCCCAACGGCAAATACACGATCTATATGAACACCCAGACGCTGTTCAATGCGCGCTATCGAATCGCCGCCGCGCTGGGCGTGCCCGAGACCGATGTCCGGATCATCCAGAGCGCCGTCGGCGGCGGATTCGGCGGCAAGTCCTGCGACGACAACAATGCCCTGGTCGCCGCGGTTCTGGCGCGCAAAGCGGGGAAGCCGGTGAAGCTCATCAACACGCGCGAGGAGGAATTTTTGGCCGGCTGCCGTCCTCGGGTCTTCATGAAAATCGACGTCAGGTTGGGCTTTAAAAAAGACGGCCGGATACGCGCCAAACATATCAAGGTGATCGCCGACAACGGCGCCTATTCGGCCAAAGCGCCGGCCATCACCGGCGTGGCGGCGATGCGCCACGACACCTGTTACAAGTATTCGGATGTCAAAACCGAAGCGCTTCTCGTCTACACCAATAAGATTCCCACCGGGGCGTTCCGCGGCTTCGGCAATCCCTCGGCGGAATGGGCGGTCGAGCAGACCATCGATCTGGGCGCCCATGAGCTTAGCATCGACCCCATCGAAATCGCGCGCATCAACGCAGCCGAGACCGGCTACGTGTCGCCCCATGGCAATCGGGTCACGAGCTGCGAGCTGAAGCAGTGTCTCGACATGACGGAAAAGATGATGGACTGGAAGAACAAGCGAGCCGCCAAGCAGCCGAATACCGGCTTGGGCTTGGCCTGCACGGTCCATGTCAGCGGCAAGCGCCACTTCGGCGACTACGACGGCAGTTCGGCGACTATCAAGCTCAACGAAGACGGCAAAGCGTTGATTCTCAGCGGCGAAGGCGAATGCGGCCAGGGCTCCCATACCGCCATGTGCCAGATCGCCGCCGAGGAGTTGGGGGTTCCGGTGGAAGACGTAGAAATCTCCCGCGCCGATACCGACTTGACCACTTTTTGCCTGGGCGCCTTCGCCAGCCGTTTAACCTATGTCAGCGGCAATGCCGTGAAGAACGCCGCGGCCAACGTCAAACAGCAACTTTTCCAACAGGCCTCTGAAATGCTCGAGGCCAATGCCGAAGACCTCGTCTCGCACGATGGGCGCATCTTTGTTAAAGGCGCGGAGGGCAAATCCGTCTCGGTGTCGGACGTCGCGCGAGCTCGGCTGTTTCGCCATAACGGCGCGCCCATCGTCGGTTCGGGAAGCTTTGACGCCGATTCGGTGCTGCCCGACGGCACCCGTTTTGGCAACGAGTCGGGGGCTTATAACTACGGGGTCCAGGCCGCTCAGGTTCACGTCGATCCGGAGACCGGACAGGTCGAAGTGCTGAAATTTGTCATCGCCTCCGATTGCGGCACGGTCATCTATCCCATCGGCGCCGAGGGTCAAGTGGAAGGCGGCTTCTCCCAGGGCATCGGTTATGCGCTCACCGAAGGTCTGCAAATCGACGAAGGCAAACCGATCAATCCCAACTTTTCCGATTACCGCATCCCCTCGATGCGAGACATGCCGCCGCTGCAGCATGCCTTCGCGGACTCTTATGAGCCCACCGGGCCGTTCGGCGCCAAGGGTCTTGGCGAACTCAACATGGATCCCACCGCGGCCGTCATCAGCAACGCCATCTTTGACGCGGTCGGCGTGCGCATCAAGACGCTGCCGATTACACCGGAAAAGATCCTCCGCGCCCTGCGCGAGAAAGAGAAAGGGAAATAGGCGGAACACAGCGTGCCGAGCTGCCGGCGAACGGCAAGCAAAAAAGAGTTTTCACCACGAAGTTCGCGAAGAGCACGAAGTTTCGGAGTTTAAGGTGATATTTCCTTCGTGTCCTTCGGCGCTTCGTGGTGATGAGTATTTTCTGCCCTGCTTATTGGGAAAAAGATGATCCGATTCGACTATCACGAACCTGCGACCCTTCAGGAAGCCTTCGCCTTGCTTGATCAACACGGCGACAATGCCCGCGTGATCGCCGGCGGCACCTCGCTGATTATTTGGATGCGCCAGCGCCTGCTCATGCCCAAGGTCGTCATCAGCGTTGCGCGCATCCCGGGATTTGACGCAATCACCTATGACGATCGCGACGGTTTGCGGATAGGGGCAGGCGCGCGCCACCGTGACATCGAGATCTCGACAATAGTTAAACAGCACTTTCCCTTGCTCCACGAAACCTTCCGCAAAGTGGCCCAACCGCGGATACGTAACATGGGCACTGTCGGCGGCAATCTCGCGGGCGGCGATCCGTTGACCGATCCGGGCGCAAGCCTTATCGCTCTCGACGCCGAGGTTACTCTGGCCCACAGCAAAGGACGAAGAATCCTGCCTGTGGAAGGGTTTTTTATCGACTACTATCAAACCGCCTTGAACCCGGGCGAACTTCTAACCGAAATCCGCGTACCGCCTCCCAAGCGACCGGGCTGGTCGCACATCAAATTTACTCCGCGCAGCGTCGAAGATTTTGCCACCGTCGGAGTCGCGCTCACCCTCCGCGCGAAAGGAAATACGTGTGATGATGTTCGCCTCGCGCTGAATTCCGTAGCCTCGACGATTGTCAGGGCGAAACAAGCCGAAGGAGCGCTGCGCGGCCGCAAAATCACCGATGCTTCTATGCGCGAAATGGGCCAGATCGCTTCCACCGAGGTGGACCCGATGGATGACAACCGCGGCTCTTCGGAATACAAGCGGGAGCTGGTCAAAGTCCTGGTCCGCCGGGCAGCTGAAGAAGCACTGAAGCGCATTAAATCCCCGCCGTGACAGGTGAGTCCTTAGACCACGAAAGACACAGCGCGGCTTGGGCGCAACCAAAAAAACCCAAATTTAACCACAAAGGGGCACGAAGAGCACGAAGTTCAGAAGTTCAAAGGTACCAAGTTCCGAATCCTTCGTGGCCTTCGTGCTCTTCGTCGTGTGCACTCTATCATTTGACCGTTGAACCACTTTAGAAATCAAGCTATTCTGCGCATATATGAAACAAACAGTTAAGGTCATCATCAACGGCCGGTTGTACGAAGAGGACGTCGAGCCGCGTCTGCTCCTATGCCATTTTCTCCGCGAGAATATCGGCCTCACCGGCACCCACGTCGGCTGCGTGGTCGGCGAGTGCGGCGCCTGCTCGGTTCTTCTCGACAATAAACTAGTGAAGTCCTGCCTTCACTTCGCAGTTCAGGCGGACGGCCGAGAGATCACGACGATCGAAGGCTTGGCTAAAGATGGTGAATTAACCGCGATTCAGGAGGCGTTCGTCAAACATTACGCGCTTCAGTGCGGCTACTGCACTCCGGGGATGGTCATGGCCAGTTATGCGCTGCTTCGCGATCATCCTAATCCTTCCGAAGAAGAGATCCGGAAGGCGCTGGCCGGCAATCTCTGTATGTGCACCGGCTACGTGCAGATCGTTGAGGCCGTAAAAGACGCGGCAAAAGGAATGAAGAATGGCTAAGTTCGTAGGCAGTCGCACCCGCAGCAAAGAAGGTCCCCGTCACGTTACGGGTAGAGGTCTTTATACGGATGATTTCCGCCTGCCCGGCATGCTTCAGGCGATGATTTTGCGCAGCCCGCACGCCCATGCCAGGATCAATTCCGTCGATCCATCCGAAGCGCTCAAAAATCCCAACGTGATGGCGGTGATCACGCCGGAGGACGTGAAGCAAATTACCAAACCCTTTAAGCCCGGAAGATATGCCGCCGGTCTCAAACGGCCCGTCGATGAGTACGCGGGGGCCGTCGAAAAGGTCCGTTACGTCGGCGATCCCATGGGCGCCGTAGCGGCGCGCGACCGGGGCACGGCGGAAGACGCGCTGGAGTTGATTCAAGTCGATTACGATCCCCTGCGGCCTGTGGTTGACGTGCGCGAGGCGATCAAGCCGTCATCGGCCGTCTTATTCGACGAATTGGGCACCAATCTCGCCTGGCACGGATCACTTAGCTACGGGGATGTCGAAGGCGCCTTTAAAACGGCCGACCGCGTTGTGAAAGAAAACCTCAAGATCCATCGCTATAGCTCGACGCCGCTGGAGCCTTTCGCCGTCGTCGCGTCATACGATACTGCCAGTAAAAAACTCACCGTTTGGGTCACGGCCCAGGTCCCGGAAGTGATTTACGACGGCTTGCGCGAAGCCCTCGGCTTGCAGGATGTCCGGGTGATCATTCCCGACGTCGGCGGCGGCTTCGGCCAGAAGATCCACCTGATCCGCAAATACGTGGTTATGATCTCGCTGCTGGCCATGAAAACCGGACGTCCGGTCAAATGGATCGAAGACCGCAGCGAGCATATGATGGCCGGGGGTCATGCTTGCGCGCAGGAGTTTGAGGCCGAGGCCGCGGTCAAGAACGATGGCACGGTCCTTGGTCTTCGCTTCAAGGAATACGACGACGTCGGCGGCTCGATCAGCACGCTCACCATTCACTTCACCAACAAGCTTAACAATCTTTCCAATACCTACCGGACGCCGGCCATTCACATGGAAGGCTATGCCGTCGTCACTAACAAGTGCCCGGTCATTCCGAACCGTGGTATCGGAAAACCGGGCATGTGCTACATCTGGGAGCGCATGATGGACCGGGTGGCTCAAGCGCTGAACCTGAGCCCCATCGAGGTGCGGAGAAGGAATCTGATCCAGCCCAACGAAATGCCCTACCGCACAATCAGCGGCAACGTTTACGATAGCGGCGATTATCCGGGATTGCTTTCGACCTTGCTGGAGAAAATTGACTACGACAAGCTGCGCGACGAGCAAAAGACAGCCCGCGAGCAGGGGAAGCTCATGGGCATCGGCATCGTCATCGGCGTGGAGCCCGGCGGACGCAACGCCGCCCGCGACATGGCGATCTTCCCGGAGATGAAAGAGCCGCCCGGTTCCGGCGGCGTCAACGGCGCGACCATCAAACTGGAAAAGAACGGCACCTTGACACTCCATCTTGGCTCGCCCAATTGCGGTCAAGCGCATGAAACCACCACGGCGCAGGTCGCCGCCGAGATTCTCGGCACAAATCCCGACCAGATCAGTACGAGCATTCCTTTCGACAGCGATCTGTCACCCTGGGGGGTGGCGGCGGCCAACAGCGGCAATAATTTTCATCTCTATGATATCGGCGCCATCCACGGCGCGGCGACCAAGTTAAGAGAGAAGGTCTTGCAGCTCGCCGGCCATGTCCTCAACACCGATCCGAAGGATCTGGCGATTGAGAACGGCGTCGTTCAGGTGCCGGGATCTGCGACGAAGAAAGTGACCTTCGCCGAGCTCGGCCGCATCGCCTACAACAATCAGCATTTGATTCCGGACGGGATGGAAGCCGGGTTGCAGGCGACCCATTACTATACCTTTCCCCATGCCAAGCCGAACATCGTGCCGGACGCCGATCGCCGGGTGCGGGCCCAGTTCACCTTCTCCGCCGGCGCCCACGCCGCCGTCGTCGAAGTCGACAAAGCGACGGGCAAGGTCGAAGTGCTGCGCTATCTGATCGTCGGCGACAACGGCACCGTGATCAATCCGGATGTCGTCAATGGGCAAGTCTACGGTTCGGCCGCCCACGGCATCGCCGTCGCTCTCGGCGAAGGCTTCATGTACAGCGCGGAAGGACAACCGTTGACCATCACCTATCTCGATTACGGGAAATGCTCGACCGCGGAAACGCCCCGGGTAGAAGTGATTCACCGTCCTTCCCCCTCGCCATTCACACCGTTGGGCCAAAAAGCCGCCGGTGAAGGAGCCGCGATCCCCTCGCCCGCCGCCATCGCCAGCGCGGTCGAGGACGCGCTCCAACCATTCAATGTAAAGGTCTGCGACCTTCCTCTGAGTCCGGAATTGGTGTGGCGCCTGGCAAATCACAATCCTGAAACAGAGCGGAGATCCTTCTAGTCATGATCCCGGGTTCTTTTGAGTACTATGCTCCACGCTCGCTAAGCGACGCGGTGAAATATCTGTCCACTCACAGAGACGATGTGAAAATTCTCTCCGGCGGCCAGAGTTTGCTGCCGCTGATGAAGATGCGGTTATCGAAACCCGGATATGTCCTCGACATCGGACGGATTCCTGGTCTGGATTCAATTACAGAAGAAGGCAACGACCTGATCATTGGCGCACTCGTCACCCACACCCAGATCGAAGGCTCCGCGCTGCTCAAAAAGAACTGTCCGCTGTTACCCCAAACGGCAACCACGATCGCCGACGTTCAAGTGCGAAACCGTGGAACGATCGGCGGAAGTATCGCGCACGCCGATCCAGCCGGAGATATGCCCCCGGCGATTCTGGCGCTCGATGCCGAAATCAAAGCCGTCGGTCCTAACGGAGAGCGCTGGATCAAGGCGGAGGAATTTTTTCTCGGACTGCTGATGAGCGTGCTCGAGCCGGATGAAATTGTCACGGCCGTTAAAGTCCCTGCGACCGGCGCCGATAAGACAGCCTATCTAAAGGCGGCTCCGCGATCGTCCGGCTTTGCCGTGGTCGGTGTGGCCGTGCGGATGGCCGCGGATGCGTCCGGAACTTGCAGCCGCATCGCCGTTGGCATCACGGGGGTAACAGACAAAGCTTATCGCGCCGATCGTGTCGAGCAGATGCTGGCCGGCAAAAATCTGGATTCGAAGCTGATAGAGGAAGCCGCCCCGGAATCAACCCGCAATGTGGATGTCATCGAGGACATCAACGGTTCGACGGAGTACCGCACCCACCTAACCCTTGTCTACGTCGCCCGAGCTATTCGGGCGGCGATGGAGAGCTAGCTAAACAGGCTGCCGAGGAGCAAAGAGCATGGAGCAAGGAGCTAAGAGCAAAGATAGGATCAACTCTTTGCCCCTTGCAGGGGAACAGATATCAGAATTGAGAGGTCAGCGCGGCTCCCTGCCCCATGCTCCTTGCTCCCTGCCTTCCCTCGCGCCCTAGGTTTCTTTCGCGTCTATCGTGTATCTGAAGTTTTTCGGGTCGAGACTGTCCTTCCGACCGTTAGCCGTCTCGGTTTGCGGATACATGAGGTATCCAAGCTCCGGTCCGTTCGATTGAGGCAATTTCAGATCGTGAGCGTAGTTATAAGGCAGCCAGTTCATTTCCCAGCTACCAAACAACTTGGCTCGCGCTTTCTTCACCTTGGGGTCATCAAGCGGCAGTTGCTCCGGCTTGTTCTCTTCGAGCACAACCTTCCTTACGTCCGCGGGATCAACCGGCAGCCAGCCGTAGCCGGTGAGATAGACTTCGGCGCGGCAGTGTTGCGCGCCCGTAATATCGCCGGCTTTGCCGAGGCTCTTGAACTCGCCGGAGTCCGCGCAACGGATGCCGTATACGTCGCGCGCCGGCAAGCCGGACGCCCGGGCCAATCCGACATAGAGAGCATTTAGATCAGCACACTTGCCGCCGAGATATCCCGTACGGAGCATCGTCGAGATATCGCCGATACCACAACCGCGAATTTTCGGATCGCGGAACGTATTGTCGACGATCCACTCGTAGATGGCTTTAGCTTTATCTTTGTCGCTCTTGGTTCCCATGGTGATGCCGCGCGCGGTCGTCGCCACGATACCGTCGGTTCTGATCAGCTTGGATGGCTTGCGGAAATAATCCAACACGGCCTTGTCTTCCTTGACCGAAGAGCCGGGCTTCTTTGTCAAATCAACTTGGCGGTCCCGCGTCATAAAACGGCTGGCTATCTCTAGAGCGGGAGCCTTCTCGCCGGGCGCCCACTCCGCGAAAACCAGCCCGGTGCCGTATCGGTCATATTGCACCGCGCGCGCCACCTTATAGTTTCCCGACCACTTGTCTCCTTCGCGTTTGAAATAATCGGTGTTGGTTGTGAGCGGTACCGGAACCCAGACGCGCACGGCGCCCACCGGGTCAAGGACTTCGACTCGGGTCGTCACCTCGAACGTTCGCCACTTTCCCGCTTCGCCGGCCGCGGCCAAACGCGAGAATCCTGGGATGCCGCCGAGAGCAAGGCCGGCAGAAACCGTAAGACTCTGCTTTAAGAAATCCCTTCGTTTCATGCTTCCCCCTACGAAATCAAGCTTAGCTGATATTTACTACGCTCATAGAAAATTGCAATACCTTGGATAGGCCTTGCCTCTAGAATAAACGGGACTAAAGCGAAGCTTTCTCAGCTTGCCGCCTTTCCACGGGCAGGTTGTGTAAATGCCGATGTCCAGGAGGCGCTCGTGCCTGACCGAAGACAGCGGAAAGTACTGGTTGCCTTCGACCGGAATAGCTTCGCTGGACTCAGCCAGGACACGCGCCAAATCGCCGTCACGATACTTCCAATCGTCTACTCATCCGCTACGCAACGAAACTTCGCGAAGACATAAGGGTAGTGGGCCTGGTACCAGTTGCGGAAACTGGGCCGCAGCAGGCCGGAAGCCGTCGCCCACGAACCCCCCTTCAACACGAAGTGTTTGCCATCAAAGAAATCCGCCGAGTACTCGGGATAGCTTTGGAGTGGGGTGAAGCCGGGAAAGGGGCCGAATGGAGTGCTCGTCCACTCCCAACCGTTGCCGACCAGTTCATATACGCCCCACGGACTCACCCCGCGAGGCGCCGAACCCGACGGCACGGGAGCCCAATTGACGAAATTTAAGTTACCGTATGCGCTCGAGGGCTCTGTTTCTCTCGACTGAAAACGGCTCGTGGCGCCGGGCCGGCTAAACGCGGCACGATGGAATTCAGCTTCGGTTGGGAGTCGCCCGCCCTTCCAGCGGGCATAGGCGTTCGCTTCTGCCAGGCTGACATAAACAGGCCAACTCGTTACGTCCGAGAGCGGTAGCAGATCAAACAATGTCCGGTACTGCCAAACCCGCTTTTGCTTGATCCATATGTTGGGATGGCTGACGCCAAACTGGCTTTTCCATTCCCAGTCTTCTTTCGTCCACAAGCTGGAATCCTCGTAACCGCCGGCCTCTACGAACTCGAGGAAACGTCCGTTGGTGACCGGCAGCGAATCGATCCCAAACCCGGAAACACTTACAGCCGCAGATTGAAATTCATTATCCCACCCGAAATCGGTTTCTTCGGCGCGAACCCCAAGCCGAGCCACGCCGCCCGGGATTTCTACCGGCCGCGAGACGGCTTCGTTTGCAAAATGATATCCGGAGAAGCCCGCCGGGCAGGTCTTTCCTTCCGGCGGCAACTGTTGAATCATGTAGAGCAAAGTTTCCTGGTGCATCAACTCATGTTCAAGAACCATGGTTAAAACCGTCCTGTCCTGATCAAGCACGGCTCCAAACGAATTTACAATCGCCGTTCTAACCTTGTCTCGATATTTGAGAACATCCGGCATCGCTGGCCAGCGATCCGGCGGCTCGGGATGCGAGTGACAGGTCCCCGTATCGACGTCCGGATCGATGCCGCGAGAAAAGAGATTATCGAAATAAGGATCGCAAGATTTTTGCCTTAGGATCCCGCCGCAAACCTGATTCCAGGCAAACGCGGGTAGGTGACCCGCATAGAAAATAACCGGATGTCGCCACGCAATCGGCCTTTTACGGAAGTCGTCGTTCCGGACGATCCGAAAAATCTCGTCCGTCCTGCTCCAGGCGGCGGCAAAGCGCCGCTCCAAGGCTTTGATATCGAGCCTCGCTTCTTCAGCGAATGGAAATGCCATGAGTTCACTTGATTGGGTGTTCTTTCAGGAAGTCGATTACTTCTCTGGGATGATCTTCCGCCTTTTTGACGGCTGCCCAATGTTTGACCACGTCCCCTCTTGGTCCGATGACAACCGTCGATCGTATCGTGCCCTCGACGGTCTTGCCGTACATCATCTTCTTTCCCCAGGCTCCGTATTTCCCCATCACTTCGGCCTTGGGATCCGACATGAGAACAAAGGGTATCTGATATTTTCGCTTGAATTTGTTGTGCGACTCAACACCGTCCTTGCTCACGCCGAGCACGACGGCTCCTGATTTCTTTAGTGATGAATTCAAGTCGCGAAAGCCGCATGCTTCTTTTGTGCAACCAGGCGTGTCATCCTTCGGATAAAAATAAAGGACCACGGTCTGTCCCCGGTAATCCTCCAACGAATGTTCTTTTCCGTCGTTCCCTTCCAAAGTGAATGCCGGCGCTTTGAATCCTTCAAGATTTTTCATGAGTATCCCCTGCGAACTGCTCTCAGCTTTACCGGCATCTAATTTACCTATATATCAAATAGGGAATATCTATCAAGCAGGGTTGGGGTTTTCGGTGAGGTTAAATTGTTCGTTCTAAATGGGTTTCAAAAATTGTCTGAAAGCCTGAGATACGGGAGAGAGGGGGCGGCGTTTATGGAGCACTTCATAGAAATCGCGCTCCAGCTTGAGTCCCTTGATGGGAATCGCCGCAAGCAAACCGGCCTGGATCTCCCTGCGAATGGACGTACGGGAGAGAATAGATATTCCCAGCCCCGCGATCAGCGCCTCCTTGATCGCTTCGGTGCTTCCGAGCTCCATGGCGACGTTTAAGATATTTTCAGGACGGTGTCCTTTCCGCACCAAAAGCTTCCGGAATGAGTCCAACGTTCCGGAACCTCTTTCGCGGGAAATGAACCGCTGGGAACGAAGGTCGCCCAACTCGATGGCCCTGACCTGACTCCACGGATGCTTCGTAGAGAGGGCCACAACCATTTCGTCCTGCCAGATCTTTCGATAACTAAGCCTGCCATCTTTTCCCTTAAATCCGACAAACCCGAGCTCAACCTTGCCATCAATGACTTCTTCCAGGATTCCGGCCGAATCGCCGATTCGAAGGATCGGTTTCACCTCGGCGTACCCTTTGATGAATTCGCCGAGTTTTTGCGGCAAAATATATTCACCGGGAATGTTGCTTCCGCCGATCCACAGTTCACCGCTCAGCTTGCCGTGAAATCGTTCGACCGCCGCTACGGTTTCGCGCTTAAAAACCAGCAAATTTCTTGCCCTTTCCACCAGCAGTTGACCCAACGGCGTCAAGCTTACCTTTCCGGGAATACGGTAGAACAGTTTGCCATCCAGCGCTTTCTCTAATTCCTGAACATGGGCGCTTACCGTCGGTTGTCTCAACAACAAGTGCTCGGCCGCGTGAGAAAAGCTCCCTAGCTCAGCGACCCAATAGAAAATCTCGAGCTTATGAAGATCGAGATCGCCTTTTAGCTTGCCCATAACCCCCCTGTAAACGCCTGACGTGGCGTCTGCAAATTAGACGCGACCGCAGGCGACATTGTCAACCATCGCCGTTAAAGCTATATTTCTCTCTCGATGGCAAAGCAATTGCCCTTATCGGAGTTCCACGGATCCAACGGCGCCGTCTTCGCAGAGCGCGACGGTTGGCTTCTGCCAATTCATTTTGGGAAGGCCACCGCTGAGTACAAAGCGGTGCGGTCCACGGCGGGTTTAATCGACCGCTGTCACCGCGGCCTGCTTCAGTTGACCGGGCCCGATCGTCTTTCCTTTCTCCAGGGCATGTTGTCCAACGATCTGCGGGAGATAGGACCGGGCGAAGGCCAGTATGCGACCTTGCTGAATCAACAAGGAAAGGTCCTTGCCGATGTTCGTGTTCTCTGCTCCCAAAACTCGTTTTACTTGGATCTTTGGGAAATAACAAAAGACAAAATCGTCGAGCATCTGAATCGCTATCTCGTGGCAGACGAAGTAGAGATTGCGGACAGATCCGAAGGCTATGGGATAATCTCGATTCAAGGGCCCCATTCTGAAAAGTTCTTACAAACACTCTTGGGCCAGGCTGAACTGCCCAAGGGACCCTTGCAGCACGCCATTGTTGAGATTGACGGAGCTAAGAGTTGTGTCGTTCGCAGCAGCCATACCGCCGAGACAGGATTCGATCTCATTGTGCCGAAATCCGCCTTAAAGAACGTTGCTCAAAGATCGACGGAAATAGGCAAGCAGTTTTCCGCCGCGTGGGTCGGTGAAGAAGCACAAAATATCCTCCGCGTCGAAGCCGGCATTGCGCGTTACGGAGTCGATTTCACGGAAGACAACTTACTTCTGGAGGTGGGACTCGATCACGCAGTGAGTTTCAAAAAGGGTTGTTATCTCGGCCAGGAAGTCGTGGAACGAATACGGTCGCGCGGGCACGTAAACAAGAGGCTGGTCGGCCTTATTATCGACAGCGAAGTTGAGACCGGCGGCGGCGATCGTATAACCGTTTCCGACAGAGAAGTCGGAACGATTACCAGTACGGTATTTTCGCCGGCTTTAAAGCGCCGAATCGCCCTGGGCTACATCCACAAAGATCATTGGGATCCCGGCACTTCGGTCACGATCCGTCACCAGGATCGGCAGATCCAGGCTATGGTAGCCGTATTGCCGTTTATGGCGGCGAAGCGTTCCTCGGCAGCCCCTTGAAACCGGCGTCTAACCCCGTATATTAGCGGATAATTTCTCTCGACCCAGAAAGGACAACGAGATGGCGGACTTCGTCAAAATCTGTAAAACAACCGATGTCAAGGAGGGCTGCGGCAAAGGCATCGAAATCAACGGCAAAGCCGTTGCAGTTTTCAACATCGATGGCAATTTTTATGCGATCAACGACATCTGCGGGCACCGCGGCGGCCCGCTCAGTGAGGGAGAGCTGGATGGTAAAACGGTCATTTGTCCGT
Source organism: Binatia bacterium (assembly GCA_050735975.1). Classification (GTDB taxonomy): domain Bacteria; phylum Desulfobacterota; class Binatia; order UBA9968; family UBA9968; genus DATMBL01. Next base: position 2,213 of record JBOHVS010000241.1, on the reverse strand, counting down.
GGCACGGCTGGCGCTATGACGTAACCAGCGGCGCCAACGAACTCGTTCCTGATCTGCCAACCGAAAAATACGAAATAAAAGTCGACGGCGACGACGTATTAGTCAATCTCTAGTCCGAACAAGCTATATAGCGACGAGGCGCATGGGCAAGCGGAGCTTGTGCTAAGGGCGAAGCGCAGAAGTCAGCCAGACGTCAGAGAACGGATATCCGGGCTCCCTGCTCCATGCGCTTTGCAGCTTCGGAAGGCTAAGGCTGAGGCCAAGGTTGAGCTAAACCTTAACCTAAACCTGCTTCGAAGCACGTTGCAGCGAGTCGATCGAGTGCAACGAAATAGATGGGCCTTTTTCAGCAGCCTGAACTAGCCTTTGTTGACCTTGTCCAGCTCGGCAAGTAACTCCGGATTTTCCGGAATTCCCTTATCGTATTCTTTGGCGAAGCGTATCACGCCCTGCCTATCGATGACAAAAACCGCCCGCTTGGGCATTCCTTGAGGCCGCAAACAGTCATATTGAGTGCACACGGCCCCGTGCGGCCAGAAGTCGGAGAGCATGGGAAAATTGATACCACCCATCTTCTCGGCAAAGGCTTTGTGCGAAAAAGGAGAATCAACGCTTACGCTCAACACTTGAGCGTCTCTGGCCTCGAATTCTTTGCGGTCCTTTTCGAGGTTTGTGAGTTCCTGCTGTCAGCCGCCGGTAAAGTCGAGAGGGTAGAACGCCAACACGACGTTCTTCTTTCCCTGATAGTCCTTCAATGAAACATTTTGCTCGCGCGAAACTGGCAAAGTAAACTCCGGGGCTTTTTCCCCTACGCTCGGCATCGCCATCGAATACCTCCCTCAATCAAATTGGTGGGTCGCCCTTCCTCGTCATTCCACAACCCCAGCATTCCATTACTTCATTTTTCCGCGTAGGTAAACCCCGTAGACGAAAATAGTTGGCTTCGGCTCGCTCGGTCCATTCCCGGTATCCATCCGCCGAACTGTTATCCGGACTCCCGTCTTGCCGGGTAAAGCTTGATATAGTCGACAATCGCATCTTTAGTGCTCGCGAAAGCCAAGCCATCCCAGGGAATTTCCGCGGGGAGAAAGGTAAGGGCTTCAATGGACTCGTCGGCGGCGGTGAGGGTTCCACCGACGACTTCAGCCGTATAAACCACGATCACATTCGGCGAATTCTGATAGGAATAGACATTGAGCAGCGAGCCGAGTTTCACGTCCAGGTTCGACTCCTCTTTCGTTTCGCGAATTGCCGCGTCCTGAACGCTTTCGCCGCGATCCACATAACCGCCCGGAAACACCCACTTTCCCAGAGCCGGCTCGACGCCTCTCTTTAATAGAACGATACCACCGCTCAATGTGAAGATGGTTCCGGCAACTACTTTTGGGTCCTGATAAAAAATAAACGAGCACGCCTGACACACGAGCCGTTTCGGCTCGGCTGGCTTGACTACCCGATTTTCAAGCTCCCCGCCGCAACGGGGGCAATAACGAAATTGGATCTTACCATGCGCATGGTGTTGCTGATGATCGTATGATGTCATGCATTCCTTTCTATCGAATATTCTGTTGAAATAAAAGAAGATTTCTGTAATCGTGAGCCATGCTTCGGGCCGTGATTTTTGATTTCAATGGGATTATCGTCGATGACGAGCCGATTCACTTCGAACTGTTTCAAAAGGTTCTTTACGAAGAAGGGGTGGCGCTGACAAAAGAGGACTACTACGCTCGCTATCTCGGCATGGATGACCGGGGCTGCTTCACCGCCGCCTACCGAAATGCGGGAAGGGAGATTGCGGAACCTCACCTCGCTCCGTTGATCAAGCGCAAGGCCGCCTATTATCTCGACGCCATTCAGAAGACGATGAGAGTATTTCCCGGCGTCAATGCCTTAGTCCCTGAGCTGGCACGGCAGTTCCCTCTCGCCATCGCCTCGGGCGCGCTTCGAAACGAAATCGAGTTGATACTTTCGGCCGTCAGCCTTAGAGACCATTTTCAAACCATCGTTAGCGCCGAGGACGTGAAGGAGGGCAAACCGGAACCGGAGATTTTCTTGAAGACTTTGTCTCGACTAAACGCTCAGCTTAGAGATGGCGCCCCTATTAACGCCCGGGAATGTCTCGTCATCGAGGACTCTAAAGAAGGAATTCGAGGCGCAAAGAAAGCGGGCATGAGATGCCTCGCCGTCACCAATTCACATCCGCCGGAAGACCT
>JBOHVS010000240.1:0-50735 GCA_050735975.1 Binatia bacterium | reverse complement strand
TTTCACCCGTTCGAATCGTTCCGCTGTCGGGTTGCTCCTGCCCCGTGATCATGCGAAACAACGTCGTCTTCCCGGCACCGTTCGGGCCGATTACGCCGACGATGCCGCCCGGAGGCAGCGCGAACGTCATGTCCTCTACTAGGAGGCGATCGCCGTATGCTTTGCTGACCCCTTCCGCTTCGATCACGATGTTGCCCAGGCGCGGCCCAGGTGGAATGTGAATCTCCAAATCCTCCCGTCGCTTCTGTGACTCCTGGTCGAGCAATGTTTCGTACGCCGTAATGCGCGCCTTACCCTTGGCGCGACGCGCTTTGGGCGACATGCGAATCCATTCGAGCTCGCGCTCGAGCGTCTTCTGCCTTTCACTTTCCGACTTTTCCTGGCGACGTAGACGCTCCTGCTTCTGTTCCAGCCACGAGGTGTAATTGCCTTTCCACGGGATGCCCTCGCCGCGATCCAGTTCCAGAATCCAACCCGCGACGTTGTCCAGGAAATATCGATCGTGGGTCACCGCGATGATCGTTCCCGGATAACTCTGCAGGTGATGTTCCAGCCACGCGACCGACTCTGCATCGAGGTGATTCGTCGGCTCGTCCAGCAGAAGAATGTCGGGCTTTTGCAAGAGCAACCGGCACAACGCAACCCGGCGACGTTCGCCGCCGGACAACACCGACACCCGGGTATCCGGCGGCGGACAGCGCAGCGCATCCATGGCCATCTCCAGCCGCCCATCCAGATCCCAGGCATCCTGATGGTCGAGCTTCTCCTGCACCTCGCCCTGCCGTTCAAGCAGCGCGTTCATTTCGTCGTCAGACACCGGTTCGCCAAACTTGGCGTTGATCGCTTCAAACTCTTTCAGCAGATTGACCGTCTCTTGTACAGCTTCTTCCACGACTTCGCGCACCGTTCGCGAATCGTCTATTAACGGTTCCTGCTCCAGACAGCCGACCGTATAGCCCGGCGAGACAACGGCCTCGCCGTTAAACTCCTTGTCCACGCCCGCCAGGATCCGCAGCAGCGACGATTTGCCCGATCCGTTGAGACCGATGACGCCGATTTTGGCGCCATAGAAATAGGAAAGATAGATGTCTTTTAAAACGGCCTTCTTGTCGTAGTACTTGCTGACGCCGACCATCGAATAGATGACTTTATTGGGTTCAGTGCTCATGAATTGAAATGGTACCTTGGGACCTGAATTTGTTAACGCTAGCCTGTCAGGTTGGATTGTGCAAGAAAGGGAACAGTCTGTCTAAAACGAGCCCTCGCCTCACGGGCGCAAGCGAATTAGCTTGACATTGACATTGGCCCGGATTTTTAATACTTTTTAAAAAAATTGTATTTACAGGTGCTTAAGTTTTATGGAAGAAGCTAGCGGTTGGCACAATTTCCTGGCAATCGTCACCAAACCGGATAACATTCCGATTGTCGCGATGCTGATTCTTGTCGTTTTCTTTACCTGGGTAGGTTTACGCCAGGGCGTCAAGCACGACAAGCTCATCGAAGAAGGTAAAGAAGACGAGATCCCCAATGAGATGTGGAAGTAAATAGATGCTCAGAGGCTGGCTAGTTGCAGTAGCCATCCTCGTGGGGGTCGGGTGTTCTTTTGCTGCCGAGTCAAGCCCTTTGGCGGGCGAAAAACGCTGGGAGGACGGCAGAAAATTCCTCGCGGAAGGCAAAGCCGCTGAAGCCAAGGCGGCCTTTGAGGAGCTACTCAGAGATTATCCGAAGGAAGCCGATCTCCATCTTTTTTTGGGGATTTCGTTTCTCCGGTTGCGCGATCCTCAGGCTGCCGAAACGGCGATCAAAAGGGCCATTGCTGCCGACCCGAATCACGCAGAAGCGAGAACCTTGCTTGGGTGGGTTCATTCGGAGATTCACGGCGACTTCGATGCCGCGATCAAAGAGTACACGCAAGTCGTGATACTACGGCCGAATGTTCCCGAAGCCTACAACAATCTCGGGGTCGCGCTGAAAAGGAAAGGTGAACTGGAAAGGGCGGCGGAAAGCTTCAGCGAAGCGCTGGAGCAACGGCCCGTTTATAGCGCGGCCCTTAGCAACCGCGGCTGGGTTCTCGCCGATCAAGGGAAGTGGCAGGAGGCCCGCCGCGACTTCGAACGGGCGCTGGAGCACAACCCAAACAACGACGGCGCTCTTTTCGGGCTGTCTCAGGCGCTGCGCGAGGCGAGAGACTATCCCGGCGCCCAACAAGCCTTGAGCCGGCTTATTTCGCGTTCCCCGAATTTCGTTTACTGGCTGGAGTGGGGGCGGATCGGTCTGATCCGCTACTATTGGGTATTATTGCTAGTTGCGGTAGCATTATTCGTCAAAGGGCGTCTTAGGAAAGCGAGGAAGCAACCGAATGGCGGGTGAACCAACGAAGAAGCGCAAAGGCACAGCCTTATTGGCCGTGATGGATGAGAACTGCTCGAGCTGCGCCGGGTCGCCGTTGTGCGAGGCCCATTGTCCCGTGGATGATTGCATCAATCTTCTCTACGAAGAGCTGCCGCAAGGCGGACTCAAGCCATACCGCGTGTTCGTCGATAACGACAAGTGCATCGGCTGCCAGATGTGCTACAGCGAGGATCTCACGAAAATCCATCAGCACAAAGAGACCGGCGAGATCTATTACGAATACGCGAACCGGTTCTATGACAGTAATAAAAAGCCGGTCCAGCCCGATGCAATGCCAAAGAAAATCCAGCTCCAGCTCGTCGGGACGGAGTCTGAGGATCGTTTGGACAAAAAGATCTGCCCTTGGGATGCAATCAAAATGTACGAGTACGAAGACGGATTGCAAATGGCCGAGTTCTTCTACGATATGAGCAAGCTCAAGGAAGTTAACGGTGTTTACGTCATCGATGCCGCGGAAAAGGCTCGCTTAGAGGAGAAGCAAACAGAGCTTTACGGTTAGGAACTTCTGCATGGAAACAAAAATCGAGCTCACGGAAACAGTACTCAGAGACGCACATCAGTCGTTGTTGGCTACGCGGATGCGCACCGACGATATGTTGCCGATTGCAGCCAAGCTGGATCAAGTTGGCTACTGGTCTTTGGAAACCTGGGGCGGGGCGACCTTTGACGCCGCGTTGCGTTATCTGAAGGAGTGCCCGTGGGTGCGGCTCCGTAAACTGCGCGCGGCGATGCCAAAAACCCGCTTTCAAATGCTCGTGCGAGGTCAGAACGTGGTCGGCTACCGCAACTACCCGGATGATATCGTGCAGGCCTTCATCGAGCGAGCGGCTGCGGACGGCATCGACGTCTTTCGCATTTTCGACGCTATGAACGACATCCGCAATATGAAGACGGCGATCGACGCGGCCTTAAAGGCCGGAAAGCTCGTCGAAGGAACGATTTGTTATACGATCAGCCCGGTTCACTCGATCGATTATTTTGTAAAAGTGGGCGAGAAGCTGGCTGGATTGGGAGTTCAGATCATCTGCCTCAAAGACATGGCCGGGATACTGGCCCCCTATGTGGCCTACGAACTCGTCAAAAAGCTCAAATCGCGAATCCCGTTGCCGCTCCATCTCCACTCCCACTGTACCGCGGGGCTGGCGCCGATGAGCTATATGATGGCCATTGAGGCGGGCGCGGATATCATCGACACGGCGCTTTCACCTCTTTCGCAAGGAACGTCGCAGCCGGCTACCGAGGCGGTGGTGGCAGCGTTGCAGAGCACGCCGAAGGATACCGGACTCGATTTGACCCTGCTCGGAGAGATCGCAGACTACTTCCACGGCGTGCGACGCAGATACGCCGAATTCGAAAGCCCGATCAATAATCAGGTTAAAACCGACATTCTGACCTCGCAAATCCCCGGGGGGATGCTGTCCAACTTAGTGGCGCAACTGCGACAACAGAACGCTGAAGACAAACTGGACGCCGTACTGGCGGAGATGCCGCATGTGCGAAAGGACCTGGGTTATCCGCCGTTGGTCACGCCCACCAGTCAGATCGTCGGCTCTCAGTCGGCGCTCAACGTGATGACCGGGAAACGCTATTCCGTCGTTGCCATGGAGACCAGAAACTATGTCATGGGGCTTTACGGCGAGCCGCCGGGCCAGATCAGCGATGAGATCAAACAGAAAGTGTTAGGGAAGAAACAACCGATTAGTTGCCGGCCGGCAGATCTGCTTAAACCCGGATTGGATGAGGCGCGAAAAGAGATTGGTGGTCTCGCCGCGGGCGAAGAGGATGTGTTATCGTACGCGCTCTTCCCCGAGATAGCCAAAGACTATTTTCTCTGGCGTGAATCTCACGAAAGTACGTCTGCGGCTGAAGTGAATAGAGTGTAGGCAACGAAAGCAGGTTAAGTTTTAGGTTTTCAGGCTGAGTTTCGGACTTCGAACCTCGAACTTGAAACGTCGAACTCCCGGCTCAGATGACCTTGTTGAGCGGGTACTCGATTATTCCCACCGCGCCGTTCTGAATTAACTTCGGTATCAGATCCCGCACCACATTTTCCGCGATCACGCTCTCGATCGAGAACCATTTGACGCCTTTAAGGGCGGCGGTAGGGTAAAGCGTCGCGATCGTGGGGGCGGTGATGCTGGGGATGAGCTGGACGACTCTCTCGAGATCGGCTTCAGAAACATTCAGTTTGAGACCGACTTTGTCTTCAGCCGAAAGCGCGCCCCGGAGCAGCAGTCTGATTTGTTCAATTTTCTCCCGCTTCCACGGATCCTGCCAGGAGATTTTATTGGCGATGACCTGAGGGCAGGATTCCATCAACTCAGCAATGATTTTTAGACCATGGGCGCGAATCGTGCTTCCGGTCTCGGTAACTTCGACGATTGCATCGACCAGCCCCTCCGCCGCCTTAGCTTCCGTAGCGCCCCAAGAGAACTCAACGTCGACGGGAATCTTTCTCTCCGCGAAGTAGCGCCTTGTGAAGTTGACCATTTCCGAGGCGATTCTTTTGCCTTTGAGGTCCTCAATCTTTTTTATGTTTGACTCGTGCGGGACGGCCAAGACCCAGCGGGTAGGCTTAAAGCTCGTCTTTGAGTAAACCATCTCGCAGACGACCTGGACATCCGACTCGTTTTCCATCGTCCAGTCTTTTCCTGTGATGCCGACGTCCAAGGTGCCTTTCTCGACGTAGCGCGACATTTCCTGAGGCCGAGCGAGGCTGCAACGCAGCGTGTCGTCATCGATGGATGGGAAATAGCTGCGACTTGTCGTCGAGATCTTCCAGCCGGATTTCTTGAAGAGCTCGATGGTCATCGCCTCGAGACTCCCTTTAGGGATTCCCAACTTCAACTCGCTCACTTTTTGTAAACCTCCCTCGGATTGAATGCGCGCTTTGCGGATAGCTTCCAATGGCCTTGGACTTTCTTGCGGAAAAAGCAACTACGGTAGCCTTCATGGCAAGCCGCGCCGCCGATCTGTCGCACCTGAAGGAGCAGGGTGTCGTGATCACAGTCAATGTAGACGTCTTTCACTTCCTGGAAGTTGCCCGATTCTTCTCCTTTAAGCCACAATCCTTTACGGGAGCGGCTGTAATAATGAGCCTTTCCCGTCTTCTTGGTTTTTTCCCACGCTTGTTTGTTCATATAAGCGACCATCAGGACTTCACGCGAACGATAGTCTTGAACGATGACTGGGACGAGTCCGTTGGCCTTCTCAAAATCGATCTTTTGCATCCCAAAAATTCCTCAGAAATGAATCAGGTAACATATATCCGTGGGGTGTTCAAACATACTGAGTCTAACACGGCGCCTGGCCGCTACCCGACTTTTTTCGGCGTGCGGAGGAAAAAGGCCGAGATCCCTAGAAAAATGTATATCCAAGCGATCATGATGAAAATCTCCTGGTACCCGCGGGTGAGCGCCTCGTTGAGCAAGGTGTAACCGAGCAACGAGTGCGCCCGCTCATCCAGCGCCGTGCCGAAATGCCCCGCCTGAACAAGCAAGGTCTTCATTTGCTGGACTGTCGCGAATCGCTGCGCTGCCGAGAGATTCTCGCCCTGAGTCGGGCTCATGTGCTCGAGATTGACAAACGTGTGCCTCTCCAGCAGGAAGGTCAGTACCGCGATGCCGAACGCTTCGCCCAGTCCTCGGGACAGGCCGAGCATGCCGCTCCCCATGCGGCTTTTCCCCTCGGGTAACGCCCCCAGGGCGACCACATTAAGAGGGGCGTTGAGGCTCGACTGGCCCACGCTCTTCATGCTTAACAGAAAGAAGATCATCGCCATGCTGGTCCATAGGGTGATGTTGGAAAGGCCGTAAAGAACCAGGATCAAGGTGAGAAATCCCAGCACGATCGGGACCCGCGGATTCAGGCGATCGGAAAGAGTCCCTGCCAGTGGCGAGACGACGCCCGTAATGATCGCTCCCGGCAGCAGAAAGGTCGCGGCTTGGATCGGGCTGTAGTTGAGGCTCCGTTGGAGAAACAGGGCGATGAGAAAATTGGTGCCCCGAAAGCCGAAAACGCGGAAAAATATGATGATGTTCGAGAGGCTGAAGGCAAAGCTCTGAAAAAAACGCAGCTCTACAAACGGATGTTTGACTCTAAGCTCCACGATTACGAATAGAAGGAAAAGGACTGCAGAGGCGCCGAGAAGGGAAACGATAAACCGACTGCCCCATCCCTGTTCGTGTCCCTCGCTCAACGCAACGAGGAGCGCGGCGACGGCGCCGGTCATGCTAAGAAACCCGAGCCAGTCGAAAGGAGCCTTTTGCTGATTGTTGCGGTTTTGGGGGAGCACGAAAAAAGCCGCTACGATGCTTAGCAGCCCGACCGGAATGTTGATATAGAAAATGGCTCTCCAGTGAACGTGCTCGGTCAGATAGCCGCCCAGGAGCGGACCGAAGAAGGGTCCCAGGGACCAGCCCGTCATAAAAAGCCCCATGGCCAGCCCGCGGTCCCGCGGTGGAAAGGCATCATACATGATAGCCATCGAGACTCCGATCAAAGGGCCTGCGCCGACGGCCTGCAAGATACGGAAAAAAATGAGCGAGTCCGCGCTCCAGGAGATCGAGCAGAGAAACGAGCCGAGGGTAAACATAGAGGTGCTGAAGATGAAAAGATTACGGTCGCCCAGACGGTCGCCCAGCCAGCCCACCGCGGGAGTGAGCACGGTCCGCGTAATCATGAAACCGGTAAGAACCCATTGAACCTTGTTTAGTGAGGCGCCCAGGGAGGACATGATGGTGGGAATGGCGATATCGACCGTGGTGGCGCTCAGACCTATGGACAGAGTTCCCAAAGACAAAGTTAGAGAGACCCACCACTTATGAACATGGCCGGAGTCCGCCGGCGCCGGAGAGTGAGCCGTGCTATCCGCCATGTTTTTCAATCCAAACCACTGCGAGCATGCCGATCTTTAACAGGTTGTCGGGATTTGCCACTGAGATTTTAACCGGCAGACGCTGCGTGGATTTGATGAACTGTCCGGTGAGCTTTTGCGGCGAGAAAAGGGAAAATTCCGAGATCGTCGCTTGGCCTATTTCCTCCACTCTTCCCTCGAAATCCCGCCCCGGATAGGAATCCACTCTGATCGTCACGCGGCTTCCGGGCTTGACGAAACGGATCTCCGTCTCTTCCACATTGGCCTCCACCCAGAACCGGCTCCCGTCCACAACCATAAAAATAGGTTGCCCCCGTTGGACCACCTCTCCCTGATGGGCGGTTTTCTTTGCCACGATACCATGCACCGGGCTGACAATCGCCATCAGCTCGAGCTTGCGCCGCAGATCCGCAAGCTCGGCCTCGGCTCGTCGCACCTCGGCCTCGCGGACTTTGATAGTAGCTTCTTTGACTGCGACTTCTCTCCGATTGATTCGAACCAGCTGCAGCGCCGCTTCTCCCTCCTTGATCTTTTCCCTCAAGGCATCAAGGCCGGCTTGGGCCTGGCGCATCTCGGTTTCGGCATGCGCCAGCTCCTGGGCCGATAGCAGTTGGCGTTCGAAAAGGGACTTCGTTCTCTGCCAGTCCTCTTTGGCCTTCTCCGCGAGAGCCTGGGCACCTTCAAGATTATGGTGATAACCCGCCAAGGCCGCTTGGGCCTGCGGGAGCTCTCCCTTGTTCCTTTCGGCGTGAAGGGTCACGTCCCTCTCCGCCTGCTTGACTCTGCCGCGTGTCCGATCCAGTTCGGCCTGGGCCTGCTCCAGCTGGATCCGCACGTCCCGGCTGTCCAGCCTGGCCATCACCTCTCCGGGTGTTACGCGATCTCCCTCGTCTTTGGCGAGGGCTATGATTTTTCCCTGGATCTCGCTGCTGACGGAGATAATGTCCGCCTTGATCCTGGCGTCGTCGGTGCTGACGTATCCGAGAGACTTCCACCACCAGATCCCAATCCCGCTTGTCATGAGCGCCAAGACAACGACGCCCGAGATCAATGCCCAGTTGCGATAGCTGTTTCGTGCCGCCATCAGTTGAGTTTATATTGCGCCGTCGAGATTTTTCGGGGCAATCTGAAATTAGCGTTCAAAGGACTTCCGACGCTAGCGAATGCCAAATCCATTACACAGTCGTGTGGGAAATAAAAGGGGCGTACAACGTACCCGATATGGGTCAGTCCGGCGCGCGCAGGTAAGCTATCATTCGCTAGCGGGTTTTACCGGCATTTCTTTTCGCCGCTAACACCGGAATCGCTTCGATCTTATCCGGCGGCAGCATGTTCCAATAGATTCCTTCAGGCCTCCGCGACGGGCTTTTAACTTCCACGATCTCTGTGGGAGTGATGATCGCATCCAGAGGTATGTCGTGGACGGTCATCGGCAAGGTGTCCTTCACTATTTGTAACGGATGGACCGACGTTACAATGGGGGTCCCGGGACCGGTTTTTCCCGCTTCGCTCAGTAAGGCGAACTCCAGGTCGGAGTATCCGCCGCCTTTTCCGACTCGGGCGCCGCGGCGATTGACCGCTACCGAACCGCAGACCACCAAGTCGATTGCTTTCAGCTCTTCAAGCGTCACCGGACATCCGTACGTTGCCGCTCCCTTGATGGACGAAGCTGCGTAAGGTGAGCATTTGAGTGTGCTGGGATTGAGTTCGATAAAGGGTCTTTCACTGTGAAGTCGCGGCACAGCCATATACACGATCTTTCCCTCTTCCAGAGCTTTTTGACGGATCGCCCTTTGCGGAGAATCCGGATTGGCTTTGAGCACTTTAGCCTTTTTCCAGATCGCCGTGTTGGACAGTACCCGGGCACACGCCTCGGCGCCGATGAAGTTCGGGATCCTGCCGGCTGCGCCGGGGAAGCGCGCCGCCTTCTCCTCTTGGAGAAGAGTCCAGATCCTTTCTCGTATGGCTCGTTTCGTGTTCACAGGACATACGTTAGTGAGGCAGCGTGGAATGCGCAACATGTCGTAGGGAACGGTCGCGAGCGTTCCGGGCATGCCGGAGCCATCATCGAGTGCCGCCGCCGTCATGCGATTGACGGCGAACGAAACCCGGTTGTAAAATCAGCAATGGACGACTTTATTATCGTATTTGTTACGGCCGGATCATCCACCGAAGGCGATCAACTCGCGCGGGCGCTTGTCAATGAGCGGTTGGCGGCGTGCGTGAACCGGATTAAATCAATCAAATCAGTCTATCGCTGGCAGGGGCAGGTGGAAGAGAGCGAGGAGGAGCTGCTCATCATCAAATCGAAAAAAGAGCTCTTCCGCAGCGTGGAAAAGAGAGTCCGTGAGCTGCATAGTTACTCGGTCCCGGAAGTGATCGCGTTACCGATCATCGAGGGCAGCCAGGGCTATCTCGAGTGGCTCGAACAACAGCTCTCAACCGGCGCGGCATAGCGTGGCAATGCTATGCGCACTATCCGGGAAGTTTCAGCCGGCGGTGTCATCTACCGCAGGCATCAAGGAGCGATCGAGGTCGGGTTGATCCACGTCCGCACTCGCTGGGGACTGCCCAAAGGGCACGTCGAGAGCGGAGAGACCTTCGGACAGACCGCCGTCCGTGAGGTGCGCGAAGAGACCGGCTTGGAGGGCAAAGTGAGCGCCAAGCTCGGAGAGATTCGCTACTCTTATCGCGGCAAAGCGGCCGACGGCGAGCCGATTCGCATCAACAAGCGAGTTCACTTTTATCTCTTGCGCTATCTTAGGGGGGATCCGCGCGATCATGATCAAGAGGTTGATGAGGCACTGTGGATCCCGATCCAGGAGGCCATTGAGCGTCTTAGATTTCCTAGCGAGCGCAAGATGGTGCGCAGAGCTTTGGCCGTCCTCACGGGCCGAGAGCGACAAGCTGCGGCATCTAATCCCGAGCACAAGCAGTAGATGTTCGCGAACCCGGGAATATCAATGGCCGCTTAGAGCAGCATGGACTAACGGAGCAATGTATTGCCGATAACCGGAAACTTGTTATGTCTCATTCAACCGGGAACAGTTTCTTCCCTGTTCCCTCCTCTTCCAGCATGATAGCTTTGGTGGGGCAGATCTTGGCGGCTAAAAGAATCTTCTCATCACGGTCGGCCTTGTCATCGATGACTTCCGCGATCATCTTCGCGTCCAATTTGAAAACCTTGGGCGAAGCCTGAACGCACTTTGCGTAACCTTCGCACTTGGTTCTGTCCACAGTGATCTTCATGTGATCTCCCTGGCAGGCTGCTGGAAAAAGACTCATATGCTTCGTTACACTGCTCAAGCAGGTTTAGGTTCAGGCTAAGGTTAAGCTCAACCGCAGCCTTAAAGTACACCCAAGAGAACCGGGTTCACAAGCCAAAAACCCTTTTCACGTTTTCGGAGTGAATGTTTTGTAATTTGACACCAAGCTCAGAGCGCTGTAAATTTTGCGGCATTACAATTGATTTGAGGAAGCCGCTCGACGCCGGTTAGCCCGGCGCCCGGGAGTAGATCGGAGGAAGATAATATGATCAAACCGATCGCGCTATCAGCCACTCATATGGAGTGCGGGAGTCTCAAAGAGTCGCTGCCGGTACTGACGGACCTGCTGGCATTCGAGAAAATCGCTGAGGCTCCGGGGGAGGCTACATTAAAGCATCCCAACACGGACTGGCGCCTGGTCGTGCACGAGTCAGGCTCGGGGGCGCCGATAAAGCAGATGCACAATCACTGGGGAGTGCGCGTCGCCACGACGCAGGAAGTCGATGCGGCCTATGCGCACCTCACGGCGAACAAAGAGAAGTACGACATCCAACAGATCGGCAAACCGTTGTATAATCACGGCTCGTACTCGCTGTATTTTCTCGAGCCGGGTACCAACGGTTGGGAAATCGAGTGCTATGAGTCGGCCCTGCGTAAAGAGTCGTTGATACAAAGGACTGGTGGCGCGTACGCACCGCACTGGACCACGCCTTACCCGGAAGAAAAGTTTCCCGGTCGGGGTTATGTTCCCCAGGGTTTTACCCACGGGACCCTCGCTTGCGAAGACTTAAAAACCTCTTGGAAATTCTACACGGAGGTCCTCAATCTGTCATTGTACCAGGCCAACCCAAACGTTTTTTATATCAAGCACCCGAACACCAAGTGTTACGTCGTCTGCGCAGAGCGCAACGATTTCAAGCGGTTCTCGCCCAACTTTCGTTTCACCATTACCGTCGGATCCAAAGACGAGGTCGGGAAGGCCCATGATTGGTTGCAAGCATCGGCAAAGGAATGCGGTTTCGCTGAGCTCCGCGATGTGCAAACGACCGGATCGGTGTCATGGTTCTTAGTCAGCGATCCAGACAATAACTGGTGGGAGGTTACTTCACCGAATTGACGGAGCAGGCTGCTGAAAAAAACTCATAGGCTTCCTGTCTGCGTGCGACCTACAGGCAGGCGTTACGCTCAATCGCCTCGCTCCCACGTACGAACTTGCCAAGCGCAAGGAACAAAGAGCAGGGAGCTAAGATAAAGATTCCGCTGAAAAACCCTATGAATGCTTCGACGAAGCTCAGCATGAACGGAAAATCTCCAATGATTTCAACCGCGCCTCCGTTCGTCCTGAGGCTCTCGAGGGATGAACGGAGAGTTTTTCAGCAGAATCAGATAAAGAGGTAAGACCCCAGGAGAGGGTCAGAGCGAGGGTGGAATGAAGTGGCCTAAAGTAGACGCTACGGTTTCTATACATTGAATGGAATTAACTGGATCGTTATGACGGAAAAACCACTTGAGCAGATGGGGCTCCGCGATCTCCGCGAGATTGCGCGCCGGACGATTCCCCCCGAAGCCTGGCATCATTTCAACGGGGCCGCGGAAACGAAAGCGACTTTCCACAGAAACCCGCGCGCCTTCCGCCAGTATCTGTTCCGCCAGCGCATTTTCCACGACGTAGCCGACCCCGAGGTTTCAACGGAGCTGTTTGGCTGTAAGCTGCCGATACCCGCGATCGTTGCGCCGGTCGGAAGTTTCAGCTTGATGGGCCCGAAAACCGAAGGCGAAGTCGCCGCCGGGGCTGATCGCGTTGGGGCGATGGTTTTTTGCAGCCAGGCGGCCAAGTTCAACCCGAAAGATTGGCGCGAAGCGAGCCAATCACCGCTCGTCTTCATGGCCTACATGAACCGCGGCAAGGACGAGGTGGGGCGGTACGCGAAACTGGCGGAAGATCTTGGTTTCGCGGCGGTAGGGATTACCATGGACACGGTCCGGCCGGTAAAGATCGACGACGAAGTGCCGCTGTCGACGAAAGACGGCAAGCCGCGGCGCGGACATTCGGCCACTCCGAAAGACATCGCATGGATGAAGCAGCAAGTCTTGCTCCCCGTGGTGGTTAAAGGGATCATGGGCGAAGAGGACGCGCGTACCGCCGCGAATGCCGGCGCCGATGCCTTGGTGGTCTCGAACCATGGCGGTCGCATTCTCGACTACAATCGCGCGGCGCTGGAGGCCCTGCCTGAGGTGTTTGATGCGGTGGGCGGAAGAGTGCCGGTACTGCTCGACAGCGGCATTCGCAGCGGCGGCGATATCGTCAAGGCGTTGGCTCTAGGCGCCAAGGCCGTGCTCGTGGGCCGGCCGGTAGCCTGGGGCGTCGGGGCATTCGGCGCGCGCGGCGTTGAACGGGTGTTCGAGATTCTAGGCGAGGAAATGAAGAGAGTCCTCACGATGACCGGCACCCCAAGCGTCAAAGAAATCACAAAGGGTATCCTTATCCGTGATGAATCGGGAGGACCGCGAGGCTTATGAGCTGGATATTTTGGGGCGTCATCTTTGTTGTCGTTGCGTGGGTCATCTGGACTTACAACGGGCTGGTCGCGCTGAGGCACCAGATTGAAAATGCCTGGAAGCAGATTGACGTTCAACTCAAGCGTCGCTACGACTTGATTCCCAATTTAGTCGAAACCGTGAAAGGTTACATGAAATATGAACAAGACACTCTGCAAAAAGTCATTGACGCGCGGAGCAAGGCCATGGCTGCCAGCGGCATCAAGGAAACCGCGGAGGCGGAGAACGTTCTGACGCAAACGCTGGGCCGGATCTTTGCGCTTATGGAAAGCTACCCGGAACTCAAGGCCAACGAAAACGTCCTGCGGCTGCAGGAAGAATTGACGACGACTGAAAACCAGCTGGCGTTCGCGCGACAGTACTACAACGACGTGGTAATGCGCTTTAATATGAAACAAGAAGTGTTTCCGTCGAATGCGATCGCCGGTTTCTTCCGCTTTCAGCCCGGTGAATTTTTCTCGGTACCGGAAACCGAGAAGGCCACGCCGCGCGTAAACCTGAATCTCCCCTCCTGACCGAGGTTTAGTCGCTGGACAAGCCTGCAACCCAAGACTTTGCCGAGCGCCAATCTCGCAACGGCTGGATCAGTGCCGGAATCATCTTTTCGTTCATCATTTTTTTCCTTCTTACCGGCCTGGCCGTCGACTACATCTATCTCGATAGCTTCACCCGTCATGGCCCGCCGTTTCCCATGGCAACGGTCATTGCTCTGATAACGTCTACGGCCATTACGGCCGCCGGCTATCGCTTTGGCAGCCATTTAATTTTGACTTCCGTGGGAGCGGAGAAGCTGGACATCGATATCCCGGAGCATCGGGAGTTACAAAACGTTGTGACCGAGATGGCGCTGGCTTCGGGCTGTCCAATGCCCAAGGCTTATGTCGTTTACGATCCCACTGCGAACGCCTTCGCCACCGGACGCGATGAAAAATTCGCTGCGATCTGCGTCACGACAGGGTTGCTGGTGCTTCTCAATCGTGAAGAAACCCAGGGCGTGGTGGCCCATGAAATGGCTCACATCCGCAACCGCGATACCCGGGTTATGATGCTAGTGAGCGTTCTTCTCGGCGGGGTCGCGCTGCTATCGGACTGGGCGCAGCGTTCGTTCTACAGTTCGCGCCATAGCCGCCGGGTCGGTGGAAACATGCTGATCGTAATTCCTGCGCTGTTGTTGATCCTGTTCGCGCCGCTAGTCTCGCGCTTGCTCGCAATGGCGGTCTCGCGGCAACGGGAGTACCTGGCGGATGCCACCGCGGTGGAATTCACACGCAACCCGCTTGGCCTCGCAAAAGCGCTGGAAAAAATTCGTGATGCCGCCATGCCGTTTCATAAAGCGACGCGCGGCACAGCCCACCTGTTTTTTGTAAATCCGCTCCGGCGGCGGGTCGATAATCGCGATGGAAAACTCGCCGATTTGTTCAGTACGCACCCGCCGATCAACCGCCGGATTATGCTGCTTCACGCGATGGCTGGTGTTATGGGCCGGTTAAAGACTTCAAGACCTGAAAAGACTCGAGAATAGAGGAGCGTGCAAGGATCGTGGTAGGTTGTCCCGAATGCGCAGTTTCCATGAACGAGGTGACGGCACGGGCGAATCCCGGCTCGCTCATCCAACTGGATCAATGCCATGAGTGCGGCGGGATCTGGTGCGACAAATGGGAGCTTTTTCCGATCCAACCTGAAGAAGCGGAGCGACTGGAGCCGGTCGATCAAGAGCTGCTGCGAACCCCCCGGCGGGCACAAAAGAAAAAACTCTACTGCCCGCGCTGTACCGCCCAACTCGCCGCCCCGAAAGACCCGCTCCTTGGGCCGGATCTCCAACTGCGGCGGTGTCCAAAGTGCGACGGCATCTGGTTGAACCGCGGTCAGTTTACAAATTACAAACGCCACCAGAAGAAAGTTAGAGAAGAAAAGTTAGGCCCCGAGGCCGTTGCCGGAAGGATTGAGGAAGTTTATCACAACCCCAAGTACTGGGTTGTTACCGGCACGAAGGGAATGTTCGCTTATCCCCAGGGAGTGGATGAAAGTAAGGAGACGATCGACAATACGGTCGGTGGGGCCTTTAAGATAGTTCTGCAGTCGCTGGTGCGAATGGTACTGGGGATCTAACGGACTGCCTAGCAAAGCGCAAGGAGCTAGGCCGGAGGTCAGACGGGAGATCAGAGATCACCGGGAACAAAGGGCATGGGAAAGGAACCTTCAGCTCTGATTTCTGATCTCTGACTTCGGCGCTTTGCCCCTTGCCCGCGTAGCATGGGTGGAGCCCTTCGGCTTAGCTCAGGACGGGCTCTGCGATACCCATCAATCATCACGCCAAAGCGACGAGATCGATTTCGACCGACGCACCTCTGGGCAGTTCCGCCACGGCTACGGTCGAGCGCGCCGGTTTGGCGTTGCCGAAGTATGCTGCGTAAATCTCGTTCATGGCCGCAAAGTCGTCCATGTTCTTCAAAAAGACCGTCGCTTTGACGACTCGATCCACAGACGTGCCGGCCGCTTCAAGCACCGCCTTGAGATTCTCGAGCACCTGTCGAGTTTGAGTCGCGATTCCTTCCTCGACAAAGTTGCCGGTGGCGGGATCGATGGGAATCTGCCCGGCGGTGTAAACCAAACCGTTGGCCCTGATCGCTTGTTCGTAGGGGCCGATGGCCTTCGGTGCTTTGTCGGTTCTTACCGGTTCTCGGTTCATGAGTACCTCCCTGTCTTTTCTAGAAGCAAACGCCTAGAATACTTTCCTAAGCCAGCAAAGAGCGGCCGTCAACGTGCTTGATGCCCCAGGGCCGAGGATCCGGCCGTTCAAATCGTTCCTTGAACGGCTTGAATCTTTGAACGGCTTGAACTGTTGAACCATCATTGGTTCCGGCTTATGAATCATTAGCGGGACGATCAAGAAGATAAGAAGATATATTCCGCCGAAACGACCATAGCTATGAAACTCATCACCGCTCACAAGATTCTTATCGGCGCGGCGGTGGTCTTTTTCCTTTTTTTCTCTTTTTGGGAGCTGAGAAGCTATTTGAGTATCGGCAATACGTGGGCTGCCGCCCGGAGCATTCTCTATTTTTTCGTGGCGGTCGGTTTTGGCGTCTATCTTAAGTCTCTCAGGCGGTGGTACGATAATTCTTAATCGGGATGGACGAGGAACGTTTCTTAGTCGAGGTCACTGACGAGCACATTCGTCGAGAGCGGAAAAAAGCGCGCGAGCTGCGCGCGACTCAGTGGTGGAAACGCAAACGCTCGGCGGGCATCTGCCATCATTGCAAGGAGAGGTTCCCGCCAAAAGATTTGACAATAGATCATGTGGTTCCGATCATTCGTGGCGGCAAATCAAGCAAGGGGAATGTCGTTCCCAGCTGTAAGAAATGCAACGCGGAGCGAAAGTACCGGCTGCCGTTTGAACAACCGCAATAGCTTCCCTTGCCAGCCCGTTTGCATTTAACTAGTATCGGCTCATCGGGAGGTCGATATGGCCGTAGAAACATTCTTGGTTCGTACCATGTCCGATACGGTGGAGACCGACATCGAACGAGTTTTTACGATTACTAACGAAATCCTGCCGCGCTACGCGATGCAGCCGTTGACTTTCGAAAAGTTAAGAAAAATCGCCGATGGGCCGTTCGATCTATTTCTCGTGCCTCTGATTTTCGAGCAGGAGTACACGAAAGACCGCAACCTGATGTTCAACGAAGCGAAAAGGCTCGAAATTCGAACTCACGCGCTGCAGATCGCCAGAAAGCATGGTTTTGACATGCAGCCGCCGGATTTCATCCCGGGAATCGAGGAGTCCCTGAAGGCAACCCAGACCGCGGGGCTCCGCAATGTGCTTATGACAACCGGCGGGCGGCGCTTCAAGCACAAAGCGATGGAAGATTATGGCATCGGCAAATATTTCGATGAGATCGTCGATCGAGACGAGACCTATTACGCGAAAGAGCAAGGACTCTATTATTTATACCGTCGCCACAAGCTTCCGCGGCTGCGGATCATTCTCGTGACCGGGACAGCCACCTATCTTCGCGCCGGCAACAACGCCCATGGCTGCAAAGTCGGAGAGACCAACTTGGAAGTTTGCACAGTTGCGCTCTCGACTGAGTATTCCTACAACGACGAGGAGACATTAGCGGCCGCGAAGCCCCGAATTCTTATCCATGGTTTTGGCGAGCTATTGCCCCGGCTAAAAGAACAGGGATTGCTGAACTAATGCATCTCGTTCCGAAGACGGCTTAAATGGCCGGAGATTCTTCGACTGCGTCTTAGAATGACCTCAAAGTTCACGGTTGGGACCAGTCATGGCGGTATTGAAAACATTTCTGGACGGTCGAGTTGCCGTCAAGGTTGGGGACATCACCAAAGAAGCCGTGGACGCGATCGTCAATGCCGCGAATAGCAGTCTATTGGGCGGCGGTGGCGTTGACGGGGCGATTCATCGTGCCGGCGGGCCGGACATTCTCAAAGAATGCAAGGAAATCCGCCGCACGCGCTATCCGGACGGGTTACCGACGGGAGAGGCTGTGATTACGACGGCGGGGAGGATGTTGGCGAAGCATGTGATTCACACTGTCGGGCCGGTTTATGTCCGGGGAGGCCAGGAAAAGGCTGAGCTGCTTGCCGCGTGTTATCGGAACTCGCTCAGTCTTGCGGTCGAGAAAGGGCTTAAGACGGTCGCGTTCCCGGCGATCTCGACCGGTATCTACGGCTATCCTTTGGATGCGGCAGCGAAGGTGTCGTCCGCAAGCATTGAGAAATTCCTCAGCTCGAACTCATCAATTCTGGAAGTTCGACTGGTATTTTTTAGCGAAACCGACGCCGGCGTCTATTTGAAAAGTCACTCTTTCACCGGCTAATGCGACCGGCGGCGAATGCGAGCAACTCTTCGGCATGGCTCAGTCTTCAATTCCCGGCCGCGTAGCAATTGAAGGAGCGTTCTATTCACTCGCCCACGTGCCGCAGCTCGTACGCTACGGGTCAAAGCCGTCGCGCGAGATCCGGGCGAATCCAACCCTCGGCGACGAGTTGAAGCGCAAGCTTAGATCCTTTGCGGATGCCACCGCGTACGCGCCGCATCAGGTCTTTATCGGCAATATCACGCCGGAAGATCTCAAGGGCTTGCGCGCGCCGTGGTATGAAAATCTCATCGAGGAAGCCGCTCCGAAGGGCGTCTTTGGGGAGATTTGCGGGCAGGACCAGTTTTACGCTCTGCTTGCGGACGGAGACCAATTCAATCTCGTGTGCTTTCATGACGGATGGTTTGCGGATCATGCGGGGAAGTTTGCAGACGGCCGCAAGACAGGGCTGCGTTCTTTAGCCGAAATCAAATCTCTGTGCGAGGAAGGCGCGCTGCCGCTCTGTTCGGGCGAGACATGGGTGGGCGCGTTCGAGCCTGGCCACGCAGAAGATGCAAGCCTCACTGCCGAGGTGCTGCTCGAGAATCTGGCGGCGAAGGTTACGGCTGCTCATTCGCTGCGATCGCTGCTTTCTTCGCTGCAGCTCGACCCGCGGGACATCGACTACGTGATCAGCTGCTCGGAGGAGGGGGTGGGAGACCGTTACAATCGCGGCGGCGGAAACTTGGCGAAGGCGATTGCCGAACAAGCGGGTTGTGAGAACGCTTCCGGGTCGGACACAAAGGCCTTCTGTGCCGGTCCGCTTTACGCAATGATTCACGGCGCGAGCCTGATCCAGTCGGGCGTGTGCCGCAATGTCGCCGTAGTGGCGGGCGGCTCGCTTGCGAAGCTCGGCATGAAGTTTGAGTCGCATTTGAAGAACGGAATGCCTGTGCTGGAGGATGTCTTGGGGAGTTTTGCTGTTGTTCTAAGTCGAGCCCGTGGAGACAAGCCGTATCTGAGATTGGATTCCGTGGCTTTTCACCCGGTGCGCGCCGGCTCGTCACCGCAAGCGATGATAGAACTGCTGGCCGCGGCGCCGCTCGAGAGGCTGGGAAAGAAACTGACGGATGTGGACCGCTACGCGGTTGAATTGCACAACCCCGAGATTACCGTGCCCTCCGGCAGCGGTGACGTGCCGCGGACCAATTATCGAACCTTGGCCGCGCTGGCCGTCATGCGCGGCGAGATCAGAAAAGAGGAGATGGAGGATTTTGTCCGCACTCGGGGCATGATTGGTTACGCGCCGACGCAGGGCCATATTCCTTCGGCGATTTCGTATCTCGGACACGCGCTGAATGGATTGCGGGACGGCAGTTTCGGGAACACGTTGTTTATCGCGAAAGGAAGTCTGTTTCTTGGGAGGATGACGCAGCTTTCAGACGGCTGTTCATTTTTGGTTGAACGGGATAAGTGACGGAGGATCGATGCTGCAAGGAAAAAAGATTATCGCTATTGGCGAACGGGACGGAATCCCGGGTCCAATCATCGCCGAGTGCCTGCAAAGCGCGGGTTTCGAGGTAGTCTATCAGGTCACCGAGTGCTTTGTCTGAACCGCCGCGGGCGCGATGAACTTTGAGAACCAAGGGGTCATCAAGCGCCTGGCGGATCAGTATGGTCCGGAGAATCTCGCGGTGGTTCTGGGCAACGGCGAAGCCAATGGGGTGGAGGTTTTTGCAGAAACGGTAACCCAGGGGGATCCAAGCTATGCCGGTCCCCTGGCCGCCGTCGCCCTGAAGATCCCGGTTTATCACGTCCTCGAGCCGGAGGTCGTTAAAGTCGTTCCCGAAACCGCTCGACAGGAAAAGCTCGAACTTTCCTCTATGGTGATCGACGTCGAACCGATGAGACAGGTTCTGCAGGCGTCGAGAAAAAGTCTCGCAGAAAGCAAATAGCCCTCTCTCTCATAGATCCGAAAAGGAGACGCTTGCCCCGATCTTTGTTTCGTAATCCTTCAGTTCCGCGACGGATTTTACGGGCGGAAGCGCCGAAACGGTGCCCTCTCCCTCGATGCCCCTCGATGGGAGAGGGCAAGGGTGAGGGTGATGTTTATGTCTCAGCGCTTGTAAAGATTCTTGATGAATCCTGAATCCTCAAGCTCCTTGACAAAACGCAAATCGACAAAATCTCTTGCGTTTGCCTGGGCGGCTTTCGGGTTCGTAGTCGCCATCTCCTGCAAGATTAACTGATAGCCCTCGGCGGGTGGATACGGCGCCTCCGGAATGTAGCGCACGTGCCAATCCCAGGTTTCCTCCAACACCTTGCGGTCTTCCACGCGCGAGTATTTGCGCATAATTTTGAGCACATCTTCCTTGCGTGTCTTATAGAAGTGGATTGCTTCGACATAGGCTCTCATGTAGCGTCGTACTAGATCGGGATTCTCGCGGGTCAACTTGGTTGTCGTATAGACCCCGTTTTGTGGGAAGGGAATCTGTAGCGATGCCATATCGATCAAGGTGGGATACCCCAGCTTTTCAGCCATCACCTTGCCGGGCTCCGTCGCTACTGTGAACTGAACGATCCCTTTTTGCAGCGCCACCATTCGGTCGATAGAGCCTCCGATGACCCGTAGGGTCACATCTTTGGCCGGATCTAGTCCCATCTTTTTTAGTCCGACCCTGAGGGCGAATTCCGCCGTGGTGCCGGCGATGTGGTTACCGCCGATTTTGCCCTTCAAATCTTCAGGCCGTTTG
This sequence comes from Binatia bacterium, assembly GCA_050735975.1. Lineage (GTDB taxonomy): Bacteria > Desulfobacterota > Binatia > UBA9968 > UBA9968 > DATMBL01. The sequence goes on along the minus strand of JBOHVS010000240.1, from coordinate 30,046 downwards.
ATGCTTGGGTGGGAGACCAGATAATATGGTAACACATTGACATTTCCCCCAATGGCTACGACATCGCCGCCTGCCAATCTCGCGCTCGTTAGACCCGGGCCGCCGCCTTCACCAATGGGAATCTCTCCGGCGAGAATGGCCTGGATGCCGCGAATGCTTCCTGAGATAAAGATCGCAGTGGCGTCAAGCCCATGCTTTTCAAACATTCGGGCCTCCTTGGCGATCCAGATTACGGTCGAGGAGCCTGGGCTGACCGAGATGTAGGACGTGTTGATTTTGTCCGCCGCGGATAACCATGCCGGAAAAAACAGGACCAGGCATGCGGTTAATCGGCACAAGATTGTCCGAAGCCTAGAAACGCGCATCATTTGCCACCTCCGGAACTTTGTTTGAATAAGCACCGCTCGCTGCCACATTACACCAGTTCGATTACATTGATCAAAGCTAACACACCTGGCTCGTGCACGGCACCTAAACTTGCGTCATCAAGCGGTTCGAGTGTTCGAGCCGTTCAAACGTCTGCTTGAACGGTTGGAACAGTTTGAACAAGTATTCCCTTACATTGACAGGGAGTAGCATCGCGTCTATGTTCAAAAGTGAGATAGGAGCGGCATGAAAAGGGCGGTCGATCTGGTGATGTTCGATCTTGATGGCACACTGGCGAACACGGGGCGCGACCTGGCAAATGCCGTGAATCATACACGAGCGCACTTTGATTTAACCCCGTTGCCCGATTCACAGATTCATTCGCACGTCGGCCGCGGCGTCGAACATCTTCTGAAGCATTCTTTGCCGGAAGAAACTCCTGATCACTTCCCAGAGGTCATGCAGGTCTTTCTGGCGTGGTATGAGAATCACCTGCTCGACACGACCGTCCTTTATCCCGACGTCCCTGAGATCCTCGAGTACTTCCGGGGCAAACGAAGAGTCGTTGTAAGCAACAAGACGCGTCGTTTGACAGTCGCCGTGCTGCGGGGATTGGGCGTCGAGGATCAATTCGACCTGATTCTAGGCGGAGACAGCGGCCCGGAAAAGAAACCTCATCCGGGGTTGCTTCATACTGTTCTGGATGGCTTCGGCTTTTCTGCAAACCAAGCTGTGATGGTCGGCGACGGGGACACGGATATACAGGCGGGAAAGCGCGCCGGGGTCGTTACATGCGCAGTGACGTATGGGCTCGGCAGCAAGAAAGACCTGGTCGCGGCCGAGCCGGACCTTTTGATCGACACTTTGATGCAGTTGTCGGATTATTTTCGTTAATTTGATTCTGCTGAAAATCCTCGTTCACCCTTCGACAAAGCTCAGGGCGAACGGGAATTACATTGAAACCGGACGGATTTTCCGTTCAATGCTGAGCCCATCGAAGCATAGGAACCGGTTTTCAGCAGAATCTTAATTTGAGAACGGGTGTAAAGAAAGGGGAGTTTATGGCCGAGAAGATTCCCGATCACTTCAAAGATATGTTCACCAAGGTTGCGTTCGCCAATGTAGCCACGATTATGCCGGACGGTAGTCCGCAAGTGACGCCGGTCTGGTTTGATTATGACGGCACCCACATTCGAGTCAATACAGCCAAAGGGCGGGTCAAAGACAAAAACATGCGCCGCAACAAGAACGTAGCGCTGTCGATCCAGGACCCGGACAATCCCTATCGCTATCTAGCCGTGCGCGGGGAAGTTGCGGAAATTACTGAGCAGGGAGCCGACGATCACATCGACGCTCTCGCTCAGAAATACTTGGGCAAGAACAAATACCCGTTTCGGGGCTCTGGCGAAGTACGCGTCATGTATAAGATCCGGCCGGATAGGGTTTCAACGATAGGCTGATGTACTGGATTGTGAAATCATTCGATCGCCCGATCAAGCGGAGGCGGTTCCAAGGCGGCGTTCGAGCGATCGGGCCCAGCGCGACATGGCGTAGCTGCAAAGCCAGTAAACGACCGCGATAAAAAGATAAAGCTCAAACGGCCGGATCTCGCGATTATTGACAATCTGCGCGGCCTTAGTGAGATCGACGTAGCCGATTATCGAGGCCAACGACGTGTCTTTAAGTAGAACGATAAATTGCGTCACCAGGGCCGGAATCATGTTTCTGAGCGCCTGCGGCAGGATGACGTAACGCATGGTTTGAGCCCGTCTCAGTCCAGTGGCGGTGGCCGCCTCGATCTGGCCCCGCGGCACCGATTGTATCCCGGCTCTTACGATTTCGCCCAAATACGCCGCCTCAAAAATCACAAAGGCGGCGAGGGCAACGCTATACTCCGGCAAAGCCCTCCCCAGTAAAAACGGGACAATAAACCAAAACCAGAAGATCACCATCACCAGCGGCACGCCGCGAAAGAACTCGACGTAAATCGTTGCCGGAACGTGTATCCAACGTGAGCGCGCCAGGCGTCCAAGACCGAGAAGGACGCCCAGGATCGAGCCGAGTATGATGGCAGGAACGGCCAGCCGCAAGGTGCCGCCCGCGAAAGTTCCAAAACCCAGGAGACCCTGGAAGATAAGAAATCCGAAGTTATTGATGATGACCTGGACGTCCACGTGAGCTATGCTCCGGTCTGCCCTTTGACGATCATCCCGGGAATCGCGTAGCGCCGCTCAACCAGCGCCATGACCGCCGAGAGGCTCAAACAGAGGAGCAGGTAGATCAACGTGCCGGCGGTCAAGGCTTCGAGCGCCCTGGCGGTGTAGGTTTCGATCTGGCGGGTTTGAAAGGTGAGTTCGGCGACGCCGATGGTGAGGGCAATCGAGGAGTTTTTCAAGAGATTCAGCGATTCGTTCGTCATCGGCGGTATGACCAAACGTACAGCGATGGGAATGATGATGAGCCTGTAGGCCTGGGCTTCAGTGAGTCCCGTTGAGACGGCGGCTTCGAACTGGGTCTTGGGGATTGACTGAATGCCAGAACGAATCACCTCCGAGAAACGGGCGCCGTGGTAAACGCCCAGCGCAAATGTTCCGGCCCAAAACTCCGCGCCGTGATCAAAAAGCCATTCCCGTATCGCTTGCGGCAGTAGCGGTGGTACGGCGAAATACCAGAAAAACATCCAAACCAGCAATGGCACGTTTCTAAAAAACTCCACATAGAATGTCGCGAGATAGCGCAGTGGCGGGAAGGGCAGCGTGCGCAGCGCGCCGGACAGGATCCCGAGTATAATAGCCAGCAGCCAACCGAGGACCGAGATCTCGATGGTTGTGATCACTCCCTGAAGGAGCCAACTTCCGGATTGACCGCTCCAGAGAACCGACCAGTCAAACTTGTAGTTCATGTCGCACGCCGCTGAAAAAGGCTCATCTGCTTCGTTGCGCTCACCCGACTCGCTACAACGTACTGCCAGAGTACGTCTCCGCTCGTCGACCATCGCGCGCCTCGCATCTGAACCTTTTTGATCGGCGTGAAAATACAGTTTCCACACTCTGCCGCGCGGAATCCGCAGCAGCTTCTCTGAACGCGCGAGCCTCTTAGGATACGGTTTTCAAACCTCGAACTTCGAACGTCGAACCGGGAATACGGCCTTCTTCTCACTTCGGAACCACCTGCATCTGCAGGAAGCGTTTGGTCTCAGGGGTCAGCGGATAGGGAACTTCGCCCTTCGGCCCGAACCACTTTTCGTAAAGCTCGAAGTATTTGCCCGACTGGATGGCGTCCATCAGTCCGACATTGACGACCTGACGGAAATCGGAATCGTTCTTCCGCATCGCCATCCCGTACGGCTCATAGGAATAAAAATCGCCGACGATGATCCACTCGTCCGGTTTCGGCGCTTTCGCCTTGAGACCGGCGAGCTGAATCCCGTCGTTCGTGTACGCATGCACCTGCCCTTGAACCAGGGCCTGAAACGCGGCTGGCTGATCGGGAAACTCGAGCAACTTGGCATTCGGGACCCGTTTGCGAATGATGCGCGCGTTGGTCGAGCCCTGTTGCGCGGCAATTCGCCGCCCGGCGATGGTCTGGATGCCCTTGATGGGACTTCCCTTCTTAACCAGAAACTGGGCGCCGGTCACAAAAAAAGTAAGACTGAAGTCAACGCTGTCCCGCCTGGATTGGGTATCGGTCATGGTTTCCGCAATCAAATCGACCGCGTTCGACGTCAGGAGCGGGATACGGGTCTGCGGGGTTGATTCTTTTTTCTCTAGTTTGATGGACTTATCCAGTTTTTTGCTGATGAAGGGGATGATCGCCTGCTCAACCAGTGCGATCGAAAAACCGATCCACTCGTTCTTTTGGTTTACGTAGGCGAACGGCGGCGAGCCGGTGCGGGTCCCGATTGTGAGGGTTCCCGTGCGGTCGATTTTCTCCAGGGTTGTTTCGGCCAGCGCCACGGGCGGGACTCCATAGAGAGCGACCAGTGCCAACAATAAATATACGGCTCGTGTCATCGTGTTCCCCTTAGTGAGTAAGAATTTTGCTGAGAAATTGTTTGGCTCTCGGTGATTGTGGCGCTGCAAAGAATGTCTCTGGTTTCGCCTCTTCGATCACTTGTCCCTCGTCCATAAAAATTATTCGGTGGGCGACCCGTCGAGCGAAGCCCATTTCATGGGTGACCACGACCATGGTCATTCCTTCGCGGGCAAGGTCCGTCATCACTTCCAACACTTCGTTGATCATTTCCGGATCTAAGGCGGACGTGGGCTCGTCGAAAAGCATGATCTTAGGCTGCATGGCGAGCGCCCGAGCGATAGCCACCCGCTGCTGCTGTCCGCCCGAGAGATTGGCCGGATAGGCGTCGGCTTTGTCTGGTATACCCACGCGCTCCAGGAGCTTCCTGGCGGTCTCATCCGCCGCGCCGGCCGTCAATCCTTTGACCTTGGTCGGCGCCAAGGTGATGTTTTGCATAACCGTCATGTGCGGGTAGAGATTGAACGATTGAAAGACTATGCCGACGTCGGCGCGAAGCTTGGATGCGTTGATCTTAGGATCGGAGAGGGAAAGTCCGTTCACCGTGATCTCCCCCGATTGAACCGGCTCCAGGCGATTGATGCAGCGGATCAAGGTGCTCTTGCCGCTGCCGCTCGGGCCGCAGATCACCACCACCTCCCCCGCCTCGATTTTTAAATGGATATCTTTGAGGACGTGAAGGGGGCCGAACCATTTGTTAACCTTCCGAAACTCAACCACGTCGCAGGTATGTATTTGTTAAGATTGAAAATTACTCGATGGCATACTATATGAACAAAGACATTTTGCAACCGAAACTCGGCGGCGATTACTCTGCGCCGCTGCTGCGACGAAGTTAGAGAGCGGCAGATATCGAGATCACCGGGAGCATTGGATTCTGCCGGCATTCATTCTCAATCCGGGTCCAACGTGGATTTCTACCTGGTACGGCACGGCGAGGCGGTTTTACACGGGGCGGATTCGCAACGTCCTCTGACTCCCGACGGGAGAGAGGGTGTCACGCGAGTGGCGCAAGCCGCTGCCGAAAGAAACATCTTGATCGCGGAGATTGTCCACTCCGGGATATTGAGGGCTCAAGAGACCGCAGAAATCCTCGCCGAGTATTTGTCGCCGTTGAGCGGCGTGCGACCAATCAGCGGCTTATTGCCCGAAGACGACCCAATGCTAGTGAAGGCGGAACTGGAAGCCGCCCAAGATCCGCTGATGCTTGTGGGACATCTCCCCTGCATGGGCCGGCTTACCGCATTGTTGGTATCCGGCGATCCCGACCGCAACGTAGTCCAATTTGCCCCGGCGACTTTAGCGTGCTGTAGCCGAGAAAATTCGCTGTGGAAAGTCTCCTGGGTGCTGACCTCTTAACGAGCGGAACCAGAGTTGACCACCAAGAGAGGATGGTCTAATAGAGTAAAAAGACGGAAGAGGGTAGAACGTATTCGAAAGGCAATCCAATGGCTTCAGAGACACTGACAATCATCGACAATCGGACCGGCAAGCGGTACGAGATTCCCATTCGCAATGGGGCTATAAAGGCCACCGACTTGTTCCAAATCAAGGTGAACGGCGACGACGGGCTGGTCAGTTATGACCCGGGTTTTATGAACACTGCCTCGTGCCAGAGCAAAATCACCTATATCGATGGCGACAAGGGAATCTTGCGGTATCGCGGCTATCCGATTGAGCAGCTGGCAGAGCAGAGCAACTACCTGGAGACCGCCTATTTGATTCTCAAGGGTGAATTGCCGACGAAGTCTGAGTTGGAAGATTGGAGTCATAACGTTACCTACCATTCGATCATTCATGAAAACATCAAGAAGCTCATCGACGGCTTCCACCATGATGCGCATCCGATGGGCATTCTAGTCAGCACCGTTGGAGCTTTATCGACTTTCTATCCCGCCGCGAAGAAAATCTTCGACCCGGCCTCGCGCAGGGAGCAAACGTACCGGTTAATCAGCAAGATGCCGACCTTGGCTGCGTTCGCTTACCGGCATAGCTTGGGCTTGCCGTATTCGTACCCCGACAACGATCTGAGCTACACGGGTAATTTTTTAAATATGCTTTTCAAGATGACCGAGCTGAAGTACAAGCCGCATCCAGTGCTCGAGAGGGCGTTTGATAGCCTTTTCATTTTGCACGCGGACCATGAACAGAATTGCAGCACCAACGCCATGCGCGGCGTCGGCAGCTCGCAGTCCGATCCCTATTCCGCAGTCGCCGGCGCCGCTGCCGCTCTGTACGGACCTCTTCACGGCGGCGCCAACGAGGCGGTTCTGCGGATGCTTATGGAAATCGGGTCCAAAGACAAGGTCCCCGAGTTTATCGAAAAAGTGAAGGGGGGCGAGGGACGGCTCATGGGCTTCGGCCACCGGGTTTACAAGAACTACGATCCCCGTGCCAAGATTATTAAGCACGTCGCCGATCAGGTCTTCGAGGTCAAGGGCCGCAATCGGCTGCTCGATATAGCTCTCGAGCTGGAGCGCATCGCGTTAAGCGACGACTATTTTATAAAACGCAAACTCTATCCAAACGTCGATTTCTACTCGGGGCTGATTTACCAGTCCATGGGGTTGCCCATGGATATGTTCCCGGTCCTTTTCGCCATCCCGCGCACCTCCGGCTGGATCGCTCAGTGGGAAGAGATGCTGGGCGATCCGGACCAGAAACTCGCCCGCCCGAAACAGCTTTATTTGGGACCTGCTAAGCGTGATTATGTGTCGATGGATAAGAGAAAATAGGCAGAAGGCGCTATCTTAATCCGCCGCGGAGTCTTTCCACGATTATCATGAGCCGCTGACCGATCCTTAGGCGCGAAGTGGACAAACCGTTGAGTCGCATCAACGCGCGAACCTCTTGGCCGTAGCGCCGGGCGATCGAGAAAAGCGTCTCGCCTTTCCGGACCTCGTGTGTGACAATCTGGATGTGTTCTGTTTCCTTTTCCCTCTGCTCATAAGCTTTGGCAAAGACGAGTGTTTTACCTGCGGGCAGCCTGAGCCGAAAGCTTGTCTGCTGCGGAGGCGTAGCATTGCGCAGCAGCGCCGGATTGAGTTTCCGAATAGTCTCTACCTCCGTGTCCGCCATCTGCGCCACGCTGTCCAATCTTAGAGGTCGATAAATTTCGACTTCTTCATACTCAAGCGGCGCTTCGTAAGCGAGCTCTCCAAAACCATATTTTTGGGGATTACTGGCGATCAAGCTGACGGCGACAAACTTAGGAACGAAATTGCGCGTCTCCTCGCTCAGATGGTTTTTCCGGCTGAGCGTCCAGTAGTCCTTAGCGCCTGATTTTTGCAACGCCCGGTTAATCGCTCCCTGACCGGCATTGTAAGCCGCTGTTGCGAGATACCATCTGCCAAAGTAATCGTGTAGATCTTTGAGGTAAGCCGCGGCCGCGCGAGTAGACTTCACCGGGTCTCGGCGTTCGTCGATCCAGGGGTCGATTTTCAACCCATAATGCCGGGCCGTGGAGGGAACAAACTGCCAAAGTCCGACAGCGCCGGATCGCGAAATAGCGGAAGGGTGAAAATTACTTTCGACGAGCGCGAGGTAGGCCAACTCCTCGGGCAAGCCCTCTTCTTGCAGCACGTTTGAAATCATCTGAAAGTACTTTCCCGATCGCGCTAGGGTTTTGGCCAGATACTCTTTTTGAACCTTGGAGAACTGGTGGATATAGTGACGAACTCTTGGATTCTCGACGACGGCTTTTGAGAACTGAATACGGCGCCGCTCCTTGGACTGCGCCACGGCTTTGTCAAGATCTTTCTGCAGCGAATCCAGCAAACCATCATCCGCATCGGGCCAGTAAGCCGGCGCTGCGCGCTTGCTGGCGTCGTCTCCGGCGGCCGATGGCTCCCGATTCTCCGCTCTGTTCCCACTAGACGGGGCTTCGGCTTGGTGCGGAGCGATTGGGGGTTCGCTCTTTTTCAGTTCAGGGTCAACTGCGGCGGTAACAAGATCGTGTTCTTGGGCCTCTTGCCGGCGGATTGGGGCGAGGTTGACAGGGTCGGATTCGATGCGCTGAGCCGGCCGAGTGAGGAGATCCTGTTGTTTTTCAATTCGCTCGATCGGCCGCGCCGATTCGGTGCCGCGAAGAAACGGGATCGTAATGGCTGTACAGCCGGAAACCAGACCCGCCGCGAAACCCAAAACCAGAAGTAGTGTTCGGGGTCCCATAAGAAAATTTATGAACCTGCGCAGCCTACTAAAATCAGCAGCGACGATCAAGCAGATCCGCGGAGAAAATTTGCGGAGCTTGTCGCACGAAGTCTCGTCCAGGTATTTGGGAGAACTTTTAGGGAGTCGTGAGGAGCCAAAAAAATCCATCAAGAAGGTCCAAATATTGGCTTGACAAGCGAAACAGTCCGTAATTGAATGGCCGCGCCCTTAACTTAGAGCGCACGGACTCCGGAGATTGTGACCGTTCGTAGGTGTTATCACTAAAATCGCTGGTCCGCGCGGGCGATCGCTAAAGAAATAAAATCTTAGCCGGCAAGGAAATCGATATGGATGTTTCGCTGTTCGATGCAGCGGTAAAGGGTTTGTTGAATCTTCTGCACCTGAATGTGTTTTTGGCCATGCTGATCGGGGTCGGCATAGGTACCTTCACCGCGGTGGCGCCCCAAGGGCTAGGCATGCCGCTTGTGTATGCGATCTTATTGCCCGTCGTTATAAGGTGGGAACCTATCACCGGGATGGCGCTCTTGATCGGGGCCAGCTCGGTTAGCGCTATATGCGCCGCTTACCTCCCGATCCTCTTTGGCATTCCAGGTGGCAGCGGCTCTCAGGCCACTATACTCGACGGATATCCGATGGGTAAAAGTGGACAGGGCCGCCGCGCTCTGGGAGCTTCTTTTACCGCGGGGGGGATGGGATGTCTGGTCGGAACCTTGACTCTAATTTTGGCCATCCCTGCGGCCAGACCGCTCATTTACCTCATGGGATCTCCTGAGCTCTTTGTCGTCATGCTTTGGGGGCTCAGCATGATAGCCGTCTTGGCGGGCCGCCGGCCGATCAAAGGACTCATTGCCGCAGCCTTTGGGCTGCTTCTCGCAACCGTCGGCCAGCAGGCGCAAAGCGGCATCATGCGCTTCGTCTTTGACGAGCCGTATCTTCTGGACGGTATTTCAATAAGTATTATCGCGCTGGCGGTGTTCGGTATTCCGTCGGCGCTGGATTTGGCTCTTACCAAGCTCGGAGTTGAGCAGCAGCCCGCTCCTCTGAAGGGAAGTTTACTGGACGGAGTCAAGGATACTTTACGCGAATGGTGGCTGGTTTTGCGCTGCAGTTTCATAGGGGTGTGGGTGGGAATTGTCCCCGGACTCGGCTCTCAGGTGGTGGACTGGCTTGCCTATGGGCACGCGGCTCAGACCGCCAAGGGCGGAAAAGAGAACTTCGGCCGAGGCGACGTACGCGGAGTTATCGCTCCCGAGAGCGCCAATGATGCCAAAGACGGCGGCGATCTCGTAACGACTTTGCTGTTGGGATTCCCCCAAGGAGTGGTGACAGCTCTTTTCATAGTTGCCCTGGTTGCGTGGGGGTATCTGCCGGGGCCGGAGATGGTGAAAAAGAACCTGGATGTGATCTACAGCGTGGTATGGATTCAGGGGATTTCAGGAATGATGGGAACCTTGATCGGTTTCACTTTGGCCGGGCAGCTGGCGAAGCTCGCTCAAGTCCGTTATTCGCTCATGGTTCCGACGCTTTTCTTCTTTATTCTCATGGGCGCCTTCAGTGTGACTCGTGATCCGTTAGACCTGGTTGCCGTCGTTGCTTTTGGCTTCGTCGGCTATTTTATGAAGCGCTTTGGCTATCCTAGACCGGCCATGATTCTCGGGCTCGTCTTGGGAGACCTGATGGAAAAATATCTCTACCGCTCGATGGCAAGTTACGGGTTCAGCTGGCTCTCTCGACCGGCAGTGATCGTTTTGTTGATCCTGGCTGCGACCTCGTTCGTTTTCACTCTACGAGGTCGGCTCAAGAGCAAAAACAAATCTACAACCTCTCTGAGGGGAGCGATAGCGAGGACCGGCGATGAAAGCTAATCTAACGTTATTCTTCCTTGCGGTCTTTTTGGGCGCGGCCTTCACCGGCTGGCAGTGGCCCGACATCGCGAAAATCTTTCCTATCTACGTTGCGGCCCTGCCGGGAGCTATTCTGGCGGTTGTGCAATTGTACCGGGATGCGACGGGCTGGGAAGCGCGCCGGGAGGGTGGCGGCGGAACCGAAATGGATGAGGTTTACGATGTCAAGCTCGACAAGAGGATCGAAATGCAACGCACGATGCTTTTTTTCGCGTGGTTCATAGGCGGCGCGCTCGGCATCTGGCTTCTGGGCATCGTGATCGCGCTTCCGCTTTTGGTTCTTCTCTACACGTTGATCGAAGGCAGAGAGCAGTGGATTACTTCTCTTGTTGCAACAGCCTTTAGTTTTGCGGTCATCTGGGGAATCTTCGAGTACATGCTCGAAATGAGGTGGCCGCCGGGAGCGTTCTTCCGCTGATAAAGGCGGAGTGGTGATAGAAACCGTTTAGTTTCGATGATTGAACGGGGCAGAGGTTTTTGCAGATCTCGATGAAACGAATTCTATGTCTTGAAATCCGGATAGCCGGCTTTCGCCGTTTTTTCTTTATAGTCCCTGACTAATTCTTCTCGCGGCACTTCGTCGACCCAGACGGCTTCGGTGAAACTCCAGAGCGTGAACGGATGCGCGCCGAGGGCATAGAGTTTGCCGTAATCCTTAGTGGCAAGCGCCTCGCGCTCCTCGGGCGCGAGCTTTAGCTTCTGGCCTTTTTCCCACTTTTCGACGTAGGCGCGAGGATCGTGCTTGTACTCATTTTCCGCCGCCTCGTTCATGTTGACGTGGTGAATGAGTTTGTTCATCAGATACTTGCTCATCTCGATTCCTCCGCTATGCCTTGAACAACGTCCAAATGCCGATGGCGATGAAACCTATTCCGGCCACAACCTGGAGCTGCCTTTCGCTCACGTAATTGGACACGAGCGATCCCGCCAGCACGCCGATAGCGGACGTTAGAACCAAGGCCGCGGACGCTCCGGCGAAAACCGCCAGCTTGCTGGTCTGCTTGTCGGCCGCAAACAACATCGTCGCCAACTGCGTCTTATCGCCAAGCTCGGCAACAAATACCGACGCGAACACGATTGATAGAACCTTCCATTCCATAAAGCTAGCCGTTGTCCCAGCTAAAGAACGGTACCGCCGGGAAGCCCGCGTCTAAACCTTCTGCGTACGAGGGTTGATTTGCGTTTGCCACTCCCATCATCATCAAAAAGTTCAGATAGCCCGTTGTCATATTTCCAGCTTTCATCATTCTCTCGGGAGTACAACCCTCCGACGCTGCTTGAACGTCTCCGTGTTGTAACCAGCCGACGGCGGCAGCGTCGAATTCGGGGTCCATGAGACGGCGTTCAAACTGCCTTGGTCCGCCGACTTCCAGCGACAGATGGCCGCTGACAAGCACGCCCACTCGGCGCTCGCCGGGAATGCTGTCGATGGCTTTGCGTATCGCAACGCCGACTTCATAAAAGCGCTTGGGCCGCGGCATGGGCGGCGCGATGCAGTTGGTCAGGATCGGAACTATCGGAATGTCCATTTCGGGCCGGACGAACATCATGGGCACGACAATCGAGTGATCGATGGTCAGTTCGTTGGAGTAGGAGAAGTCGATCCCCTGGTCCAACGAGCGCTCGAGAATGTGATCAGACAGATCCCGATCGCCGGGAAGTTTGCAGGTCGGCAACCCGAATTCGCGAATCTCGTCATGGAACGTGCCTTCGTAGCTCTCCATCTTGCCGATCATGAACGGAGGCATGTTATCCATAAAGAACTGATGCAGATGATCGTTGCCGATCGTGATCAGCACGTCAGGCTTCGCGTCGGCGAGTCTTTTCCGCATCATCGCGATTCTCTCTTTCACTTTCGCCGCTCCGGGCGGTTGCTGGGGTTGTTGGAAGAGACGCGGCATGAACGGGTTGTGGGTGATCCCGATGATGGTAACGAGCTTGGCCATGGGTGACCTCCTTCTTTGGTGGTAGTGCTCGTGTTTAACACGGGCGCTTTGTGGCTGTAAACGGCGGCAATCTCAAGTATCAGCCGCGATTTCCTTTGGGCGTCATTCTGAGGCGAAGCCGAAGAGTCTAGATCCTTCACTCCGTCAGACGTTCATTGGCTCGACTGGGCTCACCACGAACGGTGCGGTTTGATTAGAAATTGAGTACTTATCCGTTCGCCCTGAGTGCCGTCGAAGGGCTCCGAAAGAGTTTTCACACAGTCTGACGTTCAGGATGACGCAGGAACCCGATTGCCACGACAATTGCCAAACCTATTCGACGGTTCGTCGTGACCTAAAGCTACTGCCTGGTCGGATCCAGAATGATTTTTCCCAGGGTTTGACTCTGTTCGAGGATTCGATGCGCTTCGGCCGCCTCGCGAAGCGGCAGGATGCGGTCGATTATCGCCTTGATCCTTCCGGCTGCGGCGGCTTCCAGCGCTTTGTCGACGTCGCGGAGGTTGGTCCCGGCGGCGCCGATAATGCGCAGCCTCCGCATATACAGTTGCCTCACGTCAAGAGGCACGGTGCCACCGCCATGCGCGCCCGCTGTCACAAGCCGGCCGCCCATCGCGAGACTATTCAATGCCGACGGCCAGAGCGTCGGATCGGCGATATTCTCGCACACCACGTCCGCGCCCTCGCCGTCTGTCAGTTTCATTACTTCTTCGGTTAAATTTCGCCGGCGGTAATTGATGCCGAAATCGGCCCCATAAGTTTTTGCCGCGGCGACCCGCTCGTCCGCGCCTGCTCCGGCGATGACTTTAGCGCCTAGCATCTTTGCGACTTGAATGCAGCAGCTGCCGAGAGCTCCGGTCGCGCCCATGACCACGACCCACTCACCGGGTTTTAGTCCGGCCTTGGTCGCGAGAAGATTGAACGCCATTGGAAAGTGGCGCGTGATAACGGTTCCATCGGCGAAAGAAACGTTACGGGGAAGGCTGAAAGCATTGCGCGCCGGCACTGCAACAAACTCCGCGTAACCGCCCCAGTGATGAAGACCGATGTGCCGGCTGCGAAGACAGTTGGCCTCCTCGCCTTTGGAGCATTGTTTGCACGTTTGGCAGGCTATGAACGAGACTACGGCAACTCGGTCGCCGACCTTGAATTTATCCGCTCCCGCGCCGATTTGAGTAATCACCCCCGCGGGATCAACGCCCAAGACGTGCGGCATTTGAATCTTGACCGGATAATTCCCCTGGCGCACGATCAGATCGAGCGTGCGATTCACCGACACAGAATGGACCTGAACGAGAACTTCTCCTGCGGCGGGCGCGGGGGTCGGAACGTCTTCCCGATGCAAAACCTCGGGACCGCCGAACTCGTTAAGGACGATGGCTTTCATCGATGCTGCGGGTCGAGGACAGCAAGTTCGTTGTCTTTGAAGATTAAGCCTCGATCTATGCGGCTCTTAACACATAAAACGGTGCGGGCCAACGGGTGCGAAGTCATTGACATTACGCAGCGGGAAGTATATCAGAACGAGGCGCGGCCAGTGTCTAGGCGCCGGCAAATTTTCAAAAGAGTTCGAGGGCAAGATGAATGTCGAGGCAATCCGGGCGAGAAGTGAAAGTTGGAATGTTCGCTTGATCGGACATCACGATCTTAACGGTCACGGCGACGGCATGCAGCTGCTCAAAAACGGCCGTTACGTCTATGTCGCTCATCTCGGCACATCGCCGATGGCGCTGAGCATCGTCGATGCCTCGGACCCTTCGGATCCTAGAGTGGTAAAACAGTTGCCGCACCCGCCCAACACGCATGCGCACAAGGTACAAATCGCCGGCGATATTCTAATCCAGAATCAGGAGCGCCCTTATTTTGATAGAAGCCTCGCGGCCAGCGTGCCTAACGAGGCCGGAATCCGCATCTATAGTATTTCCAATCCCACCGAGCCGCGCGAGATCGGTTATATGAAGATTCCAGGCAAGGGCGTTCACCGTATGTGGTTTGCGGACGGCAAATACGCCCATGTCGGGGCAATGTTGCCGGGGATCAAGGAGCGTGCCTATCTGATCGCGGACATTTCGAACCCGTCCAATCCCAAGCAAGCGGGCGTTTGGTGGATTCCTGGAACGAAGGAGGGCGAGGAGGTCCCGCCGGAATGGACGCCGTTCCCGGGGGAGCACTTTCACGTTCACGGCGCGATTCCCCACGGTAACCGCTCCTATGTCGCATTGGTCGATGCCGGGATGGCGATCGTCGATATCTCCGATGTCGGCAAGCCGAAGACTATCAGTCGCCTGGACTGGAGCCCGCCCTACGGCGGTTACGCGCATACGACTTTGCCGCTTCCCGGCAGAAAACTAGTCGTGGCCGTCGATGAATCGGTGAAATATGACTGCCAGGAGGGTGAAAAACGGGTCTGGTTGATCGACATCCGCGCGGAAAAAAATCCGGTGATCGTCAGCACCTGCCCGGTGCCGGAAGGCGATTTTTGCAAACGCGGGCTGCGCTTCGGTCCCCACAATGTTCACGAGAACAGGCCCGGCTCGTTCCAAAGCGAAAGGATTATTTTTATCACCTACTACAATGCCGGCTTGCGGGTCTTTGACATAAGAAATCAGTACCGGCCCGAAGAAGTCGGCTTCTTCATTCCACCGGCGCCCGAGGGCCAGAAGGCGCCGATGTTCAACGACCTCTATGTAGACGCAGATGGGCTGATCTACGTGACGGACCGGATCACGGGCGGTTTGTACATCTTGGAATACACCGGGCCGAAAATTCAATGAGCGGATCTGAAGCATCACTTGACCACAAAGAACGCATAGAGCTCAAAAAATTTCTTTGGGAACTTTGTCTACTCTGTGGTTGAATTCTATGAGAAATTGGCAGGAAACCCGCCTTGGCCACAGGTTTGTTGGTTAATGTTTTCAATGCCGATGCCGCGCTGATCGTGGCGCGCGCTAGAGGGCTATTTGCCGCCGGCGGCCTCGAGGTGGAGATGATGGTTACGCCCAACTCCACCGATCAGATGCGCGGCCTGAGTCAAGGCTCGTGGCAGATCGTCTCAACGGCGTTCGACAACGTTCTTGGCTGGTCCGGACGCGAAGGCGCGGAGATCATTGCCGTCGCGCAGGTCGCTCAGGGCATTACACTACCGGTGTTCGTTCGACCGGAGATCAAGACCTGGGATGATCTACGGGGTAAACCGCTCGCGGTCGACGCCGTGGATACGGCCTACGCGCTGGTTCTAAGACGCGTCTTGCTGGCGCATGGTCTGGAGCTGGAACGGGGGGACTACCAACTCATTCCGAAAGGCGCGACCGGGCATCGTCTGGATTCAATGACTCAGGGCGAGACCTTTGGGGGGATTTTGAACCCGCCTTGGGATGGCAAGGCCGTGGCCGCGGGTATGATGCGGTTTGCCGATCATCGTGAAGTATTACCCGACTATCCGGGCGGCGTATTTGCCGTTAGCCGCAATTGGGCGGCCCAAAAGCGCGGGTTGCTGGTCAGTTTTCTGCGCATGTGGGACAGCGCGCTCCGTTGGACTCATGAAGCAAACAATCGCGCTGAGACGCTCAAAGTGATCGCCGCGGAAGAAAAGCTCGACGAAAAGGGGGCCGCGCGAAAGCTGGCGCAGTCGCCCAAAGACGGCCGGATGAATCCGGCCGGGCTACAGACTGTTCTCGACCTGCGCGTGCAGTTCGGCCTCACACCGCCGATGGGGAAGGAGTTGAAGAGTTATTTCGACGCGAGCGTCTATCAAGAAGCATCGGTTCACTAGGTTCTTCGGCTTGAGCGGAGTTCTTGAAAAACCAGGTAAAAGTAAATACAAGTTACTGCCCGGAAGCAACAATATCTCAGTCTTAGTTTAAATAGGGAGGAATTATGAAAATAATCACGCGACTTGCATGCTATATGCTGGCTCTCGGCCTGACTGGGGTCTCACCTCAGTTGGCGAGCGGAGCCACATTGAACGATCTGATCGCCGGCGCCGAGAAAGAGGGGGAGATTGAATTCTACGGCCCCTCTACGCTTGGGCCTGAGGGCGCTAAAGCCCTTGGCGAGGCCTTCAACAAAAAGTACGGCCTCAACATCACGCTCCAGTTCAATCCATCGGGAAACATGACTCGGGATACGGGAAAAGTCATAGGGCTCTCCGCTTCGGGTCAACCGCCGGAATGGGACATCATGGTCGTTACCGATGCTCATCATGGGTCGCTCTGGCTGAGAAAGCTCCATCAACCATTTGACTACACCAAACTCGGGGTCGCGAAACAGCGCGTCGAGTACGACAACGGTACCGTCTCGGTGGCCAATCAATTCGTTCTACCGACCTACAACAAAAAGCTTTTGCCGGCTAAAGATGTGCCGAAGAAATGGGAAGATCTGCTGGATCCCAAATGGAAAGGGAAATTGGGTGTCATCAACTCGACGCATCACTTCGGTCGCTTAGCGGCAGGGGCGTGGGGTGAGGAGAAAACCACGGAATTCGTAAAAAAGCTTGCGGCGCAGAAGCCCATTCTGAGCCGAGCGGGGGAAATGGCGCAGCGGCTTATTCTGGGCGAAGTTCTGTTGTCTGCGACACTGCAGGACAGCCAACTTCATGAAGCCGAACAATCGGGCGCGCCGCTGGCATTCGCTAATGACGTTCAGCCCGTGGTTTCCCCGGAGTACCATGTCGGCGTGCTGAAAGGGGCGCCCCATCCCAATGTGGCGACGTTGTTTGTCGCGTTCATGGGTTCCGCTGAAGTCCAGCCGATTTGGAAAAAACATACCGGCCACTCCTCGGCCTTTGTTCAAGGGACCGACGCTTACAAATTCGCTCAAGGGAAGAAAGTTGTCTACATGAAGCAAGACCAGGCCAAGCTGGTTGACAAGCTTGCGCGCGCATACGGCAAGATCTTCGGCTTCAACCGTTAGCACACGAATGTTTTAGAGGCCGATTCGGAGAATCCATGAAAGCAGAAGCCCGCCGCGACATAAGCCTAGCCGCGTGGGAGGGATTCGCCCGTCTCAAACAGCAAGGGACAGCCCTGTTTGCGGCGGGCCTATCCGGCTTTCTCCTGTTGCTGATCGGAGTGCCGGTGGTGATGGTTATTCTCATGAGCCTTCGCACCGGCTTCCCCGGCGAAGATGTTCCCTTCACGGTAGAAAATTTTGTCGAGGTCTACTTTGACGCCGGCACCTATGAGATTTTGCTGAACACTCTTTTCTTTGCGGTATCGAGCGTTGCCGTGACCCTTCTCTTCACCGTCCCCCTGGTTTGGATTCTCATGAGGACGGATGTACCATTCAAAAAAACAATCTATGTCCTGCTCACCATCGGTATTCTGATACCGGTGTTCCTTCGAACGATTGCGTGGATTTTACTGCTTAGCCCACGAATCGGCTTGCTCAATAAATGGTTGCAAGAATTGTTCGCCCTAAGCAGTCCTCCGTTCAACCTATATAGCCTTACGGGCATGGCCTTTATACAGGGCGTTTCCTTCGTGCCCGGAGCGTTTTTTATGTTAGCCGCGGCATATCGGGCCATGGATCCGTCGTTGGAAGAGGCGGCCTATACTTCCGGCGTCGGCAAGCTCAGGACCTTTTTGAAGATCAACATACCGATTACGCTTCCCGCTATCGCCGCCGTGATGGTTTACTTGTTCATGACAGCCATTGCGGTGTTTGAAGTGCCGGCGATCATCGGCATGCCGTCGCGGATCCTGGTACTGAGCTCTCTCATCTACAGCGCTACTTCCCCCGCCACCGGAATACCCAACTACGGCATGGCAGGCGCCTACGGCGCGATCATGCTCATTTGCGGCCTCGCGCTCGCGTTCCTCTACGTTCGCTTGGTGAAACAGGGGAAGAAGTACACGGTGATAACGGGACGCGGCTATCGTCCGCGCGAAATTGCTTTGGGGCGCTGGAAGTGGCCGGCCGTGGCGTTCGTCTTCTTCTATCTGTCGATAGAGGTTTTCATACCGTTTCTGGTGCTTTTGTGGGCGTCGGTTTTGCCCTATCTTCAACTCCCTTCCGCCGCGGCGCTCTCGTCGATGACGTTCAAGCACTATTTAGAGATACCGCTCCACGTTGGCGCGAGGCCGTTCATCAATACTTTGATTCTCATGTTTGCCGTGCCCACGTTGACGATGATCCTGAGCGTTCTGGTATCGTGGGTTGTGATCAGAACGCAGGTGCCGTTTCGTGGTCTCATGGACACTTTGGCCTTTATACCCCATGCCGTTCCCGGCATCCTGATGGCCGTTGGACTGGCGTACCTTGGTCTTGCCTATCGGGACGTCTTTCCGTTGTACGGGACCGTTCTTATTATCGTCATAGCGCACACGATCAATTGGATCGCTTACGGCACGCGAACGACTAACAGTGTCATGATACAGGTTCATCGTGAGCTCGAGGAGGCAGGGCGGGTTTCCGGCGCTTCCGCGCCGCGGGTGTTGTGGCGCATCGTATTGCCTCTTATCGCCGCGGGTGTTCTGAATAGCTGGATTTGGATCGGTATGCTCTCCTACCGAGAGGTCACCATGGCGCTGACTCTATACACTCGGCACAGCGTCGTGATCTCCACCGTGGTCTGGCAATTCTGGGGCAGCGGCTGGGTGCCGCAAGTAGCCGCATTGGGCGTGATTTTGATTCTCTTTGCGACGATAGTCGTGGGCACGGTCCGGGTGGTGCTCTCTCGCGTCGGCGAGATCGGCGCGGCGTCGTAGCGAAGCGACGGAGCTTGGCGATTGCCGATTTCAAATCTCACATCTCGGAGAAGATCTAACGGTTAGTGACGATGGAAATAGATCAGCCATGCGGCCAAGAACAGGTTTTGAAAAGGGCTACTTGCAGGCCGGTCAAAAATGCCCAATTGCCAGGCGCGCGAGGGCCGACGAGCGGAGGCGTACTTTACCGAGTACGTTGGAGCGAGGCGGTCGGAGCGCAACGAAGCAGGTGGGGCTTTTTCAACGGCCTGGCGGTGAGGACGTGTGATTAGCATCAGGGCACTGCAAAAGTCTTTTCGCGCGCAACAAGGTCGAGTGGATGCGCTAAAAAGCATCGAACTGGAGGTCGGCGAGGGGGAGTTCTGCGTTCTTTTGGGTCCCAGCGGCTGCGGCAAGACGACGACGCTCCGCTGTGTGGCGGGCCTGGAGCGGCCGGACGGGGGAGAAATCGAAATCGCCGGCCGCCTGGTCAACTCTCCCAGCCGAAAAGTTTACATCCCGACGGAAAAACGCGATATCGGGATGGTGTTTCAATCGTACGCTATTTGGCCGCATATGAATGTTTTTCAAAACGTCGCCTTTCCATTGATTCAAGGCCAAAAGCGTTATTCCAGATCCGTTGTTGCGGAAAAAGTCCGCAATGCGCTCAAACGAGTTCAGTTGGACGGGCTGGAGGATCGCCCGGCGACGGACCTGAGCGGCGGCCAACAACAGCGCGTGGCCATGGCCCGTGCCATGGTGACGGAACCGAAAATTCTTCTGATGGACGAGCCGCTGAGTAATCTCGACGCGCGCTTGCGCGAGCAGATGCGTGTGGAGCTAAGGAAAATCACCAAATCGATAGGAGTTACCACGCTCTATGTGACTCACGACCAGGCCGAGGCTCTGAGCCTTGGAGACAAGGTTTGCGTGATGAGTGCGGGCGAAATTCTCCAGATCGCTCCGCCGCACGAGGTTTACGCCCGGCCGGTGAATCTCTTCGTCGCTCAATTTGTCGGCGAGATGAACTTCGTCAATGGCAAGGTCGCGAGTCCGGGACAAGTGGAAACCCCCTTCGGCAAGGTGCGAGCTGCGGTGCCCGAGGGCCTCGCAGCCGGCGCGGCCGTTACGCTGGCGATCAGACCCGAGCATGTGAGCGTCCATGCCGCTTCGAACGGGAATTCTGTTGTGCGCGGCAAAATTACCGGCAAAAATTACCTCGGCGATGCAGCCCTGCTTGAAATCGACATCAACGGCGTCAATCTATTGGTTAAACTCGCGGGAGACTCGGACCTCGTAGTCGGTCAGGAAACCGCCGTCGAATTACCGGCTCACCGTTGGCACGTGTTCCATTAACGCGTCGTCGAGAAAGCCCCATCTGCTTCGTTGCGCTCCACGTTCACTCGAGACTGGAAGAGGCATCCCGGTTCCTTGCAGTCACTCCGAGCGTGTGACATAGGAACAAATACTCTAACGGTAAAGGAATGGATATGACGAGCAGTGCGACTTTCACTCGCAAACCGGTTGAGAATCTGCTTGCGGCTAAGTCCGTGGCGATCGTCGGCGCGTCGCCGAAAGGGAGGTGGCCTTCCGGGATCCATCGCAATCTCAAATCGGCCAAGTATCCGGGAGAAATCTATCTGATCAATCCCAATTACGCCGAATTGTGGGAAGATAAGTGTTATCCGAACCTTTCGGCCCTCCCCGAAGTTCCGGAGCATCTACTGATGCTGATTCCAACAAAAGCGGTCTTAAGCACGCTCGAGGAAGCAACCAGGCTCGGAACGAAGGCTGCAACCATCTATAGCGCGGGCTTTGGCGAGGGCGATGACGCTGAAGGTAAGAAGCGCGCTCAAGCCATGAAAGAGCTGTGTGACCGCACCGGCCTGGTCACTTGCGGCCCGAACTGCATGGGCTCGTTTTCTTTGCCCGAAGGGCTTTGGAGTTTTCCGACTCCCGTGCCGCTTCTTAAGAAAGGCCCCGTTGGTCTGATATTCCAAAGCGGCGGGTCGCTCGGTAATTGGATTAAAGGCGCTTCGGAGAGAGGCATCGGCTTTACCTACGCCGTTTCAAGCGGCAATGAGGTCAGCCTGGATCTGGTCGACTACCTGGCGTTTCTTGTTGACGAGCCGGAAACCCAACTCATTACGTTAATGGTCGAGGGCGTTCGCCGGCCGCGCGAGTTCATGGAAGTCGCCTTCCAAGCTCTGAAAAAAAACAAACCGATTCTCGTTGTCAAGCTCGGCCGTTCTGAAATGGGAAAACGGCAAGCGATTTCCCACACGGGCTCGCTGGCGGGATCGGACGAGGTATTCGACGCGGTCTGCAACCGCCTCGGATTGATTCGGGTGCCGACCTTGGAAGATTTGACGGAGATGACCCTGGCGTTCCTTCCGGGCCGATACCCCCAGGGCAGTCGCGCCGCGATCGTCGTGAACTCCGGCGGCATGAAAGGGCTGCTTTGCGATCACTGCGAAGAGCTCAATACCGATCTGGCGCAGTTAAGCGACAAGACCAAAGAGGCGGTGCGACCGCTGATTCCCGCGGAGCTCGCGGTGGAGAATCCGTTGGAGTGCGGTGTCGCCGGTTTTGGCGACGAGCAAGGGTTCGTAAACATAGTCAAGCTCCACGCCGAGGATCCAGGCGTTGATTTGCTCGCCATCCACGGCGAGTTGCCGCGGTTCCCGGAAAAAAGAGAGGCGACACTGTTCAAAAATCTTGCGGCAACGACGGATAAGCCTGTTCTCGCCTTTGCGCGTTCGACGTATAGCCTTACGGACGAGAGCCGGACGTTCCAGGAAGAGGGGGGTATTCCATTCTTGCAGGCGATTAAACCGGCCCTCAGAGCGCTCTCAGGTCTCGGTTTATACGGCGAGCGTCTGAAAGCAATCGTTCCGACCTTGCCTCCGGCGACAGGAAAATCAGCAGACCTCGACGGCGACGCATTTAATACCTTGTTGCAAAGCCGCGGTCTTACACCGCCGCGTCAGGGCGTAGCCGGAACTCCGGCGGAGGCGGCGCAAAAGTCAAAAGAGCTCGGCTTCCCGGTGGCGATGAAACTGATCGCACCGGAGGTGATCCACAAGACCGAGTCGGGCGCCGTCGTGCTTGGACTCGCCAGCGCGGAAGAGGTCGAAGCGCAGGGAAAACGGCTGCTTTCGCTGGCGACAGGCTCGGCCAAGCTGCTTGTGCAAGAAATGGTGCAGGGTACCGAAATCATTTTGGGAGCGCGCACCGACCCGCAGTACGGGCCTTTCATGATCGTGGGGCTCGGCGGGATTTTCGTCGAAGTGCTTAGAGATGTCGTCGCGCGGCTGCTGCCGGTGTCAGAAGAAGAAGCCTGGAAAATGCTGAAGGAGTTAAAAAGCTACAGGATTCTCGAAGGCGTGCGCGGCCAGCCGCCGCGCGACACGGCGGCTTTGGTGAGAGCCATGGTCGGTCTGTCGGAGATTTTTGCAGCCCACCGCGATCACCTCTCCGACCTGGAATTTAATCCCATCATGCTGCGCGCCGAAGGCTCCGGCCTCGCCGCCGTCGATGTGCGGATGATCCGGAAGTAAGACCGCATAAAGTTTTCCGCACGTGTTAAGCGCTTGAGGAGAACGTCACATCGAGCGCCTTCCTTGTTGCCGTCTCCCGGCCTCCTCGGAATCTTTCTTCCAGTGGCTCGGTTGATGGATCACTGCCGGGGTATTTTTTTCCGGTGGCGTGACTCCCTCGTCTCCGGCTTCTGGCCTACTTCATCCCACCACAACTGTTCGCCTTTACGGTTTGAGCGGACGATTTTGTCCCGATTTGAAAGCCCACGCCCGGGCTTTTTTTGTGAAAATGTCCGGATACTGGATCTGGCATGCTGCTTGCTTTACCCGTTTGGGCGATTGATATGAAACAGCCAAGCGTTAAGCCACAATACGGCCAGAACTGGACCTGGCCGCGGAAGACTTGGTTGCAGAAACGCCTTGATATCATCAGGGCTCGGGAACGCGAGGTTGAGCGAAAGCCTGCAGACAACTCCCGGAACCCGACCGCAGTGGAGGCCGACCCCACCGACGAGGAAAAACCGGAGGAAGGGTAACCACCCACCTTTCTTGTTCTCATTGAAAATCGTCCGCCTTTTTAGTTTTGCCGGAATAGCGAATGTGCAGCGGAACTAGAGCGACTCTCATTTTGACGTCTTGCGCCTTCGTCCCGTTGCTGCTCGTCCCCGATCTACCGCCAAGGCAGCTTAAGGTTTAGGTTCAGATTGAGTTCGAACCTCGGCCTCCCTTAGCCTGCTAACCGGTTAAGAGCCCTCATCGTTTCAAAATGGCTCGCCTCTTTGGCGCCGCCAACTGCTGGATTGGCAGTAAGTCTATTCACCACAAAGGGCCCGATCAGCGCTCGGTTTACCGCAGATCCTTGACAACGGTTCAGGGTATCGGCTAGTGCTAAAAAGTAACGCCGATTTGGCGGTTTGATGGTGCGGAAAACAGAGTAACCGGACATGGGAGTTACTGGTGCAGCGCGACCAGGAGGATGCTTATGAAAGCGCAAGAATGGCGAGAAAAACTGGGAGATTGCGTAAGAGAGTTATTCCTTTCGCCGGAGATGGAGCATTTTTACGCCATCAAGATGACGACCGAGAGAGCACGGATCTATCTGTTGCAATTAAGCTTGTACGTTCGCCAGCGGAGAAATTTTTGGCCACAGGTGGCGGCAAACTGCCCAGAGTTCGAGGTCAAGCAACGTATTCTGGAGCACGAACACGAAGAACTGGTGGAGGACGAGCACTCGAAAGCCGGTCATCTGGATCTTATCTTTCGGCAAGGAAGAGAAGTGGGGTTGAGCGCGGAAGACATTCTCCAAGCGGGGCCGCTGCCGACGACGAAAGCGGCTATCTACGCCTGGTTCTGGATCGCGCGTCAGCGGCCCTGGCAGGAAGCGATTGCGGCTTCCACGATTGCCGAGTGGACGAATGACGACCGGCTGCTGGGGGATATCGGCGGCGGCAACTGCAGCCGGCTTTACAAGATCTGGTCTCGCGATTTGAACTTCCGGGACAAACAGATGCCGAATTTTACCGCTCACAGCAAAGCGGACGTGAAACATTCGGACATGTTTATCGACGTTCTCGAAAGATACGTCAAACCGGGCCGGGAGCAAGATGTCATCGATACCGCAAAGGAATCGATGGATCTCCATCGAGCCTATTTCGGCGGCATGGCGCATGCAATGTCGAAAGCGTCCTAGATTGGCAAGGGGCAAGGAGCAAGGAGCCTCTGACCTCTGGCTTTTCGATCAGGAGGGAACTGATGAAAGTCGCTGAGCTGGACGGCGAATTAGAGAAGAATCAACTCTCCGGTTTCTGGAAAACGCGCGTTCCGTCTCACGCCTCCGAAGCGCCTTACCTGTGGAAATGGGAAGCGCTCTTGGACGGCCTGATGAAGGCCAGCGAAACGATCGGTATCGAGCAAGCAGAGCGGCGCGCCATTCGACTCGTAAGCCCCCATCTGCCGATCAAATCGACTTCCCATACCTTGCAATTCACTTTTTCGATCGTCAACCCTGGAGAGATCGCGCGCGCTCATCGCCATAATATGGCGGCGATTCGTTTCGTGGTGCAAGGCAGAGGCGCGTACACGGCGGTCGCCGGTGAGCGTTTCCCGATGGAACCAGGCGATCTCATCCTGACGCCCAATTGGGCCTGGCATGACCACCATAACGAATCCGAGGATCCCATTATCTGGCTCGACGGCCTGGATGGGCCGCTGATCCAGTCGCTCAACGTTTTGTTCTTCGAGGAGTACGAAAAACCCGAGCAGCCGATCACGCGCCAGCCCGGCGAATCGCTCAGCCGTTTAGGATTCGCCCGCTCGCCGAAGCCGGACGAAGCTCATTTGCGCGGCGTGCCTTTCCGCTATGCTTGGAAAGACACTTACAAAGCGCTGAAGACGATGACTGACAATGATCGGGATTCCCACGATGGAACGTTGCTGCGGTTCATCAATCCAGCCACCGGTGGATTCACCTATCCGACGATGTCTTGCGAGATTCAACTTTTCAAAGCCAGGGAGCGAACGCGGGTGCATCGACATACCAGCACGGCTCTTTATCACGTTTTTCAGGGGCACGGACGCACCGCCGTTGGCGAGGGGTATCTCGAATGGAAGAAGGGCGATTCGTTCGTCGTTCCTCTTTGGCAATGGCACTCTCACGAGAACCTGTCGGATGAGGAAGCGGTCCTGTTTTCCATCAATGATCGCCCGGCGATGGAAGCGCTCCAGCTTTATCGCGAAGAGTCCGAATCCGGTTGACGTCCCGGCTGGTTGTGCGGGCGGCGGGGAAAAGTAGCATGGAGCAAGGAGCAGAGAGCAAGGAGCCGATCCAATTGCGAAATTCGCATTTCGAAATGATTTTTTCTGAGGTCTGACTTCCGATCTCTGACTGCGCCCTGCTGCGCCACGTATAAGACGCTCTGAAGGGAGAAAACAATGGCAATCGCCGAAGCAAAAGCGCCGATCACGCCCGGGTCTTGCGATTTACGCCAATGGCTCCGGAGCGTCGAGGAACTGGGACAGCTGGAGCAGGTCTCGGGCGCTCACTGGGATCTAGAAATCGGCGCCCTGACCGAAATCATCCTGGAACGACTCCCCTCTCCGCCGGCGGTGATGTTCGATGCTGTCCCGGGATACGACCCGAAGCGTCGCGTTCTTGCCAACATGCTCGAGAACCTGGAACGGACCGCCCTGACTCTAAAGCTGCCGACTGATCTCAAGACGATTCCTCTGATTGACGCTTTGCGGGCGAAGTTAAGAGCGCTCCGGCCGCTCAAGCCGAACATCGTTCCCACCGGACCCGTGCTGGAGAACGTGGAGCGAGGCGATCAGATTGACCTGTTAAAGTTTCCGGTGCCCCGATGGCACGCGGGCGACGGCGGGCGCTACCTCGGAACCGCGCACCTCGTGATTACCCGCGATCCCGAAACCGGCGTTGAAAACGTCGGCTGCTATCGCGTGATGCTCCACGACAAGGACAAAGTCGGTCTCTATATTTCACCGGGGAAGCACGGCAAGATCCACTACGAAAAGGCCATGCGAGCTGGAAAGCCTTTTCCGGTTGCGATGGTTTTTGGTCAGCATCCAATGTTGTTTATCGCTGCTTCACAGGCTGTTCCTTTCGGCGTCAACGAGTATGACTGGACCGGCGGCATCCTCGATCAGCCTATCGATGTTATTGAAGGACCGCTGACCAAACTCCATATTCCTGCCGCGGGTGAAATCGCCATCGAAGGAGAAATTATTCCGGGTGAGACGCTTCCCGAGGGTCCGTTTGGCGAATGGCCGGGCTATTATGCGAGCGCCCGCCGGGCCGAGCCTTTTGTGCGAGTCAAGGCACTGTACTATCGCAACGAGCCGATTATCTGCGGCGCCGCGCCTTTCAAACCGACGATTCACGGCATGTACCGCTCGTGTTTGCGGGCGGCCACGGTTTGGAACGCGATGGAACAAGCCGGCGTGCCCGATATTCGCGGCGTTTACCTTCCACCGCCGGCTCAGCGTTTCATGATCGTCGTCGCCATCAAGCAGCGCTATCCAGGCCACGCTAAGCAAGCCGCGCTCATGGCTTGCCAATGTCATCCCGGAGCCTATTTAGGGCGCTATGTGGTCGTGGTGGACGAAGACATTGACATAACGAATTTGAACGAGGTCGTTTGGGCGATGTGTACTCGCTCCGATCCGGTAACGTCCGTCGATATCCTGCGGCGAACCTGGAGCGGACCGCTCGACCCCGTAATACCGCCGGGTCAAAAAGGCCACAATTCTCGCATGATCGTCGAGGCGGTGCGGCCGTATGAATGGCGCGACCGTTTCCCCGAGATCAGCCAAATTAGCAATGAGACGCGCGATCAAGTCTCGTCGAAATGGGCTAAAGATCTCGCGCGAGTTCAGGCGCGCCATTCCGGGCCACGTTGAAGTTCGGGTTGACGCCGCTTACGCTGTAACGCATTCCCTTCGTGCTCTTCATGTCCTTCGTGGTGAGTACTCCTCTCGCACACCCGCTATGAACGTTTATTTGCCACGAAGAGCTAGTGCGGCGAAGCGACAACCAAAAAAGTGAGAATTTTGACCACGAAGCACACGAAGAGCACGAAGGAAGAAAACATTTTTTTCAGCTTCGATGCTCTCTCCGTTATCCGCTCTTCGTGTCCTTCGCCCCGTGAAATACCCCAGAACCGAAGAGCATCAGCGGGGAGAACGAACCGAATATTTCACGGGGTGAGAGATCTTCGTGGTGAGATCGTATTTCTTGTCGATTCGGCGACTTAGTATCGGCTCCAGCCAATCTGCTTCACATAGCGTTTCGTTGCTCGCTACGGTTCAGAACTGGCCGAAATTGTAACATTTGGCCAATATCGTCCTAAACCGGGGTTCGTCGCGCTTTCCTGCCTTTTGGCTAGAGTTCTCGACCCAAGCGGGAAATTCTTTGGAAAAATGTCGCCTTACGCACGCATGGGGTCTCATTCGGGTCACCTGGCACAGGTTATGCTCATAGGCGCTAGGAGAAAGCGTATGAGGCTTCAAACTATCGAAAGGAGAGAACACGGATGGAAGAGATAATGACGCCGTCAGAGGTGGCAGCCCTTCTAAAGATCCATCTCAAGACCGTCTACAAGCTGGCGGAAAAGGGCGTGATTCCTGGAAACCGCATTGGTCGTAGCTGGCGGTTTAGCCGGAGCGACGTGCTCGAGTTGGTTTCCAGTAGATCGATGAATCTGTCAGATCAGCCGGATAATGGTTCCAGCGCAAGAGCGGTAGCTGCAAAATAAGTACTTGGTCTTGCTGGAAACGTTTGATGCTGAACCCTATCGAGCAGTTGCGTAGCCTGCTTGATGAGCGGAATGAGGTGGCTCGGAAGATCACCGCTGTGCAGGCAGCCCTCGGTGCCATCACAACCAACATTTCAACGTCACTTGCCCAACAATGTCTGAATCATGCTGGAGCAGCCGTCGAGTTTAAGGAGCATTTGATGAAAGAGGAGCAAAATTACGAACGGTTGTTGCAGGCGCTGCGGGACATGCAGGCGCAGATCGAAGAGAGAGTGCGACCGGTGGCGGAGCAGGTCGTGCAGGCCGAGATCGAACGGCTGCGTTCGCTTTCCGAGCAGCACAAGAGCGCCTTGACGGACTGCTTGGCGCGGATCGACAAAAATATTCTGAGCTGTCGCGCTCAGATGGACGAATACCAGCAAACACGCTCAGAGCTGGCGGCGCTCAGCGAGCGCTTAAGCAATCTCGGCGCCGATCCGGAGGGTTTGCCGGATCATCAGCTTCCTGCCGAGAATCTTCGAGATTTAATCCTAAAGCGGGTGGAAGGTCTGCGCGCGGCGGGAAAATTGTGAACCGCCGCTGCGCGGTTACGAGCGCCGAGTTTTGTGACGCCCCGTTAGTATCTCAAGTGAGTAGCAAGTTCGTTCGGTCCGGGAAGCTCATGATCCCGAAGTATCTCCTCTGAAGGAACTTTTCCTTCCTTTGAATTGGACCGTGGTCCAGAAGAGGTAGGGGGATCCTTTCTTATTTTTCGTAATTACGAAACGTGAAAGTTCGTGGAGTTTCCAATTTCTTTTCTTGATTGGAAAGTTGAGTTCACGAACCTTGGAGAACCCTTACTCCCTGCGCCGCTGAATTGCGCCATATCCATTTGATATCTCACTGGCATTGAAAGCAGTCAAAGCCATCATCGAGGGAATCGCCTTTATTGTCCAGGACCGTAACGCCTCCGAAGTCAAACGGGTGCTAGGCAAATACCTGAGATTCGATGACCCGGCATGCCGCCACTGTACGAAAGCCTTACCCAACCAACGATGGCGTCGGAACCCTCGAACTCGCTGTCACGAGCGTAAACGTGCAAAAGGTCCCTCACAAGCCAAAATAGTCAAGCAGTTCCTATGGCGTAGAAATTGCCTATTCCTTCTACCCATATGCAATGCCGAAAAATCCGAAGGCGCTCGGTTGTTTTCATCGGTCTTTTGCCGAGCTCTACACAGTTGCGCCGGAGTGGGCTGACATTGTTCGGCGTCGGAGCGGGCGTCGCTACAGGAGGCGGCCATGGTCAATCCTTGGGAACCGGAAAAGGTCATAACAAGTAGAGTTCAGACGAAAACCAATGTGAACCTATTATCCCCGAAAACCCAGAAGACAAAAACCATTTTAGTATGGTTAGTATTGACTGCTTCGTCTTTGTTTGGGGTTGCGTCCACGATAGCGGCGGATAAAGACCGACCAGAGCATTTTCTCCCTGAAGAAAGAAGAATCATTCGCGAGTATTATCACAGGAGTGCTCCGTCAAAAGGCCTTCCGCCCGGGCTCGCCAAAAAGGGCAAGCTGCCGCCGGGCTTGCAGAAGCATTTAGTTAAGAATGGTCGGCTTCCTCCCGGACTACAAAAACGTTTGGAGCCTCTTCCGCGGGAGTTAGACGTACGGCTTCCACGGCTCCCGGACTTTTGGGAGCGGATCATTCTCGAGCGGCACATCATTCTTATCGACCGCCGTACGAATCGAATTCTGGATATCATCGAGAATGTGATTGGGTTGGCCACCGGTCGGTAGATAGATAATGGCGGGAGCTACAATTGTCCTGGTAGATTGCTATTGGACTCTGTCTCGATGCTTTCGAACTGGTCGACGCTGCCAATCATAGCAGACTTATTGTCTTCGGAAGAAAATAAGAAGCCAAATGTATCAGCACCTCGTGCATGTAGCTTCATACCTTCCGGTACTTGCCTCGCGCGACCCTCTTGATTCTACGTTGCTTTGTCCACCTCGATAAGATTTGTCGGAGGTAAACTGCCGATTTATTCCTCGCGGCGGCAGTCTTCCTGAAATGTTCAGTTGTAAACGTAGCTGGAAGACCTTTAAGCACGGCCTTCCAATCTGTCAGGCCGCCGCTTCGAGCGTTTCTCCTCG
>JBOHVS010000239.1:0-9549 GCA_050735975.1 Binatia bacterium | reverse complement strand
GAGTCACCCTGAGCGTGAGCGAAGGGTCTTGTCACCTTGATATAAGATTTCTCGGCTTCGCCTCGAAATGACACCGTGCTTCGCCTCAAGGCGAGGGGTTTTCACCATCCCCGATGGAGACACTAACGCTGCCTTCGTGTCAGCCGACACATTCCACGCCGTCAAAAGTTCATTCGCGAGGCAACGAGGCTTTTTCAAGGGCCTGAGAGCCCGCTTGACTCCGTGCTCGGTTCCACAGTAATCGAATAGATGAGACCTTACGAAAGGAGCCGGATATGGCTACATGGATCGACTGGCACTCTCACCACACGCCTCCCGAACTCATTGAAAAATTCGGCCGGCTTACCGGCAAGAAACTGCACATCGATGAGTACGACTGTCCTGAATTTTCGAAGCGGGTTAAGGAGCTGGATGAAGTCGGCTTGGATTTGCAGCTCATTTGCCAGGGGGCCGGCATCTACGCCGATCAGCTGCCGCGGGAGCAAGCGTTGGAGGTTATGCGCCAGTCGAACAGCCTGCTCGCCGAACGAATCGCGCCTCATCGTGGCCGCCTGATGGGAGTCACGGCACTCTCACTCAAAAATATCGACGCTTCAGTGAAGGAGATCGAGCGCAGCTCAGCGCAGGGATTTTGCGCCGCCCTCCTGTATCCCACCGTCGATGGCGAGATGATTGTGGATCTGCCGGAGATGGAGCCTATCTACGATAAAATTTCCGCGCTCAGGTGGCCGATTTTTCTCCATGGGGCCGGAACCTCGAAGGATCCGACACTGAAGCGGCTCGAGGACGGCGGCGCCGGAGTCGCTTATGCCGTCCTATCGGACGCGGAGATTTCCCAGTGCGCGCTCCGAATGATCGCGAGCGGCGTTTTTGACCGGCACCCCGCTCTCAGGATCGTGATCCGCAGCTCTGGCGGCGGTCTCCCTCTCCTCCTTCATCGATTATTCTGGAAACATAAGGGACCTAAAGGCGAGCAGCGTTATTCGGACATCTTCCTCGAACACTTTTTCATTGACTGCGCCAGCTCCGACGCCAGGACCTTGGGGTTCCTGATCGACACCCTCGGCGAGGATCGCATCGTCTTCGGTTCCGATTATTGTGGCGGTCTCGGCCCGCTCGACAAATGCTTTGCCGCCGTCGACAAACAGCCCAACCCGGCCCACGTAAAGAGCTTCACGGAACGTAATTCGCGAAGGCTACTCAACATCTAGCCGGGATTAGCTGGGATCATCTACGGACTGACGTTCGAAGTTCGAGGTTCGAAACTCAACCTGAACCTAAGCCTAAACCTGCTTTGGCTCGACCAGCATGGCAGCAGCACCCGACCTCACGATCATCGGCGGCGGTATTGTCGGCTTGGCGACGGCGATGAAAATCGCCGAGGCCCATCCCCGCACGAAACTGATTATCTTAGAGAAGGAATCCGGCATCGCCCGCCACCAAACCGGTCACAACAGCGGTGTGATTCACTCCGGACTTTATTACCGGCCAGGATCCATCAAAGCTCGCACCTGCGTAACAGGGCGAAAAGCGCTCATTGATTTTTGCGACCAGAATTCAGTGCCTTACGAATTGTGCGGCAAAGTCGTCGTGGCAACGAGCAAGGTGGAATTGCCGCGGCTCGAGGAGATCCACCGCAGAGGCATTGCCAACGGACTTCAAGGAGTCGAGTTGATCGGGCCGGAGCGGCTGAGGGAACTCGAACCTCACGCCGCCGGCTTAAAAGCTCTTCATGTGCGCGAAACGGGAATCATCGATTATACGAAGGTCGGCGAAGCCTATGCCAGGCGGATTCGAAAGCTGGGCGGGGAAATTCTTACTTCGCATAAGGTCGTCGGAATTCTGGAGCATGGGAGCGAGGTCGTCTTGCAGACCTCCGCCGGCGATTACCGGACGAAATACCTGATCAACTGCGGCGGGTTGTTTTCGGATTTAATTGCGCGCATGTTGCGCGGCCGCCAAACCGGTTCGGCAACTCTCGACGATCACCGGATCATCCCTTTCCGCGGCGAATACTACAAGATCGCCCCGGAGAAACATCATCTGGTCAGAAACCTAATCTACCCCGTTCCGGATCCGACGTTTCCTTTTTTGGGAGTCCATTTCACCCGGATGATCAAAGGCGGGATCGAAGCCGGACCGAACGCCGTCCTTGCTTTCGCGCGTGAAGGTTATCGCATGACCGACGTGGATCTGGGCGATATTTGGAAGACCCTATCGTTCAGAGGTTTCTGGGCGATGACGGGCAAATACTGGCAGACCGGTTGCGGCGAACTCTATCGCTCCCTCAGCAAGGCAGCGTTCGTCAAGGCGCTGCAAAAGCTCCTTCCGGACATTTCCACCAAAGACCTGGTGCCCGGCGGCGCCGGTGTCCGCGCGCAGGCGGTATCGGCAAGCGGCGCGCTCGTGGACGATTTCGTGATAAAGGACAGCCGCAACGTCGTCCATGTGCTCAACGCTCCTTCCCCCGGCGCAACCGCTTCCCTTGCCATTGGGCAAAGCATCGCCGAGCTGGCAGCAAAAAATTTCGGGCTTAAGAACTGAACGATCTGTCAAGTAGAATATCGTGGCTGAACATCAACGGAGGTAAGCTTTAAATGATAGTCGAGTATAAAGGCAAGCGGCCCAATATTTCCCCCAAAGCGTTTATTGCACCCACGGCTGTTCTTATCGGCGATGTCTCGGTGGGCGATGATGCCAGCATCTGGTGGGGCGCCGTTTTGAGATCGGACCAGGGCGGTTACCCCATCATCGTGGGCGCGCGCACCAGCATACAAGACAATTGTGTTATCCACTCGGGCGAAGCGACGACTATCGTCGAAGACGACTGCACTATCGGTCACGGCGCAATCATGGAAGGATGCGTTATAAAACGCGGCGCCATCGTCGGCATGAACGTCACGGTCTTGGAAAATACCGAAGTCGGCGAAGAATCGCTTATCGCCGCCGGCAGCGTCGTCGTCCCGCATACCAAGATCCCGCCTCGCGTGCTCGCCGCCGGCAGCCCGGCCAAAGTGAAAAAAGAAATCGGCGGCGAAGCCCTCAACTGGATCAAGATGGGCTCATCGACTTACGTGAGTCTCTGCCGGAGTTATTCGGGCGGAGATTATAAGATTATTGGATGACGTTCCCATATTCCTTAACTTTTCTCCCGTCCTCAGGTTAACCCTTGCCGTCGCTGTGCGGACTTGCCCAACGCGATCAGAAACATGACGCTCTTCCCGGCGGCGTGAGGAGAGAAAAACTCCGTCACGTCGTCATCGAAGAACGTCAGCCCGCTGGCGCCGAGGCGCTGGGCGTAGGCTGCGAGGTAAAGTTTGCCGCCCATAATTGCCGCCTCGAGTTGGGCGACGCGATAGCCCCGGTTGCCGAAGCGCTCTAGCACGCGATTGAGATCCGCGAGAAAGTAAACATTGACGCTGCAATCGGCGGGGATCTCCTGGCCTAAGCCGAGATATCCTGCTTCGCGCCTGAAGTCGCCTTCCTTAAGCAGCTCAAGCGCTCTGGATTGCGGCTGAAAATAGTACGCGCCTGATGGAAGACCGTCTACTGCGTGAACGATGAGGTAAACATCATTGACCGAACTCTTCGCTTCGCTCAGGAAATCCGCCGGTATGCCGCGCGTTGCGCAGTCCAGCATCGTCGAGAGCCGGGGAAAACTAATCGATTCGCGGGCAAACTCGCGGGTCGATCCGCGCCGCAGGATCACCGCCTCGATCGTTTCCTGGGGAATCTCTTCATCGCCCAACGGTTGTAGAGGAAACACTTGCAGTGCCTTTTCGTTCTGATCCTTTTTTCTTCCGTGACCGCGTTGCGCGTCTCCGCGCCAAGCGGCAACTTCTTCGCCGCTCCCGAGAGACGAGGCTTGATGCATGGCCCGTATCGCCGGGTAATCGACCTCTTTCTTTGACAACGGCGCGATGTCAAAGCCCAAGGGTTCGAGCCCCGGAGAAGCATCGGTCCCCTTTGGACCGGCGTTGCCCAGAGTTATCATAGTAAGCGAACCCTCGCGCTCGGGGTCCAAGCTCAGGAGCTGATTCACCGTATCATCCACGAAACCGGCGACCACATTCGCCGGCACGTTGCGCGCGGCCGCGGCTGCCAGAAGATTGGCGAGTATAGTGCCGCTATCCCAATAGCAGTGCCGATAGGCGCGGGCCTGGTATTTCCAGGCGTTGCGCCAGTAGGTCGACGCGCAGACGACTACGCATGGCGCGTTCGCGACCGAAGGTTCTTCCGCGGCAGCCCGAACCAAGACGGCCCGGTAATCTCCCTTTCGCAGCCGCCGTAGAGCAAAGTCATGGGGGCTGAAATGATAGACTCCGGCGTCTAAATCCTGAAGATCTCCGGAGATAAGATACAAATCGATGTGATAGAGCGCGCCTGTGCATGCAGCGGCCCGAAAGAGCATCTCTCCTCCGGGATAACTCCTCCGCTTGGTGACGCCTGCGGACAGATACAGTATTTCGGCCAGGGTTTGGTTTGTTAAGCCGACTTCACCCTCTGCCGAGGTTGCGACGGCGGAAATGGCGGAAAGCCCAGGCATCGGTGCGGACGACAGATGCTGTGACATTGGAATAGGCTCCAGCTTGGAGTAGATCTTGAATAGAATCGGCTGGTTCTCCCAGTCGAGATAGTGCCTGTTCGCGCGGATGCTTTCGTAAGAATGCTTGGTCCCGTTATGATAGGTCCATGCAGCTTCGAGCTCACGGTTTTTCATCGCGTAACTCCTTATACGCACTCTTACCAAGCGGCGGCAGGCAGCGCTAGCCCGCCTTATTCATGGATTGCAAAATGCAAAGTGTAAATTGCAGATTGAAAAATGTTCGGACAGGGAACTGTCCCTCGTTTTCGACCGGTTAAGGTTTTATTCATTTTGACTTTTGCACTTTACAATTTGAAATTTGCAATGAAAGAGAACACGACAGTTCGTTGATAGTGTTCCCGGCCTCGTGAATAATCCGAGCTAGTGACCGGCCCGGCGATTGTGATGCTCAAATCAAGCAGCGCGGCAGTTCACATGGTCCCAGGGTGGCGTTATAATCGGCTTGCCGATGGGTGGCTGAAAATCTCTCGTCCATGAAGAAAATTCTCGTCTGCCAGCATGTCCCGCACGAGATTTTGGGGACTTTGAATCCGTTGCTGAAACGGGCCGGATTTCGCATCCGCTACGTAAACTTCGCTCGCCATCCCGAAGCGCTGCCGAGCCTGGACGGTTACCACGGGTTGGTGGTTTTGGGCGGACCGATGAGTGTCAACGATGCGGATCAATTTCCGCACCTCACCATGGAATTGAGGGTGATCGAAGAAGCCATGCGCAGGAACCTCCCGGTGCTGGGAATCTGCCTCGGCGCTCAGTTGATCGCTAAAACACTCGGAGCGCGCGTCTATCCGAACAAGGAAACGGAAATCGGCTGGTACGACATTACCCCAACGGAAGAGGCGAGCCGTGACCCGCTATTGGCTGAGTTTAGAGAAACGGAAAAAATCTTTCAGTGGCACGGAGACACTTTCGATATACCCAGGCACGCCTCTCATCTCGCTGTCTCCGAACTCTGCGCCAACCAGGCGTTTCGTTACGGCGCCAACGTTTATGGCCTCCAGTTCCATCTCGAAGTCGACGAGCGGATGATCGATCGTTGGCTACAGGTGCCCGATAACCGGAAAGAGGTAGCGGCGCTGGGGGGGAAGATCGATCCAGACCGGATTCACAACGAAACAGCGCGTTATGTTCACCGTCTTAAGGAGCTGAGCGACTGCGTCTTCGGTGAATTTATTCGATTGTTCGATATTGAGAAGAAGCTCATCCGGCTGCCCTTACGCTAAACAACGATACTGGCCAGGTCTTGTCGAAGCACGAGCGGCTGAGTGCGCGTACGGGGGCAAGCGAATAAGCCTGTTATTTCTGGCAAGACGGGCAGTAGAAAGCGCTGCGATTGCCAATCGCGACTCTCTTGATCAGGTTTGGACAAATGCGACAGTTTGCGCCTTCCCTGTCGTAAACTCGCAGATGATTTTGAAACTCGCCGAATTTATCGTCGGCGTCTCGATAGTCCGAAAAAGACGTGCCGCACCATCGGATCGCTTCATCCAAAATCTTCGGAATCATCGTCGCGATCTGCTCTATTTTTGCACGGGTGAGTTTCGACGAACGGGCGGTTGGCCTGACACCGACGCGGCAGAGAATCTCATTCGCATAGATATTGCCGAGACCGGCTATAATCTGCTGATCCAGCAACAGATCGCGAATCCTGCGCTGCGAGTTTTTCGTAAACGAGTAGAGGTACTGCCCGTTAAACCGGCGATCGAAAGGATCCGGTCCCAGACGAGCTAGCTGGGGTAGATCACCGAGCGCGTCCGTGCCGGCAAGCAGCGATAGGCCGAAACGGCGCGGATCGTGATAGCGCAGCTGATATCCGCTGTCGAGACTGACAATGATATGATCGTGCTTTTGCCGGGGCGTGTCGGGATCGACGTGAATCAGTTTGCCGGACATGCCAAGGTGAAACACCCAAGTCACTTTTTTTTCCAAAGACAGTAGAATGTACTTCGCGCGCCTCCCCACGTTCGCGATCGTTTGTCCCTGCAGGCGGTCAGCTAGGTGATCGTCGATGAGATTGCGCAAGCGCCTCTCAAGGATTTGAACGCGGCCGATTTTGCGACCCTCCAAGTGCGGGCGCAGGCCGCGGCAGATTGTCTCTATTTCCGGCAGTTCAGGCATACACAGGCTGCTGCGACACTCTCCGCCGTTTAGCGGCAGATCTCAATCATTCCCTCGCGCTTCAAGGCGTGAGTAATACGGATAAATTCATCGATACTCAACGTTTCCCCGCGCCGCCGCGGATCGATTTGCTCGCGGCGCAGGAACGCTTCGACGTCTTGTCGATCTCCCTTTAGCGAGGCGGCGAGGTTATTGGCAAGGGTTTTCCGGCGCTGCCCGAACGCGGCCCGCACTACTCCGCGCAATCGAGCGAGATCTTCAACGCCCACCAACGGTTCCGGGTAAAGCTCAAGCTTGAAAATCGTCGATCTAACTTTGGGCCGCGGAAAAAATGCTTCCGGCGCCACGGGAACTTTTTCAACTATCCGACCGTGCACCTGGCACCAAACTGAAAGTCTGCCATAGGCTTTTGTTCCGGGTCCGCTCGCGATTCTATCAGCGACCTCCTTCTGTACCATCAACACCAGCGACGCGAAATGCCGGCGCCATTCGAGCAGACGAAAGAGCACGGGCGTGGAGATACTGTACGGCAAATTGCCGACCAGCTTGACTTTGTGATCGGGCAAGATCTGATCCAAGCGCACTTTGAGAATATCGTCGTGAATAAGCCGAACTGTGGGATAAGCGGCTAATGAAGTCCGCTTCAGCCATGCGATCAATTTCGGATCGATTTCAACGGCATAGACCTGATGCGCCCTTTCCGCCAAACGGCGCGTCAAAAAGCCAAGACCGGGCCCGATCTCGAGAATCTGATCCTCGGGCAATAGATCCAGCAGTCGAAGAATGGATTCGATGACTCTTTCGTGGACGAGAAAATTTTGCCCTAGCCGCTTCTTGGGTCTAAGCTCGAATTCTCGCAGCGCCGTGCGCGCTTCGTCGTAGAGGCTTCCCATACCCCTCAACCCTGCCATCGAACTCGCAATTCGGATTACCTTAAGGTGAGATCCGCGTCGGCGTTAAGACGCAAATCGTCGCGCTCGCCGCGCATGAGCCGGTGATAGCCGGCAAGGGCGATCATCGCGCCGTTATCCGTGCAAAATTTTGGAGAAGGGAACTGCACTTGCAAACCTTCTGATGCGGATTTCTCTTTCATCTTTTCGCGCAAGCGGCTGTTCGCCGCCACGCCCCCGGCGAGCACAATTCGGCCCACGTCCTGGGCCAAAGCCGCTTTGACCGTCGGCTTCACGAGCATATCCACGACCGCTTCCTGGAAACTTGCGGCGATATCCGCCATCCGATTCCGCCACCGATCCTCAGCCTGGGACTTCAGATAGTGCCAGACAGAAGTTTTGATGCCGCTGAAGCTGAATTCGTAAGGACTTCTTTTTATCTGAGCGCGCGGGAAGCGAATCGCGTTGCGATCTCCGTCCTTGGCAAGATTATCGATAACCCTACCTCCTGGATAGCCGAGCCCCATCATCTTGGCGACTTTATCGTAGGCTTCGCCGGCCGCATCGTCGCGCGTCCCCCCAAGATGTAGATAATCACCGACATTTTTAACGCAATAGAGCAAGGTGTGCCCGCCCGAAGCGAGCAGCGCGATATAGGGAAAAGGAACATCATGCTCGAGCTGGATCGCGAGCAGATGAGCCTCAAGATGATTCACGCCGACGTAAGGAATTCCCCAGCGAAACGACATCCCTTTGACCATTGAAAGTCCGACGAGAAGAGAGCCTACCAAGCCGGGACCACGCGTCACCGCCATGCCGTCGAGTTGTTGCAGAGTCACGCCGGATTTATCGAGCGCGCTATCGACGATCGGAATAATGTTTTGAATATGCTGGCGTGATGCCAGCTCTGGTACGACGCCGCCATACGGGCCGTGGGCCTGGTCTTGCGACGAAACGACGTTGGCCAGAATGGTCCGACCATCGAGCAACACCGCCGCGGCGGTATCATCGCACGAGGTTTCAACACCAAGAACTATCATGCCCTCGTTCCCGCCAAAACAGCAACCTCTGCCTCAAACTCCGATCGTCACCGGCTCTCTCCTTCAACGCGGCTGATTGCATCCGTAGCGGTGCGATTGCCGGAATTCAGGCGCAGCGCTTGCGTGTAGCTCGCTTCCGCTTTCTCACTCATTCCCAGGGCGCGAAAGTTCTCGCCGCGGAGTGCGTGCACCTCGGCGAGCCAGAACGGTTCCCCTGCGAGACGAGATTCGGCCACCTCCAGGAAATTGAGCGAATCCTTGTAACCTCCCAACCAGTAATGCGCTTTGGCCAGATAAAAGTAACCGTAGGAATTGGTCGAATCAATAGCAATGGATTTTTCCAAACGGTTGAGAGCCCGCGCGTAGTCGCCGGCTTCCAGAAGCTTTCGTCCCTCATCCGTAAGCCGTAGCGATGCGGCGCGCTGAGGCGAGATCCCCGGCGTCAACTTGGCAAGCAACGAGCTGTCATCCGGCAGGGGCGGCTGAGAGGGCTCAGCAACGACGGGGCCCGGCTGGCTTGGCTCCTTGGCTATGGGAGCAGGCTTGGGTTCTTTGCTCTTTAAATCTTGCTCTTGGATCACCGATTCCAGCGGCATTGGTTTTCGCGGCTGCTCGGGCAGCGCCGGCTTTGTGGGAGCTTGCGGTCGTGCCTCGGTTGGCGCCGAAGCACGTGCAGGAGGCAGCGGCACTCTGTATGGAGCGCGTGGCGCGCAGCTCTGAGCCGTGATCAGCGCCGCCATTACGGCGGTCAGCGGCAGTAATCTTTTTATGTTATACGGGCACGAACTAATCATTGCCGAACAGGAACTTCCAGATCGACCGCGCGGTAGTTTGCAACGTGCTGCTCGGATGTAAAGGACACGTGCCGGTCGGCTCTTCTCCCTCGATAAAAGCCTCG
>JBOHVS010000238.1:0-5445 GCA_050735975.1 Binatia bacterium | reverse complement strand
TAAGGTTCAGGTTTAGGCTGAGGCTGAGAAGGAGATTCAAGAAGGTCAAGGCTGGGGTTGAGGAAGGACAGACAACGAGACAAGGTTGAGCTAAGAGGTTCGAGGTTCCAAGTTCTACGTTCGAGGTTCGAAGTTCCGGGATCTTAATTCAACGTTAATTCTAAACCCTAATAAATAAGCGATCCGAGCTAAGATTATGCTGTGGGGTTTTCCATACGCTTTGCTGCTTCTGTTGGGGGCCGTTCCCCTGATCATCTTTCTCAACAGTCTCAGGCCCAAAGGCCTTCGGCTGAGAACCACCACCTATTTTATCTGGGAACGGGTTTTAAGAGAGCGGCCGCTCGGCACCCGGCTCGGTTGGCTGCTCAGGAAGAATCTTCTTCTAATCCTGCAAATTCTCGCCGCGCTGATTCTTATCGCCGCCCTGGCCGATCCCTCCTTGTTCTATTTCGGCGCGCCGGCCGGCGATACCGTGGTCGTAATAGATTTGAGCGCCAGCATGAAGGCGAAGGCGGGATCCGCGACCCGTTTTGAGAGCGCTCGCCGGCAATTCTTGTCTATCGTTGACGAAATGCCGTCGGGGCGGCGGATGATGGTTGTCGGCGCCGGTCCACAGCCCCGCGTGCTGGCGCCGTTTACAGCCGACAAACGCCGGCTGGAAGAGCTCGGCCGTACCTTGGCGCCGACCGATGCGCCCGCTCGCGTTAAAGAGGCGGTGCTCTTCGCGCACGCTTTTCTTAAAAAAGGCAGTCCCGACCGCGTGGTGGTCATTACCGACGGCTCATTCGATGGGGCGGGGGATTTCACGTGGCGAAGCGCTCACCTGCGTTTGGTTCCGATCGAGGGTGGAAATGAAAACGTCGGCATCATTGCTTTCGAGGTGCGGCGCCGGCCGAGCCAGCCCTCGGAACTGCAGATCCTGGCGCATGTCAGGAACTTCACTGCCAAACCCGTTCGCGCTCCGTTAACACTCACTCTGGCCGGCAAGACCCTCACGAGAGAGCCCATCGAAGTGGAACCGGACGGCCGGCGTGTGCTGATTTTTCCTTACGAGGGTCCCGCTGAAGGTCTACTGGAGGCCCGGCTGGATGTCGATGATGACTTTGCCACCGACAATCGGGCCTATCTCGCCCTCTCCGAATCGCCGCCGGTCCATGTCCTTTACGTCGGCCCCGGCAATCCGTTTCTAAACAATCTGCTGCGATTTTTTCCAGGCGTCCGGGTGACTCATGCCGAGCGGTGGGAAGCGGACGGCGCCGCGGCGGGCCCCTATGATGTCGTTATTTTTGATCGCGTGCCGCCGCCGGCGCTGGCGCGGGGCAATTTTATCCTGATCAACACCATCGCCCCCAATCTGCCTCTCGCCGTAAACGGCAAACTCGAGCGGCCCCGCGTTCTGTCGCCCCTCTTGAAGCATCCGCTCACCGCCGGGCTGCAGCTCGGTGACCTGTACGTTCAAGAGGCGCTGCGATTGGTGAGCAAGGACGGAGAGACTTTGGCCCGTACCGCTGGCGGTCCGCTGCTTTGGGCCTTGGAGAAGGGCAATTTACGGGTGTTGCTGATCGGCTTCGATCTTCTGTCGTCGGATCTGCCGGTTCGCGTTGCGTTCCCCCTGTTGTTTCACAACGCTATCGAATGGTTCCAGCCGAGTCGTTTGGAGTTCCCGGCCAAGGCAGCTCGAGCCGGTGAGCCGTATGCTTTGTCTACTCAGGAACATGAGGTTCAACTGACGACTCCGTCGGGGAAGAAGGAGACTCTCAAGGTCGCTTCCGATCCTTTAATGTTCGCCGGTACTTTCGAGGCCGGATTCTATACTTACAGGACGCAAAGCCGGGCGGGACGGTTTGCCGTGAATCTCTTTGATGAAACCGAGTCGCAGATCCGTTCCCGCATAAGCGCCGGCCGTGAAGAGGCGCGCCCGGATATTCCTAGGGAAGCCGCGAATTCCGAGCGCGGGATGTCACTCTGGCCGTACCTGTTGCTCGCGGTTCTTGGGTTGCTCGGCGCGGAAGCGTTTTTGGCGTTTCGCGCGGGCGCTCCTTGGGCTCCGCTCGCGTTCCGGCTGGCGGCGTTTGCGGCGTTGATTGTCGCGCTGGTCAATCCCCGGATCATGCAATCGACCAGGCTGCTGGATGTTATCGTCGGAGTCGATTTCTCGCGCAGCGTCGGACGAGAAGGTATTGAAAAGGCCCGGCAGTTATTGGAGGCGGCCAGCCGCCTGAAAAATCCGGACGCCCGCACGGGTTTATTGTTCTTCGGTCGCCGGCCTGTCTGGGAGTTTCCTCCCCGCGCCGATTTTCCCGTCGTCGATGTTTCGCCCCGAACGGAGCGCGAGGAAAGCGATATCGAAGCCGCGCTTCAGGCGGCTGTCGCTCAGTTCGGCGAAGGTAGGCAGAAAAAATTAATTCTGATCTCCGACGGCAACGAGAATCGGGGCGAAAGCATGCGCGTGGTGCCGCTGCTGCGCGCGCAAGGCGTCCAGGTCTCGACTCTTCCGGTCACTCTCGCGCGCGGCAAAAACGAGCTCTATGTCTCTGATCTGGCGTTGCCGCAGCAAGTGGACAGCGCCGAGAGCTTCGAGATGCGCGCGGCGATCGAAAGCCTCGCGGCCGCCAATGCGCGGATCAAGCTGTTGCGCGACGGCGTTGTGCAAAGAGAGCAAGAACTTCGGCTAAATCCTGGAACGAACCGGCTGAGCTTCCGGGAGAGTTTGCGCGAACGGGGCAACCATAAGTTCGAGCTATTGGTGGAGTCCGCCGAGGATACGCTCCCCGAGAACAACCTGCTGCAAGGAGTGGTGGAGGTTAAAGGACCGCCGCGGATTCTCTACCTGTCATCGCGGAAACAGAGCGCGCTTTCTCGCGCGTTGCAGGTTCAGGGCTACTCGGTGGTGGAATCCTCGCCGGAGCATCATCCCCTCACTGTGCCGGAGATCTCGTCCTTTGACCTTTTGGTTCTTGACAATGTACCGGCATATCAGTTTTCGCAGGCCAAGATGGAGGCGATAGAAAAATACGTCCGCGATCACGGCGGCGGACTTTTGGTCATCGGCGGGGAGCAGAGCTACGGGGCGGGTGGTTACTACCGGACCCCCTTCGAAAGAATTCTCCCGCTCGACATGCGTCCGCCGGCCCGGCTCGATCTGCCGCACGTCGCATTGCTCTTCGTCATCGATAAATCCGGCAGCATGGGCGGAGGGGGAGAGGGGAATTCCAAACTGGACCTGGCAAAGTCCGCGGCGCTGGCCGCAGCCGACATCATGAATCCGACCGACCAAGTCGGCGTCCTCGGTTTCGATGCGGGCTGGGACTGGGTGCTGCCTTTCCGGCCGGTCGGCAAAGGCGAATGGATTGCCGAGCGTCTCGCCGGTTTGCAATCCGACGGCGGCACCGATCTTTACAAGGCGTTGGTCGAAGCGCACCGTGTCATCGCATCCAAGCAAGCCTCCATCAAACATGTTTTGGTGCTTTCCGATGGGCTCACCGACAAGATGGACTTTCATTCTCTGGTAACGAAAATGGCGCGCAATGGCATCACGGTTTCGACCGTTGCGGTGGGCGGTGACGCGGATTTCAAACTCA
This sequence comes from Binatia bacterium, assembly GCA_050735975.1. Lineage (GTDB taxonomy): Bacteria > Desulfobacterota > Binatia > UBA9968 > UBA9968 > DATMBL01. Next base: position 1,864 of record JBOHVS010000238.1, on the reverse strand, counting down.
TGGACGAGATTGCCAAGGACGGCAAGGGCCGGGGTTATGTCACCCTCGATCCGCAGACGATCCCGCAGATTTTCACGACCGAGACGCTGTTAATCTCTCGCGATCTGCTGGTTGAAAAAATGACCGCGGCCAAGGTCGTCGCAGCCGTAGGTCCGCTGAAAGGCTTCTCCCGCGTCAACCTGCCGGCGCTACGCGGCTATGTCCTGACCTATCCTAAACCCAGCGCTGAGGTATTGATGAAAGCGGGCGATGACCCATTGCTTGCCTCTTGGCGTTACGGCCTCGGCCGCGTGATCGCCTTTACGTCGGATCTAAGCGGGCGTTGGGGCGGAGAATGGGTTAGTTGGGAAGGATTTCCCCTGTGGGCGAGTCAACTGGCGCGCGCTACGATGAGGCAACTTTCGGAAAACAGATTACGGACCGAATTCCAGCCGGAGGGAGACCGAGTGAAAGTCGTAGCGGACATTTTGTCCGGAGATGGTGATTTCGTCAATCAGCTGACCCTCAGAGGAAATTTGACTGCGCCGGACAAGAGTACAGAGGAGAAAACCTTTCGCCAAATCGCGCCGGGTCGCTACGAGGGGGATTTTTCGGGTACGCAGCGGGGTATCAATCTCTTAACCCTTTTTGCCGGTGCGGCTCCCGGCAAAGAACCTCTGGCCATAGCGACCTTGCCCTACATCGCGCCTTATCCGAAGGAATACCGGGAACTCAAACCCAACACGGCGTTGCTCAGCCGCCTGGCCGAGGAAACCGGCGGCGAGATGCTCGACCCTAACCTGATCGAAGAAGGCGTCAAACGGCTCTACACACCGGCTCCGGAAAAGGGATTGCGTGGACAAGAAACGTGGTGGCATCTCTCGGGCATCGGTCTGTTTATTTTTCTTGCCGATTTGGTTCTGAGGATTTGGCCGCGACGGCAATTAGGTTCAGCTTTAGGTTAAAGGCTAGAAAGCATGGAGCAAGGAGCAGGGAGCCAGAAGTCAGAAGGCTGAGGCTAAGATCGAGCTAGACCTTAACCTCAACCTCAACCTGCTTCAAGGTCGGAGGTCAGAGGTCACGAAGCATGGAGCGGGGAGCATGGAGCAAATTCACAATCCGAAATTCTTAAAAACCTTGCCACGAAGACACGAAGTGCCTTGGTTCCGCCGAAGGACGGATCCGTCCGAAGCCATGTGGCGGAGCCTTAGTGGCTAGCCTTGCATTTCGCAATTCACATTTCGAAATTCGCAATCCCCGACAATTTTGTAGCAAAAAGTCAATTTTTGTCGTATGATGTGCCCTACAGTGACTGGAGAAACTCGGGATTTCGGTCGGGACTTGGTTCCCTGGGATCGTCGTGCCTGTGCCGGGTCTCTGTAGCTCTCAAAGAATTGCGATTGCTAAAGCTTTTTCTGTTTCGTGTTGTATCGACTGCGGAATCTGCCTGCCTCGTTTTTAGCCGCTCCACCCAAAGTCGGGGCGGCACAAACCTCCCCTAAAATCTGCGGGGTTAATAGCCGGACACGATTGAAACAGCTTGGATTCATTGCAATTTCTGCTCAAGCCGGCGTGTCGTTGGATCGCGACGGCGGCGGTCGGGATTTCTGGCATCGAGTTTGCTGTTTCAAGCGTCTAACAGTTAGAAAATGAAAATTACGAGATCAAATTTGCAACGCATCAGGGGATACACAGCAGTCGAGCAGCTGTGATTAGCAAACGGAGGAAGGCATGAGTCCAGGAGATCCGTTGAAAACTATAAAACCGATTCGTTCGCAAAAAACCGGAGTCGTTTTGCCACGTGAAGGAACCTTCGTCAGGGCCATTGAAAACCTGGGGCGAAGCCTGATCCTGGTAAATTTCGGGAGCGCCGGAGAAGAGTACT
>JBOHVS010000237.1:0-6575 GCA_050735975.1 Binatia bacterium | reverse complement strand
AGTTCGGAAAAAAGGTTTTAACAATATTTTCTTCCTTCGTGCTCTTCGTGCCCTTCGTGGTGAATCCGCTCCTTTACGGCTATCAGTAATTCGCAATCCGAAATGTTTTTTCTGACCTCGGATCTCTGACTTCTGATCTCTGATCTCCGACCTCTGACTTCTGTATTTCTCTGGCTCCTTGCTCTCTGCTCCATGCTCTTACCCAACGAAAATCTTGGTGCCTTGGTGCCTTAGTGGCTAATCTTGCATTTCGCAATTTGAAATTCGTTCACCACGAAGGACACGAAGTCACGAAGTTCGGAGAAAAGGTTTTAACAATATTTTCTTCCTTCGTGCTCTTCGTGGTGAATCCGCTCCTTTACGGCTAAATCAGCAATTTGCAATCCGAAATCCGCAATTCCCAATTCTTACCCCTTCGCCCTTGCTGACCGCTGACTTCTGACCTCTGACCTCTCGCTCCATGCTCCCTGCTCTCTGCTCTTACCCTGAGACCGCTGCGGCAGCAATAGTCCCTTTTCAAAAGCGTAACGGACGAGATCGGCCGGGCTTCGCAACGAGAGTTTATGCATCAGGTGGGAACGATGAACCTCGACAGTACGCACGCTGATAAATAACCGGCCGCCGATTTCAGTATTCGATAGTCCCTCCGCCGCAAGCTGAAGGACTTCGCGCTCGCGATTCGTTAAATTCTCGTATGGATCTCCATTGGAGCGTTTGGGACTTTCCAGGTAAGCTTCGATGGCGGCGTGGGAGTAAGGCGTTGGCAGGTAGCGCTCTCCGCGAACCACGACTCTTATGGCGCGCACGAGTTCGGCAAAGCCGCACCCTTTCAGCACATATCCGGCCGCGCCGTTCTTAAGCGCCTGCAATACATAGTGCTCATCGGAATGCATCGATAGTACGAGGATTCGGGTCTTCAGGCGCCGCCGGGTGATTTGCCGGGCAACTTCAAGTCCGTTCAGGGATGGCATCGTCAAGTCAGTCACCAGCACGGTAGGTTTCAGCGTCTCCACGAGACGAAGCGCCTCTAAGCCATCGTCCGCCTCACCGACGACTTCAAACCCTTCCTGCTTATCGAATAGAGCCCGAATTCCTTGCCGAACTATAGGATAATCATCAGCCAGAACTATCGTGATACTGCCCATGATCGAGTTCCCTCGAAACAACCTGCCTGGTTTAAGCCGCAGTGGTTAGATAAAAATAAGTGACACGATAGCATGGCTTCGACCGAAATTGTATAAAAATCTCGATTGTTTTATAGGCCGGGCCGATGAGGCGCGGAGGACGCGGAGTAAACCGGCAACCGCATAGAACCTAGCGCGGCAGAGCCGCAACCAAATAGGAACAGAAACTTCCACCACGAAGGTCACGAAGTGCACGAAGTTGAAGAGTATAAACTGTCCGAACCCTTCGTGTCCTTCGTGTGCTTCGTGGTGAGATCATATTGTCTTGTCAATTGGCCAAATTAAAATCGGTGACCGGAAAATTTGCGCAGCCTGCGAAAACTCTCAACTATAGTAGTGCAAAGGACTCAAGGAGAATTTTGTGCGAGCCTTGCGTTCTTTATGATTAAGAAATATCCAGCCGGGTTTCGGCTTGAACGGCTCGAACGATTTGAACGGCTTGAACTATAAACGCATGGATCGGACTCTCGAATGAGAAGCGACGGCAGAAAACCAAAACAACTGAGGCCGCTGGCGATTACGCCCGGATATATCAAGACCGCCGACGGTTCAGTGCTGATCGAGGTGGGTGACACGCGAGTCATTTGCACGGCCAAGCTTGAAGACCGCGCGCCGCAATTTCTGCGCAACAGCGGTAAAGGGTGGATCACCGCGGAATACGGCATGCTGCCGGGCTCTTCTCAGACGCGAATCGGCCGCGAGTCTTCGCGGGGGAAGGTGGGGGGCCGAACCCATGAGATCCAGCGACTCATCGGTCGCAGCCTGCGAGCTATCGCAGACCTCCATAGTTTCGGCGAACGAACGGTCTGGATCGATTGTGACGTGATCCAGGCCGACGGCGGTACGCGAACGGCATCGATTACCGGCGCATACGTGGCACTGGTAGAGGCCGTCCGAAGCTGGCTGAATCGCGGTATCCTTAAGGCAGACCCCATTAAAGACTCGGTGGCCGCGGTCAGTATCGGGATTATCAACGGCAAGGTCCTCCTCGATTTATCCTACGAAGAAGACAGCAAAGCCGACGTCGATATGAACTTCGTTATGACCGGCTCCGGTAAGTTCATCGAAGTCCAGGGAACGGCGGAAAGCGCGCCATTCACCAAGAAACAGATGGAACGTATGGCCGAAATGGCGCAGGACGGCATCCGCGAGCTGCTCAAAGCGCAAAAGAAGGTCTTGGCCTCCAGCTCCTGATACGGCTCATTGTGATCGAACTGCTCGTCGCTACGACCAATCCCGGCAAATTCGCTGAAGTTCGAGCCGTCCTGAGCGCCCTGCCCATCAAAATTATTTCGCCGAAAGACCTCGGCGAGTGGCCCGAAGTGGTTGAAGATGGCGCGACTTTCAAGGAGAACGCGCTGAAGAAGGCGAGGGCGCTGGCGCAATATTCCGGGTTGTTGACCTTAGCCGATGATTCCGGTTTGGAAGTTGACGCTCTTGACGGTGCTCCTGGAGTTTATTCCGCGCGCTACAGCGGCGAGGATGCAAATGATCAGCGCAACAACGAAAAGCTTCTCGCCGAACTGGCGGACGTTTCGGAAGAGAATCGCGGCGCGCGGTTTGTCTGTGTTCTCGCGCTATGCGCGCCAAGGTCACCAGCTATGAAGGAGTGGACGGTCCGAGACCAGTGCGAAGGACGGATCGCCTTCGCTCCCAAAGGGAAAAATGGATTCGGCTACGATCCCTTGTTTTTCTACCCAGCCTTCGGCAAGACCTTCGGAGAAATCGCACGCGAAACCAAGGCAACGGTCAGCCATCGAGGCAAAGCGCTGAAGAAATTGGCGTCTGTTTTACCCGACATACTCACGACAAAACCTTGATTTCACGACTTGCCCGTGTAGAATGGCTGTGGTCATTGACGGGGCGTAGCGCAGCCTGGTAGCGCACCTGCCTTGGGCGCAGGGGGTCGGAAGTTCAAATCTTCTCGCCCCGACCATTTAAATTAAAGCTCTGAGTAATGAGTGCTGGTGAGAACGTTCACTCGCCGCTTGTTACTCGCTGTTGTTTTTGGCGCCAGTAGCTCAGCTGGATAGAGCAACGGCCTTCTAAGCCGTAGGTCAGGGGTTCGAATCCCTTCTGGCGCGCCAGAATCGATTTTATGCGGTGAGTGTAGCTCAACGGTTAGAGCACTGGACTGTGGCTCCAGGGGTTGAGGGTTCAAATCCCTTCACTCACCCCAAGCCCTTCGGGGTTGCAAACCTCAAATCTCAGATTGCAAACGATTTGAGATCTGTAAATCTGAGATTTGAAATTCCGCGCGAAGCAAGGACGTGGGCCGCTAGCTCAGTTGGTAGAGCAGCTGACTCTTAATCAGCGGGTCCGGAGTTCGAGTCTCCGGCGGCCCACCAAATTCTTTCAAGCACTTGCGTGCTCTGCCCGTAAAAAGTCATCTGGTCCAGTAGCTGTTAGGCACGAAATTGTCCGTGTTTTGTCCGTGTCATTTTTGGGACACTTTCAGGCTTTAATGCTTGCCACATCTCCGGCTCGAAGATCATGCCGTGAGCAGTCCCAGCCGCCGTGGCCAGTAGCGGTGCAAGGGATCGCCGAACCGGAGATCGGGTAATTCTTGTAATGCTGAAATCCTTCGGTCATTCCTTCTCGTTGAAGGATATACGCCGTTTCTGATATGAAGCAAAGCCGGCATGAAGGCGGTCGCTGACATCTTCGGCTTTCTAGTCGCTGGCTTCGGCGTGATCTCCCTATTCGCCGCTTGGAAACTTTCCGGACACTCCCTTAGCGACTTCGCGCTTTTCACTGGCATCGCTCTTCTCGTTCTTGGAGTAACGATCCCGCGCACGGGAAAATGCGGCGCTACCCCTAACCCCACGCACCTTTAAGCCCTCGACCCGTGTCGCGTGGATCGCTTTCAGGATTCACGGACAATCAACGGACAGCATGAAAAAAGTCCGTTGGTTCGAAGGTTTGAAACCGGTCACTTGAGTATCAATCAGTTGAGCCGGGGTAGTGGAGGTCGCTTGCCCACAGGCTTCCCTGCAGCCTTTTTTGCCCAATACCCCAAGCCAGGGCGGGGAATTTGCAGCTTTTTACAGACTTTTGCTAGCCCAACATCCGACAGTCCGTATTTCTTTGCCACGTTCTGTGTCGGTTCCGACCAAACCTCATCGTACAGCTGTTCGCGGTTATAACGACTTAGAAAATACGATGAGATATAGGCCCGTCGAGCCGCTTGGATCTCAGCCTGTTCGGCTTTCTCCCGTGCGCTTCGTAGATCCAGCCCCAACCGTATCAGCTTCTTTTCACAGGGCTTAAGATGCTGCCTGATCCGCGTCGTGCGCAACAGCTGCTGGATAGTTTCTTCACTGCAGCATTTATTCTTGAGGAAAAGCTCGAGCAAATCCACCGTGACTTCAGGCTCAGCCCGGTAAAAAACAACCGATAAACAATTGGCAACAACCGAATTGGTACTTTCGTCAACAGGCAGAGCAGGTTGCGGTCGCCTCAAACACAATTTGCGTGGTCGGCAAACAGTCAAACAAGGTTTTCCTAGTTGACGATATCGGCGGAAAGGAACTGGCTCAAACAAGTGTGCCGGCACCGGCAGGAGCTGTGTTCTCGTCGAATGAGAAGAGGATATACGTTACTTCGGGTGAATTTCATGCGAAGGCACAGAGCGTTTATGTATCGGTGCTAAAGGCAGCAAATTAATTCGACTTAAACAGATTGCTTTGGAAAACGGAACCTATCCGACCAGTATTGATAAAATGGAGCTGAATACCAATTAGAAGTGGGAGTGTTTCCTCGCATCGTTTCCTTTCTCGCTAATCTGTGGTCTCGCGAGTTGCTCGGCAGCAATAGAATCAGCGGTCAACGTTCTGGCGCTTGCTTCGGGTCGGTCCAGTATCCGGGCTGTAAGACTTCCACTCCATACCCGCCGTCCACCCAACGCGGCTGAACGTAAATTCTGTTTGTGGCAGGTTCTCTAGGTTCGGTGACTGACGCAGGCTGAAACTGCTGAATAATAATGACTGGCTGCTCGCTGACTCCGCCCACACCAACAAATCCAAAGCGGTGGAAAGGGTGTGAAAAGAAATCTTGCCGATGCATCCTAGGAGCCCTGAATCTTCCCGAGCTGTCAAAGCCGTGGAAAGGGCGTAAAAAGGATTGTTGTCGGTGTATCCTAGGAGCCTTGAATCTCCCGGACCCGCCGAAAGAGCGAGCGGCACCAAAAGCAAAGTGGGGTAGGGTCAAGGTAATGCCGATCGCAAGTATAAAACCGAAGATTATAGGTCTCGTACTACCTGACGGTCGCATACAATCCTTTTAGTCTAAATTGATGAGCAAGAAAAGAACCATGGATAAACGGCAGTAGCCCGAGATTCTATTTTGTGGCGTGGGTAATCTTCGAGAGTTCTTTCTGGTATCGGTCCAACCGCCCAAGTTGTTTCATCCGTTCTTCGATGGCATATGCATGGAAAGGGTTGTCGAATAGAGGGAAACCTTGGCTAATCGCTAGCGCCAGGCCTTATCCTGCTTCTTACCGACAAGTGAACCCTCATGCTCGTGAACGTTTTTCCAGCCGAACACCTTTTCAGCCGTCAGTACCTCCAGCTGCGGACCTGGCGGGATTTTATCGTTGGCCGATTGAGCCATAACTGGGAAGGAGCGTCCAGTTGCGGCCAGGTATAGCGGGTCGGCGCGGATTGGTAATGCTGTTGAATACGATCGGGGCGTTTGACGGCTGATATGGTCATGTCGTATGAGCCGCCAGTTATGTACTGGACGAACAGCTGGGCACCTCCGATCCAATTCGGGTTTTCTTTTGGAGGATGATTGAATCTCGGATCACGCCTAAGCTCTTGAAGCTCTCGCTCCTGCTCCTCGCTGTTTCCCTCGAGAAACCAGACTGTCCAGTAAGGCGAAAGGCGTGCCTCACCATCTTCATCCGGTCCCACCGTCAAAGCCGGATCGTTTGGATCACGAGCTGTATAGTAGCCATATAGAACGGCTGCGAGTCCGGTATCCGTCCGCCCTTCCAGCTTTCGTATTCTTTGTTCAAGCTTCATATCGTCTCCTGTCCACCTCCAATGCGGTAATTCTCCTCTCCAAGTCTTCGAGTTCCATGCTTTTTTGGGTGAACTCGATAATGTCCTCGGCAGCCCGGAGCCGAATTGATTGCGTTTCGCTACTCAGTAACTCAATTAGGGTTTCGGCAGCCTTAGAGATCCCGGCTTTGAGCATTTCAAACGCATGCCCGCGTAATTTCCTCGCGCCCTCTCCGTAACTCCGCTCGAAACGGTTCCTCCTTTAGCCAGCCGTATATGGTCGCCTTGCTAATTTTGGTGCGTTTGCATCCTTCCTCAATCGATGAGGCCGCTAGCAAGAAGGGGATGACTCTCAACTGTTTGTCTGTTAATTGTCCTGTCGTGCTAC